>DDYK01000049.1:0-1646 GCA_002347935.1 Actinobacteria bacterium UBA2236
CAAGGTGGGCATCATCTGTGCCTCGAACATCAATAGAGATCCCATTGATTTCTATAGTGCTTCTAGAGTTATTAAGGTTTATCCAGCCACGTTTTTTTAGCTCGCTATCAAATTGCTCGATAGGAAGCTTTTCACCAACTCTTCTCTCGCCATCATCGCTTTTTAGATATGAGAGCGGATTTTTAAATCTAGGTCCGTAGTAATCATTAGAGCCAAAGACATAGAGACCTGGCAAATCAAGAAGTTCATTTAGCGCATTTAGAGCAACTTCAACCCCNNGCAATCTCTCTCTTTCTACTTGGGGTTAAGTGAAGATCTGAAAAATGCAGGATGCGAATCTGGCCCGCTCCAGAGGGAAGAAGTGGCAGAGATTCCTGCCGTAGTTGATAGGCCATAGGCGTGAGAAGATACCGCTATGGCCTTAAAAGAAAAACTACAGAGTGATTTAACCGCCGCTATGCGCGCCAGAGATGAGCTCAGATCTGGCACTATCCGTATGGTTCTAACTGCTATCAAAAACGAAGAAGTCTCTGGAAAAGAGGCGAGAGAGTTAAGTGATGGTGAGGTAATCACAGTCCTTTCAAGAGAGGCAAAGAAGCGACGTGAGGCAGCAGAGGCTTATGAGCAGGCGGGAGCAAAAGATCGCGCTTCAAATGAAAAAGCAGAGGGCTTAATAATTGCTGAGTATTTACCTGCGCAATTAAGTGAGGCAGAGATCAAGGATTTAATTGCAGCTGCGATTGCAGAGACTGGCGCGGCAGGGCCACAACAGATGGGCTTAGTTATGAAATCAATTCAACCAAAGATTGCTGGGCGCGCAGATGGCGGCCTAGTTTCATCACTTGTAAAAGCTGCGCTATCAGGAGGAAATTAAATGAAATTTGAATATGCCACTGTTCCACTACTAACTCATGCCACAAAACAGATTCTTGATACCTGGGGCTCAGATGGCTGGGAGTTAATTCAAGTCATTCCAGCACCTGGCGGCGGAGATCAATTAGTTGCCTATATGAAAAGAGCTATAGCGTGATTGATGTTAGAGCTAAATTAGCTGAGAAGGGCCTCAAACTTCCGGTGGCAAGTAAACCCCTTGCTGCCTATGTTCCAGCCGTTCGTACTGGAAACCTAGTATTTACTGCAGGACAGCTTCCAATAGTTGATGGGGCCATGAGCGCTACCGGAAAATTGGGAGCAGAGATCAGCGTTGAGCAGGGATATGAACTTGCCAGGATTTGCGCTCTAAATGCTCTAGCTGCCGTGGAGTTAGTAGCTAGCGTTGATTCAATTGTTAAAGTTGTAAGAATCGTCTGTTATGTAAATGGCTTGCCAGGATTTATAAACCACCCAGCGGTTGCCAATGGGGCATCAGAGTTATTTGCCCATATCTGGGGTGATGCTGGGGTTGCTGCAAGGAGTGCTATTGGAGTTGCTGAACTGCCACTTAATTCACCAGTTGAAGTTGAATTAACGGTAGAGCTAGCTAACTAACGACTACGCTTTAGTAAGCGCTCATAATCAAGAAGAACTACTGCGCGACCCTCAAGGCGGATCCAGCCTCTTGCCACAAAATCAGCTAGAGATTTATTAACAGTCTCTCTTGATGCTCCAACTAATTGAGCCAGCTCTTCTTGGGTGAGATCATGATT
>DDYK01000049.1:1679-2501 GCA_002347935.1 Actinobacteria bacterium UBA2236
ATCTCCAACTACCTCATTAGTTTTGCGAAGCCGTGATGCTAGACGAGCAAGGAGCTGAAGGCTCACCTGAGGATGCTCTCTCACCCAGGGTATTACCTTTTCTTGTCCTAGAGCTAACACCTTAGAGTCAGTAACTGCTATCGCACTTGCTGTTCTTGGACCAGAGTCAAAGAGTGAGAGCTCGCCAAACATATCTCCTGGTCCTAAAATCATTAAGAGATTTTCCCTGCCATCAGTTGCTTTAGTTCCTAATTTCACTTTTCCACTAGAGACGATATAGAGATGATCTCCATCATCTCCCTCACGAAATAGAACCTGGCCCTTCTTAAGCTTTATAAGATTCATTGAGGCGCGAAGTGAGGCAGCAGCATCTTCATCAAGGCCGGAAAATAACGGCGTCTTACGAACTATTACTTCATCGACCTGATCATTTAAGCGGGCAGCCATGAGCCCACCTTACTATCTAGTGAAAATCGTTCCAATTCCGACTATTTTGACCACTATGCGCGAGAGCATGGCGGCAAAGAAGAAGAGAGCGGGCGCTATCTATAGAGTATTAAGTAAGAGTTATCCTGATGTTAAATGTGAATTAGATTTTGAAAACCCGCTACAACTCTTAATCGCTACCGTCTTATCAGCCCAATGCACCGATAAGCGAGTTAACACAGTAACCCCAGCTCTTTTTAAGAGATATAAGAAGGTTGAAGACTTTGCTGGAGCAAATTTGAGCGAACTTCAGAGAATCATTAAATCAACTGGCTTCTTTCGCGCCAAGGCGCGAAGCATTAAGGGCCTTGCAAATAAAATTGTTAAAGATTACAA
>DDYK01000049.1:2542-3065 GCA_002347935.1 Actinobacteria bacterium UBA2236
GTTGTTCTAGGCCATGCCTTTAATACCCCAGGGCTCACAGTCGATACTCATTTTGGCCGATTGGTAAGAAGATTTGGCTGGAGTAAAGAGATGGATCCTGTGAAGGTGGAATTTGCCGTCATGGAACTCATCCCTGAAAAAGAGTGGACCAATCTCTCCCAGCGCCTAATCTGGCATGGAAGGCGGGTATGTCACTCTCGGAAACCAGCTTGCGGGGCCTGCGCACTGGCTAAGTTATGCGCGAGCTATGGAATTGGCGAGATAGATTCGGTGCGAGCAAAAGAGTTACTCAAGAGCGATAAGGATTTCAGATGAGAATATGGCTAGTTGTTTTACTTCTACTACTGACANNATATGGCTAGTTGCCTTATCTCTTCTCCTTACATCTTGCTCTACGCAGAGCGATAAGAGCGCAACTCCAGTTGGCTCACTTGCGCCATGCTCTTCAATAAAAACTACCACTTCAGCAAGCGATGGAATGCTTCTTGAATGCCTTGATAACGATGATGAGATTTCAATTGAG
>DDYK01000012.1:0-2960 GCA_002347935.1 Actinobacteria bacterium UBA2236
GGTAGTTGAAACTCCTGGAAGCTCCGCTCGATCTTCTTGCGACATCTCTGCAAGTCTTGGAGTAATTTTTCGCAATGAATCAATTCTTAACTTCTTACCATTTCCATCAACCCAATCTCCGCAGATTCGAGCCAGTGTTCTAAGTGTTTTACTGGTGGCAATAGAGCGATCGCTATCCTGGTGCTGAACAATTGTGGGAAGTATTTCGGCGATATTTTGCTCAATATAATCTCTAAGATTTCGAATTGATTTCTTGGTAAAGGGGTCGCCTTCCAAGTGTTCTTTAGTTAGTCGTGATGCGCCAAGAGGTAGNNGGCATATCCTGGAAGTTTTGCTAGTAGATAACCAATTGCGCGAAATAACGATGCTGAAAGAAGCCAAGAGGTAGCGAGATCGCCACATCAGGAACTTCATTAACTCCAACAGCAAGTTCAAGTGATCCGCCGCCGATATCAACCATCAATAAGCGTCCACTGGACCAGCCATACCAACGCCGTGCTGCCAGAAAGGTAATCTTTGCTTCATCTTCACCGCTTAATACTTGAAGATCAATCTCAAAATCTGCATTAATTCGAGAGATTATCTCTGCGCCATTTACTGCTTCGCGAAGTGCTGAAGTTGCAAAGGGAAGAAGCTCATCAATCTCGACGCTCTTTGCAGTGGCAAGTGCTCGCTTGATTGCCTCTCTTAGTAATCTCGCGCCTTCTGCTGAAATAAAACCATCGGCGGATAAGTATTCAGCAAGGCGGAGATCTTCTTTGTGATTGATGTTGGGATTTGGGCGTGCTCCCGGTGAGGCATCAACAACTTGAAGATGTACAGTGTTTGAGCCGACATCTAAAACTCCTAGGCGCACCTACCTACCTTACTAAAATTTAGCTTTGCTTCCGCCTTACCATCGCCAATAGACTTAGGCTCATGTCTAAAGTAAAGAAAGCAAAAGGCGCTGATCCTTTCCAGGCCGAAGTGATGGCTAGAGGCGCTGCTCTGGAGGATGCCAGGGATGAAAAATATGTAGGATCTTTACTTGGCATCGAAGCAGATGACGAGCGAATCGCTACTTATCTTTTTGAAGCAAATCTTCCAGGTTATCAAGGCTGGAACTGGGCCGTAACAGTTGCAAAGGTAGATAAAGAGAGCGCCCCAACAATTTGCGATGTAGTTCTACTACCGGGTACTGGAGCTTTACTTGCACCTGATTGGATTCCTTATAGCTCAAGAATTACAGCTGGTGATGTTGGGGTAGGAACAATTGTTCCAACAGCTCTTGATGATCCACGTTTAGTTCCAGCTACTAGCGCACTACCAAGTGATGAAGAATTGGATCTCCATGAATTATTTGAACTAGGCGCAGGAAGAAATCGCATTCTCTCGATCGAGGGCCGTGATCAAGCAGCAAAGCGTTGGATTAGTGGAGATCGCGGTCCAGATACTCCGATGGCGCAATTTGCTCCAAAGAATTGTGGAAGTTGTGGCTTTTATCTTCCTATCGCTGGCTCATTTAGGGCTGCCTTTGGCGTCTGTGCCAATGCGATATCCCCTGAAGATGCTCGCGTAGTTGCGGTAAATCATGGATGCGGCGCCCATTCAGAGGCGTTAAACTAGAGCCCTGTCCGCAGAGCGCGGCGCACACGACACCTAAAAAGAATTTATCAATTAAGG
This sequence comes from Actinobacteria bacterium UBA2236, assembly GCA_002347935.1. Lineage (GTDB taxonomy): Bacteria > Actinomycetota > Actinomycetes > Nanopelagicales > Nanopelagicaceae > MAG-120802. The sequence goes on from DDYK01000012.1 coordinate 1,663, forward strand.
AGGTTGCTCTCATGCCAGTTGGACGCGTGAAATGGTTTAGCCTAGAGAAAGGCTTTGGCTTTATCTCATCTGATGAAGGCGAAGATGTTTATCTTGCTGCCTCTGCGCTTCCTGAAGGTGTTAGCACCGTAAAGCCTGGAACAAAATTGGAATTTGGTGTTGCAGAGGGACGCAAAGGGCCACAGGCGCTATCAGTGCGAATAATTGAAGCGCCACCATCTCTTGCTAACTCAAAGGCTGGAGCTGATGATTTAGCAGTAATCATTGAAGAATCCATCAAGATGCTGGATCGCGTTGGTAATGGTCTGCGTCATGGCAGATATCCAAGCGATGCAGAGGCTTCTCGCGTTGCTAAAGTCTTGCGCGGTATCGCTCAAGAGATTGAGGGCTAACGACCCTTTTTCTCTCTAGTTTTTGTGTAGTAGATACCAATAAAGCCTAGAAGTATTGCAAGCAAGCAGGTAAGAATTATCTTTACTAAAGCATTTACCACGATTGCAACCACTAAGGCAATACTCCATAAAACAATTCCAAATATTATTACTCTAATTGCGCCTTGCATATCGTTAAGCATACTAGAATTCGCCGATGGGAGCGCTGCGATCTTTTAAGCATCGCAACTTCAAGATTCTCTTTAGCGCAAACCTGCTTTCCAATATCGGCACCTGGGCTCAAGGCGTGGCTCAAGCTTGGTTGATCCTAGAACTAACTGATAGTGGGACCTATCTTGGAATCGTGACTTCCCTGCAGTTTGCTCCAATACTTTTCTTTAGTATCTCTGGTGGAAAGATTGCTGATAAGTTCAATAAAAGAAAAGTTCTAATGATTACCAACTTAACTGCTGGAATTTCGGCGCTCTCTGTTGCAACCTTAGTATTGACTGACAATATAAAGATTTGGCATGTAATGTTCTTCGCATTCATGCTTGGGATGGGAAATGCCATTGATGCCCCAGTTCGCCAGAGTTTCAATGTTGAAGTTGTTGGCAAGCAAGATCTTCCAAATGCCGTGGGTTTAAATTCCACAAACTTTAATATTGGTCGCTTAATAGGCCCTGGTTTATCGGGATTGCTAATCGCTGCCTATGGAACTGGCGTCTCATTCTTACTAAATGGAATCTCATATTTGATTGTGATTTTGGCGCTACTTAATATCCGAGAGAGCGAACTATTTATCGAGCCGAGGAAATCAAGCTCTACCAAGATTAGGGAGGCGATGAAGTATGTTGCCGCTCGACCAGATATTTTGGCGGTAATGATCACAGTATTTTTTGCAACTAGCTTTGGACTTAATTTCAA
>DDYK01000012.1:3073-4815 GCA_002347935.1 Actinobacteria bacterium UBA2236
CCAAGATTTGTGATGGTTGGGTCTATGATTTTTAGCGCAGTCTTAATTCTCTCCGCATTTGCTCCTAATTATCTGATCTATTCAATCTTGCTTCCAATTATTGGCTGTGTGGCACTGCTTACCTTTATTGGAGCCAATACGATGGTTCAGCTAAGAACAGATTCACAGATACGCGGCAGGGTAATGGGAATCTATCTAACAGTTTTCTTAGGGGGAACTCCGATAGTTTCACCATTTATTGGAATCATGACCCAAGAAGTGGGAACAAGGCCAACAGTTGCGATCTGCGGGCTAATCTCACTTCTTGCAGCCACCGCTACTTTTGTAAAATTCAAAGATAAGGGTCAAGAGCCCGATAGCTTTGCTATTGCAGATGTATTAGAGCCCACTTATGAGAACAAAAAAGACTAGACTAAAAAGTATTACCAAAGTAACAATTCGTCTCGTCTTATAATTCATTATTTATTCCTACTTTTTTAAGCTTTCAACGACATATTCAATACACTTAGTTAGAGCCTTAATATCCTCTGGATCAATTGCTGGAAACATTCCAACTCGCAGCTGGTTTTTTCCTAGTTTTCGATAGGGCTCAGTATCTAGAATTCCATTTGCTCGTAAGGTTTTAGCGATTTCGAGGGCGTCAATATCATCTGAGAAATTTATTGTGGCAACTACATTAGATCGCATCGCAGGGTCAGTGACAAATGGAGTGGTGTAGGAAGTCTTCTCTGCCCAGCTATAGATGATTTCAGCAGACTTTGCCGATCTGCCCGCGGCAAATGCCATTCCGCCACCTTGGTTCATCCACTCAATTTGCTCGGCAAGCAGGATTAAAGTGGCAACTGCTGGAGTGTTATAGGTCTGATCAAGGCGTGAATTTTCGATTGCGATGGTTAAATCAAAAAATGCAGGGACCCATCTTCCAGAGCTCTTAATTTTTGCTACTCGCTCAATAGCAGCAGGGCTCATTAGTGAGATCCAAAGTCCACCATCTGAGGCAAAAGATTTCTGCGGGGCAAAGTAGTAGGCATCAAATTCACTTGGTGAGACGCTAAGACCGCCAGCGGCGCTTGTAGCATCAACTAAAACTAACGCGCCATCACTTTTTGCTGGGCGCTTAATCTGCATCGCAACACCAGTTGATGTTTCATTATGAGTTAGGCAGTAAGCATCAACGCCTGCTTCAAGAACAGGTTGCGGATGACTTCCTGGCTCAGATTTGATAACACTTGGCTCATCAAGAAATGGTGCTTCTTTAGCTGCTTGAGCAAACTTAGATGAGAACTCACCAAATGATAAGTGCTGCGATTTCTTTTCAATAAGGCCAAATGTTGCGATATCCCAAAAGGCAGTAGAGCCGCCATTTCCAAGAACTACTTCATATCCGGGTGGAAGATCAAAGAGTGAGCTAAGGCCACTTCTAACGCGTGAAACTACGTTTTTAACTTCCTTCTGGCGATGTGAGGTGCCAAGAATTTTTGCGCCAGGGCCTGCTAAAACTTGAAGCGCGGCAGGACGGATCTTTGATGGACCACAACCAAAACGTCCATCAATAGGCTTGAGATTGCTAGGAATGATGATCTCTGTGCTCATGGCTTAAGCCTATGGGTAGTACCTATTCAACTCCCAATTTGAATTGGTGTTATCTCTCTCATAGCGCAAACGATCATGCAATCGTGAGTAACGACCCTGCCAAAATTCAATAGTTAATGGAGTAACTCGATATCCACCCCAATGTGGTG
>DDYK01000042.1 GCA_002347935.1 Actinobacteria bacterium UBA2236
GGTGCTTGATCTTTTTCGCCCTCGCCAATAACTATTACCCCATTCATCGAGACGGTATTGATCATCTTTCTCATGCCATCAACTGCTACTTGATCAGCATCATTTTTAGCCCCTCGCCCAACCCAGCGTGATGCTGCAATTGCTGCAGTCTCTGTAACTCGCACTAGTTCTAAAGCAAGATTTCTTGAGGGTTGTGTAAATGCCATGGTTCTTAATCTATACCCCGGCGAATATCTTCCTTGAGCTGCTCTGATGAAATTTCAATATTTAGCGGCTGCGAAAAACTAATCCCTGCTATCAGGCCAATGAGAAAGGCGGTAAGTAGAGCTGTGGCTTTCATAGCGGCAAATCTGCCTTGCAACCCAATCGATCTAGGGCAGTTATGGACGATATTGGTGGAAAAAGTGGGGTTGTGGGTCAGGTAAGATTTGGCCCGCACAGAGAAATCTGTGACTTCACGCGTCTACCTGAGTTACCTGCACACGCTGTAGTTAACTTGAGGAAACCATTTCGGTCTGACTCAAATGAGTTAGTCGGTGCCTAGACGCTAGAGAACCAGCAAGTAGTTGGTTCATTAACCGATGCGAACTGAATTTAGTTCGCCTAAAGGAGCGTGCCGCCATGGCGGTTGTAACAATGCGAGAACTCCTCGATAGCGGTGTTCACTTCGGACATCAGACTCGTCGATGGAATCCAAAGATGAAGCGCTTCATCTTCACAGAGCGCAACGGAATCTACATTATCGATATTCAGCAATCACTTGCTCTAATCGATAAGACCTATGACTTTGTCAAAGACATAGTGGCTAAGGGTGGACACCTATTATTTGTAGGAACAAAGAAGCAGGCTCAAGAGCCAATTAAGTCTCAAGCAGCTCGAGTTGGAATGCCCTATGTCACTGAGCGTTGGCTCGGTGGAATGCTTACCAACTTCCCAACTGTCTATAAGCGTATTCAACGGCTAAAAGAGTTAGAAGCACTTGAGGCATCTAATGATCAAGTTCTAACTAAGAAAGAACTTCTCTTGCTCCGTCGTGAGCGCGAGAAGCTACATAAGAACCTTGATGGAATTCGTAATATGACTAAGTTGCCATCAGCAGTTTGGGTGGTTGATACCAAGAAGGAACATCTTGCAGTAGCTGAGGCTCATAAGCTTGGCATCCCAGTTATTGCAATCCTTGATACAAACTGTGATCCAGATGAAGTTGATTTCAAAATTCCTGGCAACGATGATGCTATTCGCTCAGTAGCGCTTCTAACTCGCGTTATTGCAGATGCTGTTGCAGCAGGACTTCAAGCGCGCTCTGCAAATGTTGCTAAAGAAGCAATGGATGCAGCAAAGAGCGCTGATGAAAGCGTTGCTGCCGGTGAGCCTTTAGCTGATTGGGAGAAGGAGCTACTTGCAGGAACTCCTGAAGCACCAACTGAGAGCCAAGGAGCATAAGTGTCATATTCAGCAGCTGATGTAAAGAGACTTCGCGAAGCAACTGCAGCCGGCATGGTCGATTGCAAAAAAGCTCTAGATGAAGCAGAGGGCGACTTTGATAAGGCAGTAGAAATAATCCGAGTTAAAGGTCTAAAGGGTGTTACCAAGCGTGAAGGCAGAGCCACTTCAAATGGACTTATCGCCGCCAAATCTGAAGGGAATACCTCGGTAATGCTTGAACTTAATTGCGAAACAGATTTCGTTGCTAAGGGCGAGCGTTTTCAGGCAGTGGCTAATGAGCTTCTGGAGCACTTATTTACCTCAAAGCAAAGTGATCTTGCAGCATTTCTCTCTTCAAAACTTGCAACAGGAAAAGCTGTGCAAGAGGTAATTGATGAGGCAAATGCCACGATGGGTGAGAAAGTAGAGCTAAGAAGATTGGCAGTAATTCAAGGCAGCGCTAATGCTCAATATCTACATCGCACTAGCCCAGATTTGCCACCACAAGTTGGAGTATTGGTAGCACTTGCTAAAGATGATGCAGTAGTTGGAAAAGATATTGCCCAGCACATTGCAGCCTTTGCCCCGCAGTACTTAGATCGGGCTTCAGTGCCATCTGATGTCTTAGAGCATGAGCGCAAAGTGGCTGAAGAGACCGCTAAGAATGAGGGTAAGCCTGAGGCAGCTATTGCCAAGATTACTGAAGGGCGCGTGACTGGCTTTATCAAAGAGGTTGCTCTGCTTGAGCAGGCCTTTGCTAAAGATCAGAAGAAGAGCGTGGCAGCTATCCTTACCGAGGCGCAAAATTCCGTGTCAGCCTTCTATCGATTCCGAGTAGGACAGTAAAGTTATTTCCGTAGATCTCTAGATATTTAAGGAGTGGCGATATGGCAGATAAGCGAAAGGCCTATAAGCGAGTACTCCTTAAATTATCTGGCGAAGTCTTTGGTGGAGCAAAGGGCGTTGGAGTAGATCCAGATGTTGTCCACGGCGTTGCCGAGCAGATTGCTGAAGTAGTTCGCTCTGGTACTCAAGTAGCGATTGTCGTTGGCGGCGGAAATTACTTTAGAGGCGCAGAACTTCAAGAGCGCGGTATGGATCGAGCTAGAGCTGACTACATGGGCATGCTGGGAACAGTTATGAACTGCCTTGCCCTACAAGATTTTCTAGAAAAAGAAGGAATTGAAACCAGAGTCCAAACCGCTATTGCTATGGGTCAAGTTGCTGAGCCCTATATTCCACGTCGATCAATTCGTCATCTAGAAAAAGGGCGAGTAGTTATCTTTGGCGCAGGCGCGGGGATGCCATTTTTCACAACCGATACCGTTGCAGCTCAGAGAGCACTTGAAATAGGAGTAGATGCACTTCTCCTTGCTAAGAGCGGGGTAGATGGGGTCTATTCAGCAGATCCTAGAAAAGATAAAGATGCAAAACGCTATGACGTAATTACCTATGATGAAGTTTTATCGAAATCACTTGCTGTAGCAGATGCTGCCGCATTTAGCCTCTGCCGCGAGAATAAATTGCCTATCGTGGTATTTAACCTTCTTGAAAATGGCAATATTGCTCGCGCTGTTCGTGGCGAGGCAATCGGAACGTTAGTCAATTAAGGGGAATAGATGAGTATTCAATCAGTAATTGCCGATACCAATACCAAGATGAATAAGGCTGTTGACGTTGCTAAAGAAGATATGGCAGCGATTAGAACTGGAAGAGCTCATCCATCAATGTTTGCCAAGATTATGGTTGAGTATTACGGAACTCTCACCCCACTATCTCAGCTAGCAACAATTCAAGTTCCTGAGGCAAGAACGGCGATGATTACTCCATTTGATAAGGGAGCAATCACCTCAATTGAGAAGTCAATCAGAGAATCAGATCTTGGAGTCAATCCTGGGGGAGATGGCACAGTAATTCGCGTTAATTTCCCACAGCTAACAGAGGAGAGACGGAAAGAATTTATTAAAGTTGCAAAGACCAAGGCGGAGGACTCCAAGATCTCAATTAGAAGCATTAGAAGAGCTGCTAAAGAGGCTATGGAGAAGCTAGAAAAAGATGGACAAATTGGCAAAGATGACCTCTCTCGCGGCGAGAAAGAACTCGAGAAAGTCACCTCGGATCATGTAGCTAAAATCGATGAAATGCTAAAACATAAAGAAGCCGAACTTCTCGAAGTTTAACTTTGAGGCAGAACTATGAGCGACCTTCACTCGATTAATGAGGCGATAAATAAGAAGGCAGGGCGAAAGCTAATTCCTTCGATTTTGGTAGGTCTATTACTGTTAGCAATTGTTTTTTCTACGATTTCATATGCTCCAATTGCTTTTGCAGTATTTGTAACAGTTGCGGTTTTAATTGCATTAAAAGAGTTAACTTCAGCATTTAAGGCTCGAGGCATTACCTCAAATTATCTGGGCCTAGCTCTTTCAACTGCATTGATTCTTGGAAGTACTTGGCTGGGTGGACTCCCGGGCTTGACTGTTTCAATGGTCATCTCCTTAATTTTAAATTTACTACTTGTTCTTCGCGGTGGAGTAGACGGGTTTGTAAGTAGGGCAACCGCATCAGCCTTTGCACTGCTCTATCCCGGATTTGTGGCAGGTTTTATTCTGCTGCTGGCAAGATCTGGTGAGGGTTTTTCCTATATTGCAACGCTAGTAATAATGGTCGGTTCTAACGATACTTTTGCTTGGGCCTTTGGAGTTTTATTTGGAAAACATCCCCTTGCGCCAAGGATTTCACCAAAGAAGACCTGGGAAGGATTTCTTGGAGGGTTAATATTTAGTGCACTTGGAACTTCACTAGCCTTTTATTATCTACTTGATTACCACCCAGTTATTGGCGCGTTAGCAGGATGCGCCGGAGCACTTACTGCAACTGTTGGCGATCTTTTAGAGAGCGGTATTAAGCGAGACTTATCGATTAAGGATATGGGAACAATTCTTCCAGGACATGGCGGGATGCTAGATCGCCTAGATGCCGTTCTAATTACTGCCCCAATGCTCTGGTGTGTAATTGAGATTTTGAAGCGCTTTTCATGAGCGAGATAAAATTAGTATTTGATGAGATAAAGCCAAAGAAGAAGGCTCCTGAGCATCTAGCAGATTTAACTATCGCTGAGCGGCGCGCAAAGGCAGAGTCTTTAGGCCTTCCGGCATTTAGGGCCAATCAAATTGCTACCCACTACTTTTCACATTACAACCAGGAGCCTGATTCTTGGAGCGATATTCCAGCTGCTATGCGCCCATTAGTTGCGCAGCACTTTCTTCCAAATCTGCTTACTCTAGTTCGCCAAGTTGAGTGTGATAAAGGAAAGACTAGAAAAGATCTCTGGCGCCTGCATGATGGAGTTTTAGTTGAAACAGTCTTGATGCGATATAAGGATAGAACTACGGTTTGTATTTCATCTCAGGCAGGCTGCGGCATGAACTGTCCATTCTGCGCAACAGGGCAAGCTGGTTTAACTAGAAATCTCACGGCAGGGGAAATAACATCGCAAGTTGTGGCCGCTGCCCGTGCCTGCGCCAGTGGAGAGCTGCCAGGTGGTCCTACACGACTTTCCAATGTGGTCTTTATGGGGATGGGGGAGCCACTTGCTAATTACAACGCAGTAATGAAGAGCGTAAGAAACATAATCACCCCGCAGCCAGATGGTTTAGGAATTGGAGCAAGATCTGTAACTGTTTCAACAGTTGGACTAGTTCCAGGAATTGAAAAGTTAATTAAGGAAGATTTGCAGATAACGCTGGCTCTCTCGCTACACACCCCAGATGATGAACTTAGAGATACTTTAGTTCCAGTTAATTCCAGATGGAA
>DDYK01000003.1:0-4951 GCA_002347935.1 Actinobacteria bacterium UBA2236
AGTGAGCCCATATTGTGGGTTCCAAAGACCACGTCCACATAGGGGGCTTTCTCTAAAATTACTGACTTATCTTTCTGAGCTAGACAGCCACCAATTGCTATCTCAAGCTCTGGCCTTAACTTCTTTTCCGGGGCTAGAAAACTTAGGTGTCCATATAACTTATTATCAGCATTTTCTCTAACTGCGCAGGTATTAAAGACAATTAGATCAGGATCTGATCCCGCAGCTGCAGGAATATAGCCGGCAGCATCAAGTGAGCCTGCAATACGTTCAGAATCATGAACGTTCATCTGGCAGCCCAGAGTTTGAATTACATAGGTACGGGTCATAGAAGCAATCGTAGTCAAGGTAAGTGACATTTCTACTTCGTGTTTTGAGCAGAGCGAGGACAATACTGCTTGCTCGCAAACTATACTGATGACGTGAAATTAAGCATTGGAGCCCACTTGTCTACGTTGGTACCTAGTCCACTGACTGAGGAGAAGATTGGAGCTTGCTACAGAACTTGGTGCCCGCATCCTATTGAAAGTTTGCCAGATATTGATTATTGCCCGCACAGACTCAATAATGGTCCAGTACTTCAATTTAAACCGAGAAATGAAGTCGTGCGAAATGTCAAAACTGGTGCAACAGGCTAGTTATGGCTAATTCCAATTTTAAAAGGGTATTTCCGAACCCTATGAGTATCTTTAAAACTCTAAACTTTAAAATGCTGGTATTTCCGTCACGAAAGAGCAGACTTGCAAGAGCGCTAACGATTGAAGATCTGAGAAAAATTGCTAAGCGAAGAACCCCCAAAGGACCTTTCGATTACACAGACGGGGCTGCAGAAAGTGAGAGTTCCTTAGATAGGACTCGTAATCGCTACAAGAGTTTGCAATTTGTTCCCAGTATTTTAAGAGACGTTTCAAAAGTTGACACTTCTGTTGAAGTTCTGGGCGAGAAGTTTGCCTTGCCATTTGGTATTGCTCCAACAGGTTTTACCCGGATGATGCATGCTGAAGGCGAGAGAGCCGGCGCTAAAGCAGCAGAGAAGTTTCAAATTCCCTTTACGCTCTCAACTTTAGGGACCAGCACAATCGCTGAAGTTGTAGATGCTGCCCCAAGTGGAAGAAATTGGTTCCAGTTATACATGTGGAGAGATCGCGAGGGCTCTATGCGACTAGTTGAAAATGCTTGGAACGCGGGAGTACGAAATCTAATCTTAACTGTTGATGTTCCTGTAGCTGGAGCACGTCATCGCGATACACGTAACGGGTTAACGATTCCTCCCTCCCTGACAATTCGAACTCTGATTGAAGCCGCCCCTAAAGTTGAGTGGTGGTGGAACTTCTTAACGACTCCAGAACTACGTTTTGCCTCCATGTCTCAATGGAAAGGAACGGTTGCTGAATTACTCGACTATATGTTTGATCCGAGTATGTCATTTGAGGACTTAAAGTGGATAAGGCGTCAGTGGAAGGGAACTCTGAGTGTCAAGGGTATTCAAAATGTCGATGATGCCAAGAAAGCAGCCCAGATTGGTGTAGACGCCATAGTGCTATCCAATCATGGGGGTAGACAGTTAGATCGGGCTCCCATACCGCTTGAATTGGTGCAGCAATGCCGAAAATTACTAGGCAAAAATGTTGAGATTCACATTGACTCAGGAATTACGAGGGGATCTGATGTTCTAGCTGCTTTAGCTCTTGGAGCAGACTTTGCATATATCGGCAGGGCGTATCTCTACGGTCTAATGGCTGGGGGCCAAGAAGGGGTCGAGCGGAGCCTTGAAATTATGACGAATGAGATCACTCGCACAATGAAACTCCTGGGAGTTTCAAGCCTTAAAGAGCTCGCGCCCAAACACATCAACTTCGCGTAATACCCAGCTCTACCAATACTCGAGAGACAACATGGCCAGAAAATCCTCGCCTAGATAATGCTCCATGTAATCTGCGGTGTGCCACCTCAGGTGCAAGGCTAGTCAGCGCCCTAGCTTTTCGCTGGGCAAAAGTCATCGCATTAGCAAACTCTTCATCATCGCTAATATCACTTGTAATCCATTCAATTATCTCTTGTGAAATTCCCTTTGAGCGCAGCTCTCCGCTAATTATTCGCTTTGAGACCTTCTTAGTTCGCTGCCTTGATTCACTCCAATAGCGAGCAAACTCATGATCATTAATAAAGCCTTGCTCGGCGAGGCGGAAGAGAACAGCGTTTGCAACCTCTTCTTCAATGCCGCGAGATTTGAGAAGTTTAAAGAGTTCCCCCCTACTTTTCGCTCTTCGACCAAGGGCCATAAGGGCAATGGTCTGAGCTACTTGGTAGGGGTCACTCTCAACTTCTACTGAATTAGAACTCGACATCAGCAGCGGCTTCATCGATTGCAGCAACTAGAGCTGGATCGATATCGCTCGCGGCAAAGTGAGCCCGAATCTTGCCTTCGATTTCATTTGCCAGGGCTGGATTATCAAGAAGGAATTGGCGAGAGTTCTCTTTACCCTGGCCGAGTTGATCTCCTTCATAGGTGAACCAAGCTCCTGATTTCTTCACAATTCCAAGATCTACGCCCATATCTAGAAGGCTTCCTTCTCTAGAAATTCCAATACCGTAGATGATGTCAAACTCTGCCTGCTTAAATGGCGGCGCCATCTTATTTTTCACAACTTTGACGCGGGTGCGATTTCCAACCGCTTCTTGTCCATCTTTTAAAGTTTCAATACGGCGAATATCCATACGCACTGAGGCATAAAACTTAAGCGCTTTTCCACCCGTTGTGGTTTCAGGAGAGCCGAAGAAAACACCAATTTTGTCGCGCAGCTGATTAATAAAAATAGCTGTTGTCTTGGTCTGACTTAGCGCGCCAGTTATCTTTCTTAAGGCCTGTGACATTAAGCGAGCCTGAAGCCCCATATGGGAATCCCCCATTTCGCCTTCAATTTCAGCCCGAGGAACAAGTGCTGCAACGGAGTCCACCACAATTAAATCAAGTGCTCCAGAGCGAACTAACATGTCCATAATTTCAAGTGCTTGCTCGCCAGTATCAGGCTGAGAAACTAGAAGCGCATCAATATCAACTCCAAGTTTCTTTGCATATTCAGAATCAAAGGCATGCTCAGCATCGATGAAAGCTGCAATGCCTCCGTTTTTCTGGGCATTAGCAATTGCATGCAGAGTTAGAGTTGTTTTTCCTGACGACTCAGGTCCAAAGATTTCAACAACGCGGCCACGTGGAATGCCGCCAATTCCTAAGGCCATATCAAGAGCGATGGATCCAGTTGGAATTACCTCAATTGGAGTTGCGGTTCGATCACTCATTTTCATTACTGAGCCCTTGCCAAACTGACGTTCGATTTGAGCAAGCGCGGTATCTAGAGCTTTCTGCCGTTCGGCAGAGGGTTTTGCATTTTCATTTGGTTCTTTGGCTTCTTTAGCCACGGTCTTGCCTCTCTTCTCTCGTATTTGGCTCCAGAAGGTACGGAATGCCACTGACGGCCTGACTTTGCAGTCGGCGGAAATGTGGAACCGCTCTGGTTGGGTATAACAGCTCGCCGCTGTTATGGGGATAAGTCTAGCCGAACATCTGTTCTAATGACTTTTAAGACACGCGAGCCCTACCTTGAACCCATGGTTGATCTCGCCCCCTTTAATAGCCCAAGGCCAGCTGAGTACGCCCCGATGCCAAAGCCTCTAAAGCGGCGAGATTTGAAGGGTCTAAATATTCCTGATGGGCCAAGATCGCCCCTACTAACCCTTAGATTTCAAAAAGATACCCCAGCTTTTCTGCTTAATACCAAGGCGCAATATGGCGATTGCAGTTCTTTCTTTTTAGCAGGCCAGCTCTTTATCACCGCCTTCTCACCAGAGATGGTCAATGAGGTAACGGTTAGTAAGCAGGGAAGCTTCATTAAGGGCGTGGGCTTTGATCGGATGAGAAAAGTTTTAGGAAGCGGCCTTCTAACTAATGAAGAACCTATCCATCTTCGCCATAGAAGGTTGATGCAATCACCATTTCACATCAGCAAGATCTCTACCTATGCCCAGACGATGCTTAACCTAACTCGCAAGCACATCTCAAATTGGAGCGATGGCCAGGTCGTAGCTATCGGTCCTGAGATGATGTCGCTAACTTTTGACATCGTTGCAGATATTTTATTTGGCACAGATATCTCTGCAGATACCAAGCGAGTTCAAGACTCGATGCATATTGCGATTGATCGTATTGAGCGCACCATGCTGCCAGGTCTTGATCGCCTTGATAATCTTCCTATTCCATATTTTAGAAAGTTTGAAAAAGCTGCTAATGAGCTCCATAACGTTGCAACTAGGATTGTTACGGAGCGAATTGCAAGCGGAGTCAAACGCGATGACTTAATGGGAGTCTTACTTGAGGCAGAAACTGTCGATGGTGAGAAGTTGAGCGCCCGAGAGATTTCAGATGAAACTCTAACTTTAATTTTAAGTGGCCATGAAACTACTGCAAATGTTTTAACTTGGACCTTTGCATATTTAAGCCAGAACCCTAAGTACTGGGATGGCCTTGCCAAAGAGGCAGATGAAGTCTTTGCTCGGCAAGGCGATGAAGATTTTGCCAGGGTTATTCTCGCTGCTCCCCTATCTGGAGCTATTTTTAGTGAGGTTTTAAGGCTTGCTCCCCCAGTCTGGATCTCACCAAGAAGAGCTTTAGAAGATGTTACTCTTGGGGGAAGAGAGGTTCCAAAAGGGGCCCATGTTTTAGTTAGTCAATATGTCACTCAAAGGGATGAAAAGTATTTTTCATCTCCAAATGAATTTATTCCAGAGCGATGGAGTAATGACTTTGAAAAGAGCTTGCCACGCGGGGCTTATTTCCCATTCTTAGCTGGTAGTAGAAAGTGCCTAGGAGATCAATTTGCCCTGCTTGAGGGACGAATAATTATTTTAGAGATTGCAAGGAGAGCCAGACTTTCACTTACCGGCGCTTTTCCTA
>DDYK01000003.1:5031-14802 GCA_002347935.1 Actinobacteria bacterium UBA2236
TCAAGGGCCTGATCCACGCTCTGACCGCCAAGTTCTGCAATTACAAAATCTTTGGAATAGGAAGGGGCCCAATCAGGGCCGAAGTGAGCAGTTAACCTTCTGCGAAGTTCGGTGATTCTCATAAAGCCATTACTTACTTTAAAGAATGGATGCTAAACGCTCTGCCTGCTCTTTAGAGTGCTCATCAGAGAGCGGAGCGGTTACCTGCCCCATCAGCCAGCGAAGAATTAATCCAACTCCAACTACATCTGTTGCAAATATTTTTGAGAGCTGGGCATAGATCTCAACCCAGATTTTATGTTCTCTTGCAGTTAGCGCATTAGCCATAATCTCGCCATCGCTGGCAAGCGCGCTCTTAAGCCCTGGATGATTTGAAATCTCACAGGAGATTAAATAGAGCGCCTCTGATCGTGATTGGGCAATCATTGCAAGAGTTGAGATTCGCTCCAGCTCACTTTCGACTAAAGCTAAAAAGACTTCATGTTTATCTCTAAAGTGGTTATATAGCGAGGCTCTTGAAACTTGAGCTCTATCCGCAATTTCAATCATGTTAGTTCCAGAGATACCACTTTGGGCCAAGAGCTCTTTAGCCGCTGCCATTATGGCGCCTCTGGTGCGACGATGAATTATTGATTGGTGTTGATAGGTCGAGCGCGCGCTCTGATCTCTCACAGCCTTATTCTTCCCCTCTAGTTAAGCAGCGTTGGTATCAACGACGCTAAGTACTGGGGTCTCGTTGAGTTTAACTTGAGCAGTTACCTCAACTAGTACTTTTGATAGCGACAAATCAAGTGCACTACAAATGGCATTGAGTAGCTCTGATGAAGCTTCTTTCTGTCCGCGCTCTACCTCAGATAGATATCCGAGAGAGACTCGAGCAGCCTTGGCTACATCTCTTAGAGTTCTATTCTGTGAGATGCGCTGGGTGCGAAGGCATTGACCAATGTGGCTACGTAGTAACTCCATTGCTATGCCTCCTAATTGAAAGAATGATTCAACGAATTCCTAAGACCTAAGGATACGCTCCAGCAGGGTTAATGCGCTCTCTACCGCGCCGTTTATGACCTCCTGTCGAGCGCCATTTAAGGATAATTTCACACTTTCTTGCCTATCAGGGCCCAGAATTGCAATCCAAATCTCACCAGGAGAGCTGCCATCTAGAGCTGTTGGCCCAGCAGAGCCGGTTGAGGAGATCGCCCAACTACTTCCAAGTCTCTGTCTTGCCCCCTTGGCCATCGCAATAGCAACCTCTTTGGAAACAAGGCCCATATCATCAATTAACTCTGCACTTAAACCTAGCTGACTTATCTTGATCTCTTTTGAATAAGCAACAATTGAGCCCAGTAAAACATCTGAGGCTCCAGCAACCGAGACAAGTTTCGATGTGATTGCCCCGCCAGTAATTGATTCTGCGCATGAGATGCTCTCACTGCGCTCTCTTAGTAGATCGATTACCTTTGCTGCAGGATCACTCATGGCTTTGATTTCACTACATCTTTAAGATATTGATAGCCGGTGATAAAGGTAAGGGCGATAGCGATTGCAAGCAATATATCCCTAGGAGTATGAAGCACCTCTGGCAGGGGAAGTATGTAGAAACCTACTGAAAAGTTCTGCAGAAGAGTCTTTATCTTTCCGCCTTTACTTGCGCTAATTACTTTTCTCTTAATTACCAAAAGGCGTAGAACAGTAATTCCAACTTCTCGGGTAAGAATTAAGACCGTAACCCACCAAGGCATCTTGCCTAGAATCGAAAGTCCAATTAATGCAGTAGCTATAAAAGCTTTATCAGCAATCGGATCTAAAATAATTCCCAAGGATGAAACTTGATTCCAACGTCTTGCAATAATTCCATCTAGAACATCGGTCATGCCAACTATGAAAAAGGAGAACCAAGCAATTATCTGCCAGTTTGGATCATCTCCCCCATTCTTAAATAGCGCCCAAGCACAAAATGGAAGAGCTGCGATCCGGGCAACTGTTAGGGCGTTAGGAAGGTTCATAGGCTTTGGGCAATTAAATCCGCCCCTGAAGTATCGGTAACGATGGCATCGACATACTGACCGACTTTATAACCAGCACTTGGCCTCCCTGCAATGGTTACAAAGGTACTGGAATCAACCTCCGGCCCCTGGTGCTCAGCTCTTCCCTCTTGGAGTTCTTCATCTTCAATTAGAACTCTAACTCTCTGTCCAATTCGATCTGTTGCTCGCTGCATTACTAACTCTTCAGCAATCATGGTTAACTCACTGGTTCGCTCATTAATAACCTGCGGATCCAACTTTCCATCTAGTGTCAGCGCTTCCGTTTTATCTTCATCAGAGTAGGCAAAGATTCCAATTGCATCAAGATTTGATGAATTAACAAAGTCGACTAGCTCTTGATACTCGCCCTGGCTCTCACCAGGAAATCCCACAATAAAGTTGGAGCGAATTCCAGCCTCTGGATTAAGGGCTCGTATCTGAGTTAACAAGTGTAGGAACTTCTCGCCATCGCCAAAGCGGCGCATCCTTCTAAGAAGAGTGCCCGAGGCGTGTTGAAATGAGATGTCAAAGTAGGGAACAACTTTCTCGGTAGCAATCAAGGCTTGCAGTAGCGTCGGCCTAATCTCGGCTGGCTGCAGATATGAAGCTCTAATTCTCTCGATTCCATCTATTTTGGAAAGGGCTGGCAGTAATTTCTCCATGGCCTTTAAATCACCAAGATCTTTTCCATAAGAGGTGGTGTTTTCGCTAACTAAGAAGAGTTCGCTGACACCATTTTCTGCTAGCCATCTAGCTTCGGTAATAATCTCATCTGGCGTTCTTGAGATAAAAGATCCTCTAAATTGCGGGATGGCGCAGAAGGAACATCTGCGATCACATCCCGAAGCAATTTTTAGCGGAGCCATTGGTGAGTTTGCAAGTCTCTTTCTTGCAAAGGTGCCGCCTTGCCCCATTTTTGTATTTAATTCAACCTTCATCTCCTGTCTTGCAACAGGTGAGATTGGAATTAAACTTCTACGATCCTTTGGGGTGTGAGCTGGCTTTGAATTTCCAGCAAGAATACTCTGTAATCTACTTGAGATATCTGCATAATCATCAAAACTTAAAATTGCATCGGCCTCGGGCATCGCCTCTGCGAGCTCTTTGCCATATCGCTCAGCCATACAGCCCACAGCAACTACGGCCCGAAGCGTTCCATCGGCCTTCATGGAGTGAGCCTCAATCAGGGCATCTACTGAGTCTTTCTTCGCTGATTCGATAAACCCGCAGGTATTTACCAGCGCCACATCAGCAGTTGCTACATCATCGACTAATTGCCAGCCATCGGCTGCAAGACGTCCTGCTAGCTCTTCAGAGTCAACATCATTTCGCGCACAGCCTAGAGTTACTAAGGCAACGCTTTTAGGCTTGGACACCTAGTTATTCTACAGAGAAGAAGTAGAACTTATCCTTGATTAGAAGCTTGCGGACCGAATTCCAGACGTAAAACTTCGCCAACTGCGCCAGCAACTCCAATATCTTCACCATTTACCGTCAGGTTAATCGCGCCTGCATTTCCAATGACTAAATAGAGCAGTTGATTATCGCTAAATACTCTCTCCTCGCCCTGGCGAATTCGTCCACTAAATTGTGTGGTGCCAGTGCTATCACTGACCGCAACCCATGAAAGTCCATTCACTGCCTTAAGTCTTACCTCAACGCCATCTCTAATTGCAGCGCTAGGTTGGCTCTCATCTTTACTATTACTTGGAGCTGTAATACCGCTTTGCTCTGGTGAATCCTCAATGGAAATAATTGCGGTTCCAACAAGTGCAAAGATAAATAAGCCAGCTGCTGCACCTGTTAGTGATTTCCAGGATATTGGCTTTCTCTCCTTCTTCTGCTTTGTAACGCTATTTTCATTCAATAGATCTCTAATGGATTTACTTAAAGGAATTGTTTGAGATTCAAATTTAATAAGCACATCACTATCGCCAACGCCACAGATTCGTGCAATGGTTTTAATATGGCCTCGAGCATAAGTTGGGCCACCTGCAGTTGCGAAATTATCTTTCTCTAAATCTTCAATTACCGATGCCGGGATACGCGAGCGCTTGGCAAGTTGCTCGACAGTAAAACCTGCCGACTTGCGCATCTCTTTTAGCGTTGAACCGACCGACATGAAAGCCTCTAAATCACTTGTGGGGAGGTCAAATTGTAGAAGCAGAAGCAGGCAAGCGACAACCTAAATCTTGAGGCAGAGCTCTATTGAGCAGGGGCGCAACAATATCGCCCCTAAAAATTCACCCCTGAATTACCTCAAGTACAGAGGCCAAGTCTTCCTGCTTAACTAAAACTACTCGAGCCTTAGAACCTTCAGATGGCCCCACAATTCCTCGGCTCTCCATCAAGTCCATCAGACGTCCAGCTTTAGCAAAACCAATTCTTAACTTTCGCTGCAACATAGAAGTTGATCCAAATTGAGTGCTAACAACTAACTCGATTGCTTGGATGAGTAACTCTTTGTCATCGCCAATTTCTTCATCAGAGCCTTTTGTTGCAACTACTGGTTTTAAAATATCTTCTCGATACACCGGCTTTAGCTGGGACTTAACGTGATTTACAACCGCCTCAATTTCACGCTCTGAGACATAGGCGCCTTGAATTCGCATTGGCTTACTTGCTCCCATTGGCAAAAATAGGGCATCGCCTTGTCCGACAAGTTTTTCAGCACCTGGGGTATCAAGAATAACCCTGGAGTCAGCAAGTGATGAAGTGGCAAAAGATAGACGTGAAGGGACATTTGCTTTAATTAAACCTGTGACAATATCAACGCTAGGCCTTTGTGTTGCGATAACAAGATGAATGCCGGCTGCTCTTGCAAGCTGAGTAATTCTTACTATGCAATCTTCAACATCTCGTGCAGCAACCATCATAAGATCTGCCAACTCATCAATTACTACTAATAGATAAGGATAGGGCTCAAGGGCAGCATCTGCCCCTTCTTTTGCAATAACTTTTCCAGCTCTAACTGCTTTATTAAAGTCATCGATATGCCTGAAGCCATATGTTGAAAGATCGTCATATCTCATATCCATTTCACGCACTACCCAAGCAAGTGCCTCTGCTGCTTTTTTAGGGTTGGTGATAATTGGCGCAATTAGATGTGGGATGCCTTCATAAGAGTTAAGTTCAACTCGTTTGGGATCTATGAGAATTAAGCGAACATCATTCGGGGTTGCTCTCATTAAAACTGAGGTAACCAATGAATTAATCATTGATGATTTACCAGCGCCGGTGGCGCCCGCCACAAGTAGATGCGGCATTTTGGCAAGATTTGCGCAGATAAAACTACCCTCTACATCTTTACCAAGAGCTATCACCATTGGGTGGTGGTCATTTCCTGCAACGCTAGATCGAAGCACATCGCCTAGAGAGACTATCTCTCTATCGCTATTTGGAATCTCGATACCAACTGCAGATTTGCCTGGAATTGGCGAGAGGATTCTTACATCGCTACTTGCAACTGCATAAGCGATGTTCTTACTTAAAGCTGTAATTGCCTCAACCTTAACCCCTGAGCCAAGCTCGACTTCATAGCGAGTTACAGTAGGCCCTCGCATAAAGCCAGTTACTTCACAGTCAATTTCAAATTGAGCAAAGACTTCAGTTAAAGATTGGACTATTTGATCATTTGCCTTGGTCTTTGTCTTACTAGATGGGGTAGTTCGAAGTAGATCCATTGCGGGAAGCTCATAGGAATCAGTTGAGGAGAGCAGCAATTGAACGGGCCTTGCAGGCTTTGCACTTACCTCAGGCTTTGGAATCTCAACTGTAAATTCTTCATCAAAGCTCTCTTCATCAATTTCTTCCTCTAGTTCTTGAGCTGCATTACTAAAATCCTGTACCAAGGGAGTTTCAAATGGCGGCGTATCGGCAATTTCAAACTCTTCTCGCTCCAGTTTTCGCTCTCGTCTTTGATCAAGTGCGCCACTAACTTTATTGCTTGCGCCAGAGATAAGGCTCTTAAACAAATCAATTACCTTTGAAAACGGAGTTGCTGTAATAACAAGTGCGCCAAATATTAAGGTCAGAATAAGAATTGGAATTGCGAGCATATCGGTAAGTAGCGCAACAAGAGGCGTTGAGACTCCATAGCCAATCCATCCCCCGCCCTCGCGCATTGCAGTAGCGCCAGTATTAATCGATGAAGGATTTAATATGTGGATTAGGCCAGTTGAACTTAGAACAAGTAGGAGTGAGCCAATTGTTATTCGACCAGTTGCGCCCTTATCTTGTGGGGTGCGAAATAGGCGAAATGCGAAGTAGCCAAAGAGAATAGGTGTAAGTATTGCAACTCTGCCAAATCCTCCATAGAAGAAGGCATATGCAGCTCTGCCAAAAGCATTATCTAATTGCATCCAAGAAGTTGCTGCAGCAATTAGGGCAACAATTAAAAGAATTAAACCAATACCATCGCGCCTATGCTCAGGTTCTAAATCTTTAGCCCCACGAGTAATAAACCTGATGCTTGCGCCAAGCGTTTTGGCAATAGCGCTCCAGATAAATCCCAAGCCAGTACCGATAGCCGAGAATAGGCCACTTGCTTTCCTAGCGGATTTTTTCTTTGCCATAACGAAAAATCGTATTCGAAATTAATTTTCTTAAAGGTCAGGCGCGCCGCTAAACCTCAATTACAACAGGAACAATCATCGGGCGACGGCGATGTTCTTCCCCTACCCAACTTCCCACTGTCTTTCTAACTACTTGCGAGAGTTGATGAGTTCCATTAATTCCGCCAGCTACTGCTCCGGTCAGGGCTCGCTCAATACGACCTTTTACTTCATTGAATAGCTCAAGATCTTCCGCAAAACCGCGTGCATGGATATCAGGACCAGCAACTATTTTTCCACTCTGTGAATCGATAACGACTATGACCGAAATGAAACCTTCTTCTCCTAGAATCAAACGATCTTTTATCGATGCCTCAGTGATATCTCCAATGCTCTGGCCATCAACATAAACATAGCCAACTGGAACTGCGCCAACTACCTTTGCTCTTCCTTCACTTAAATCGACAATAACTCCATTATCAACTACTACAACATTGGTTGGCTTAACTCCTGTTGAGATTGCAAGCTCAGCATTGGCCGTCATATGTCGCCACTCACCATGAACCGGCATAACGTTTTTTGGCTTGACCACGTTATAGCAATAGAGCAACTCCCCTGCAGCTGCGTGACCTGAAACATGCACTAGCGCATTGCCTTTATGTACAACGCGAGCGCCAAATCTTGTTAATTCATTTATTACTCGATAGACCGAATTCTCATTTCCTGGAATCAGAGATGATGCCAGAATTACAGTGTCATCTCTTCCCACTCTAATTTGATGATCACCATTTGCCATTCTTGATAAAGCTGCCAGTGGCTCACCTTGTGAACCTGTGCAAATCAATACAACTTTATCTCCAGCGCTTTCAATTTCATCGGCCTCTAGCAAAGTATTCGGCGGGATATGTAGATATCCCATCTCTGCAGCGAGCGTCATATTTCTAACCATCGAGCGTCCAACAAAGGCAACTTTTCGCCCCTTGCTATAAGCAATATCTATCACCTGTTGGATGCGATGAACATGTGATGCAAAGGAGGCAACAATTACTCTCGATTTAGTGCTATCAATAACTCTTTCCAATACCGGCATGATCTCTCGCTCAGATGTGGTAAATCCTGGAATATCAGCATTAGTTGAATCAACCATAAATAAATCAACGCCAGATTGGCCAAGGGATGCAAAGCGAGCTAAATCAGTAACTCTTCCATCTAGGGGAAGTTGATCCATTTTAAAATCGCCAGTATGAAGCACTACCCCGGCAGGAGTTTTAATCGCAACTGCTAGAGCATCAGGAATCGAGTGATTTACTGCGATAAATTCCAGATCAAAGGGCCCAACTTTTCTGCTCTGACCTTCTTTAACTTCAACCATAATTGGTGAGATTCGATGATCTCTTAACTTTCCTTTTAAGAAGGCAAGAGTTAAAGCGCTGCCAATTACTTGAATGTCTTCTCGCTCGCGAAGTAGGTAGCCAAGTGCGGTTATGTGATCCTCATGGCCGTGAGTTAGAAAAACGGCCGCGATATCACCCATTCGCTCTTTTAGATAAGAAAAATCTGGCAGGATTAAATCAACTCCTGGCTGAGTTTCACTTGGAAATAAAACGCCACAGTCAACGATTAACAACTGGCCTTCATATTCAAAAACGGTCATATTGCGACCAATTTCTCCAAGACCGCCTAAGGCAACAATCCTTAGAGTTTTGGCGGCAAGTTTTGGCGGCAACCCTAGATCGGGATGCGGATGATTCATTACTTAACTTTCACGCCGCCAGCGCGAAGATCTTCTCGTAGTTGGTCTATCTGAGCCTTGGTTGCATCAACTAGCGGCAGGCGAACTCGTCCACCACTTAAGCCCATTAAATCAAGAGCGGCTTTAGTAAGAATTGCTCCTTGGGTTCTAAATGTTCCGGTATATACCGGCAATAATCTTTGATGAATTTCAAGAGCTTTTGCAACATCACCTGAAAAGAACGCATTTAGCATCTGCTTTAACTCTGATCCGACGCTATGGCCGCAGACAGAGACAAAGCCCACCGCTCCAACTGAAAGTAGTGGAAGATTTAAAATGTCATCACCTGAGTAAACCGGTATAGCGCATCTCTTAATTACCCATGAAGTTGAAGCGATATCTCCCTTTGCATCTTTGAGAGCTGCAATTTTGGGATTTGCTGCTAACTTAACAATCGTATCTGGCTCAATTGCAACGCCAGTTCTATGTGGGATGTCATAGAGCATGATTGGCAAATCAGTAGCTCCTGCCATTGCTTCAAAGTGAGCTGCAATTCCAGCCTGCGGTGGTTTGTTGTAATAAGGAGTCACTACTAAAAGTCCATCAGCTCCAGCCTTAGCTGCCTGCCTTGCCTGCTCGAGCGAATGAGAAGTTTCGTTATTTCCAGCCCCTGCAACAATCTTTATATTTGATCCAACTACTTTGCGAACTACCTTGATTATTTCAACTTTCTCTTCATCGCTGGTAGTTGGCGCCTCCCCTGTTGTGCCATTTAGAACAATTCCATCATGACCCGTTGAAACTAAATGTGCGGCTACTTTTTCAAGGCTTGCCCAATCAATTGAAAGATCATCCTTAAAAGGGGTGACCATTGCGGTCAACAATCTGCCAAATGGCGCCTGAATCGACATGCGCCAAGGCTACTACTTACCGGCTATGGCGCGACGCGCCCCGACTTTTCAAAGGCAGCATAGGTAATCGGCATCAGGCGGGCAAAGTGCTCCTCCATCTTCTCTGCCACCATCTCAATTTCCCGCTGCGGATAGCTAGGAAAGTGAGATCCTTCTCGGGCTGTTCTTAACGAGAGAAAATTCATAAGAGCTCTAGCATTCATCGTGACATACATAGATGAATAGAGTGCAACCGGAAGCACGGCTCGGGCAACTTCTTTTGCCACCCCTGCATCTAGCATCTTCTTATAATTCAGATAACAGAGTTCATAACTCTCTTTCATTGCAGCTACTGATATCTCATACTGCTCATCACTACCATCAACAAATACATAATGACCAGTCTTTCCAGTTTGAACTAATTTTCTAGCCTTATTTGGAACATAGAAAACTGGAAGCAGTTCGCGATAGCGACCACTCTCCTCGTTATAAGAGGCAATGCGATGGCGCATAAACTCTCTAAATACAAATATCGGAGCGCTAACAAAAAAGGTCATTGAGGTATGTTCAAA
>DDYK01000038.1:0-2332 GCA_002347935.1 Actinobacteria bacterium UBA2236
ATTTTGTATCCTGTGACTCGATCTAGCCTTCGACAGTTCGGTGAATCAAAGGTCAGAAGCACATATTTATCACCAACTAAAGCTCGCACATCAACAGGTTTTGCAGGAAGTGATTGCGCCTTATTCGCAGGAGGTTTAAGCAACATATCTTCAATCATTGCTAGGGCAATACTTCCAGGGCTTCTAAAAACCTCGCCACGATCTAGGACTGGAGTCATAATTGAGTTTAAAGAAGAGCTTGAAAATGTAGCCTCATCAAGATGGGTTATCGATGAGCCCTCTTCATAAGGGTTAGGTGTATATAGCTTTGGCTTAGCGCCATTATTTGCAGCAATTGCTTTAGCTCCACTCCAAAAAAGAGGAGAGGTCATAGCCTTACCAAGCTCCACGGAGCGGGCACAGAAGTCAGTAAATAGGCGACCATCTGGAAGTTGAACATAGGCATCATAAGGAGTGGGTTGGATNNTATGCCACATGGCGTTGGAATTAAAACGTAAAACAATATCTGCCTTGCCAGGAGCGAGATCTTTTCCAGCAAGTCGATCTGCAAGAATTGATGGATACCAGAGATCATTATCAGGTGCACCATCAAATGAGTTAAAAAAGTCTCCAGGCCTTGCAGAGCCTAAAACCCCGTATGCCTCTAACGGCTCCCAATAAGCTTTAACTTCGATTGGAACGCTGGATTCAAAATATGAAGCCCAGATATCTGCCGCATATTTAAATGCGGGCTTTGCTTCATCTGGAACGCCAACATATTCCAAGTTCCATTTAGAGAGCGCTTTACCGATCTCAACTCTAGGGCTTTGCGGTGTGGTAGTTAAATTTGCGCTTTTGCCAGAGCCATAGAGATATCCCCATTGCGTAGCTGGAATACTTTTAAAGGTTAGAGCTGGAGCGGAGATCGGAGTGATCAGCGTTAAGAACAATGCGGAGACTAGAATTACTGCTCGCAAATACATTCTTCTGCCCCTCATAAGCACAAATGCTATCGGTCTGAGAGGATAAGAGATTATGGACTCAGTAAATCTTAAGGCGGCCTACCTCCGTGCTCAGCGTGAGAAGCCCTCGCTAAGTATTAATACGGGTCAGCGAGGTGAAGTCTCGCTAGATGAAGCTCGAGTTGAATTAGCAGGGGCGATAAGCAGGACTTTAACTAACCTCTTTCAAGATAGATATGGCCCACTTCTAGGCTCTTTAAGTGAGCCAGCAATTGTTGAAATCTTAAAGGGATTTGAAGCGAATCTAAGCAGGGCTAAAGGTGATGTAACTTTAGTAGCGCAAGAATTATTAGATCGAGTAATGCCGCCGGTTTCTCGGCGCAGGAAATAAGAAGCTAACCCTTAGCAGCCTTTGTTGCTGGGTGAATTACATAGAGCGGCAAGTGTTTAATCTTTCGGTTATTCATCGCTGTAATTCTTGCGCTGCATAGCTCGGCTAATTTTTGATATGCAGGGAGATTCATTAACTTAATTAACTCCTGCTTATTTGAGAGATAAACCGGCTCTGCTCCATCATGAGCCTGGGTATTTGAGGAGCAGTACCAATCCAAATCAGCTCCTCCCTCGCCCCAAGCCTGGCGGGTGTACTCGCCAATAACGATTACTTCATACTTATCATCACCAACACTTCTACTCTCCCAAGAGCGGCGTATCGGAAGCTGCCAACAGATATCAGGCTTGGTCTCAATAAAGTGCTTGCCTTCTTTGATTGCTAAATGATGGAGAGCGCAACCAAAGTACTCTTTACTAAACTCTGCTTCATTAAAGAAGATGCAGGTTTTATTAACCTTCTTAGTCTTACGATCGTTATCTAAACCAAGCTCACTAATCTTAAACTGCTTACCCTTTCTAGCAATGTCATAGTTTTGCCAGAGTGATTTAGTTAGACGCTTAGCTGCTGCTGTAACACGGACTTCATCTGCTTTGTCATAGTAGTAAGCGCCATCACTACAGCAGCCGTGATCTGCTAAGTCTTTATCTATTCCTTGGCAGCCATTGCCGAAAATGCAATTCCAATAAGAGGTAAGCCAGGTAAGGTCGCACTTAAATATCTCAGCTGCGTTCTCTGGGTTCGCAAACTCTACCCATTCGCGGGTAAAAGTACTGGGGAATTCACTCATGGGCGGTAATAGTAGGGCTCGCGTGTAGCCTTGTCATATGGCTTTTTCAAAGATAGGCATTATTGGCACAGGGGTAATAGGTGAGGCATTAATTGAAGTATTACTCCGCTCTGGCCTATCGAAAGACTCACTTTTTATCGCCGAAAAGAGAGGCGAGAGGCGAGATGAAATTATCAAGAAATACGGAGTTAAAGAGCTAAGCCAGCAGGT
>DDYK01000038.1:2479-4869 GCA_002347935.1 Actinobacteria bacterium UBA2236
CTTGGAAGTAATGCGACTTCAATAGATCAAGAGTGGGTAAAGGGATTTCTTGCAAAAGCAGGTGAGGTAGTAGTTGTTGATGAAAAACTTCAAGATGCGGTGACAGCAACTAGCGGATCAGGGCCTGCATATTTCTTTGCATTTACTGAAAGCATAATTAAAGCAGCTGAGCGTTTAGGTATTAGCCATCAGGATGCCACAACCTTAGCTAGCCAGACGCTTATTGGAGCTGCGTTGATGGTGGAAAAGAGTGGCAAAGAATTAGCAACACTTCGAGAAAATGTCACCAGCCCTAATGGCACAACAGCTGCTGCGCTAAAGAGTCTTGCTGACTCATCTCTTGATGAGTTAATTTTTCAGGCGATCAAGGCAGCTCATGATCGCTCCATAGAATTGAGTTCATGAAGGCAAAGGTAGTTATTTTCTCTAGGCAGAACTGTCATCTCTGTCATGAAGCTGAAAAAATTGTTAGAGAAGTACATTCAGTAATTCCCTTCGAATTAGAAGTGATCAATATTGATGGCAATGCCGAGCTGGAGTCACTCTATGGCGAAGAGGTCCCAGTAACTATGATCAATGGAGCCAAACATGATTACTTCAGGGTTGATAAGAAGCGCTTTAGCGAGGCAGTACTTCGTCAGCATCAATAATGCGATATGAATAACCCTGCTCTGCTAAGAATCTCTGCCTATTTTGAGCAAAGTCTTGATCAATAGTGTCTCTTGCCACCAGTGAGTAGAAGCGCGCTCCTCTGCCATCTGCCTTAGGTCTAAGGATTCTCCCTAAGCGCTGAGCCTCCTCCTGTCTTGAACCAAAGGTGCCTGAGACTTGGATAGCAATGGATGCTTCTGGTAAATCGATTGAGAAGTTAGCAACTTTTGAAACAACTAAACACTTAATCTTGCCACTTCGAAATAAGGCATATAACTCTTCACGTTCTTTTACTGGAGTATCACCTTTAATTATTGGAACTGATAGATCAGCTGCTATTTCATCAATCTGTGAAATGTATTGCCCAATAATTAATACCTGATCATCTTCATGCTGCTTTGCTAAGGCAAGGACTACATTTTTCTTGGTAGCTGTCGTTGCGCAGGTGCGATATTTATCTTCTTGTTCAGCTGTGGCATAAGTTAATCTCTCATGATCAGTTAGCGTGACTCTAACCTCAACGCAGTCTGCAGGTGCGATATAGCCTTGAGCTTCAATCTCTTTCCAAGGAACATCAAATCTCTTCGGCCCAATTAGAGAGAAGACTTCACCCTCCATTCCATCTTCGCGAACTAAGGTTGCAGTAAGTCCTAGCCGTCTACGAGATTGAATATCTGCAGTAAATCTAAAGATAGGGGCGGGGAGAAGATGAACCTCATCATAAATAATTAAGCCCCAATCATGGGAATCAAAGAGGTCTAAATGAGCGTATAGACCCTTCTTTCTTGTGGTCATCACTTGATAGGTAGCAATCGTTACTGGGCGAATTTCTTTCTTTGCTCCTGAGTATTCGCCAATCTCATCTTCATTCAAAGATGTGCGCTTTAATAACTCATCGCGCCACTGTCTTGCAGCAACAGTATTTGTTACCAGAATTAAAGTAGTGGCTTGCGCATGAGCCATCGCAGCTGCTCCCACTAGAGTTTTTCCTGCCCCGCATGGAAGTACTACAACACCAGAGCCGCCGTGCCAGAAGCCTTCTGCAGCAAGTTTTTGATACTCCCTAAGTTTCCAACCATTTTCATTAAGTGAAATAGCGTGTGCTTGTCCATCAACATATCCCGCAAAATCCTCAGCTGGCCAACCTAGGCGAAGGAGGGCTTGTTTTAGATGCCCCCTCTGACTTGGGTGAACAGTTACAGTTTCATCATCAACCTTTGTTCCAAGAAGCGGGGCTACTTTCTTTGCCCTCATAACTTCGGCTAATACTGCAACGTCAGTTGAGATAAGAACTAGACCATGTACTGGATGAGATTCAATTCTTAGCCTGCCATATCGCCCCATAACCTCTGCGATATCAAGTAGTAGAGCATGCGCTACGGCATATCTTGAGTATTTAAGTAAGGTATCAATAACTTGTTCTGCATCATGTCCCGATGCTCTTGCATTCCATAAACCTAGTGAGGTTAAGCGATAGGTGTGAATATGTTCAGGTGATTTCTCAAGCTCTGCAAAGGGAGCAATTGCTTGGCGACATTCTGCAGAGAGTGGATGATCAATATCTAAAAGCAGAGTCTTATCGCTTTGAACTATTAAAGGACCTTGAGTCATAGAAGAATTTCTTTAATAAGAGCAGCAATTAGATTTGAGCGAGGCTCAAGATGAGAGACCAAGATATGCTCATTATTGGCATGGGCTCCACCGCCAAGGCAGCCAAGCCCATCAAGGACTTTGGTGTG
>DDYK01000038.1:4899-6381 GCA_002347935.1 Actinobacteria bacterium UBA2236
AGTTTTAGGGCAACCTTCTCAGCTAGCTCATAGAGCTCATTAGTTGCAGAGTTTTCCATTGGAGGTCGATTAATTCCGCCAGTAATTTCAATTCGAGCATCTTCATTTTCTGGCTTTAAAGCTCTAATTGCTTGCTCTACTCGCTTCATTTCGGCCATTGTAAAAGACCTAGAATCAACATCAAGGCTTGCAAGAGCTGGAACAGTATTGGTAGTACTACCTGATGTCATAACAGTTGGAACAACGCTAGTTCCTAGCTCTCTATTTTCTAGAGCAATTAATTTGCCAACAATCTTAGAAATCTCAACAGTTGCATTAATTCCCTTTTCTGGTTCAAGACCAGCATGAGCTGCTCTGCCATGAATTGTGATTTGATACATAGAAGTTCCCTTGCGACCAATCTTTAGCTTTCCATCAAGAGATGCTTCCATCACTAAAACTGCTTTTGCTTTTTTACTAACTTCTTCAATTAATTTGCGTGAAGTAGCAGAGCCGGTCTCTTCATCCGTTGTTGCAATAAGTGCAACACGGTTAATATCTTGGCCACGCATTGCATATAGCGCTTGGATAAAACCTGACTTCATGTCAAAGACCCCAGGACCAGATGCAATATCGCCATCGACTCTCCAGAGCGGGGAGAAAGATCCAATTGGCCAAACGGTATCAAGATGAGTAAGCAGAACAACTTCTGGGTTCTTGCTGCCAAGCCAGTAGACCGGTCTTCCTGATTCTTGAATTATCTCTGCGCTTGCGCCAATTACTCTCGTTGTAATTTGGTTTGCAACCTCTAGGACCTTTTCGCAAGCAGCAAGATCACTACTTGGACTCTCGCATTCAACTAGCGTTTGCAGGTCTTTGAGCATCTCTTCTCTCATAGGTGAAGTCTGCCGTAATCGTTACTCATGCTGTAGTGACCCCTGTAATTCGGGCTATTTTGAAAGGGGTTATGGCATTACTGGCATGGTCTCTAGCTACTAAGGTTCCAAGGGAGATCGAGAGCGGGTCAATAATTCGAAGCGAAACCCCGCCATTGGTATCAGCGTAGCCAATTCGCAGTGAAACGCTCTTGCCTAAATACTCATTAAGTAGATCCATAGTTTCATTAGCGCTGGTTCTAGGGATTTGGCCAACAGGGCGCTGCTCAGCTGCTCGCTCACCTGTTCGAAGAGTTCTAATTGCCACACTTAATATTGCAGATGAAGGCTTACCTAGCTCACCAATTACTCTCGGTGGCTTAGGTCTTGATTTAGAACGATTAGCTACTGGCATATTAATTACACTCCCTGTGGCATTTTCTCCAGCAGGAAAATATCCAGCCCCTCTTAGCTCCTCCATTAATTCACCGCTTTCGCTATCACAAATTAAAATCTCTGGAGCAATTTGTCGGAATGTTATATGAGAGAGTTTTTTATCAGCAGTAATTGCTGCGATTAAACTCTGATCTTCACAGCGAATATAAGTATTGGCATAACCGACTCTAAG
>DDYK01000038.1:6389-7738 GCA_002347935.1 Actinobacteria bacterium UBA2236
AATCGATAAACAGTGGCCCCGCCGCGACTTTCAATATCTGCAAAAGTTGAGAGCATTCGTGCAACTTCTATTGTTAGAGGCCCTGGCGCGATAGCTGTGTTATCTGCCTGAACTAAAATGTGTTCAACTGGTTTTGGAAGCGCGCCATTAATCCCCAAACTTTCTTCATCTTTTAAGAAGCTCTCTCCATAGGCAGATAGCGCTCCGCCGCCAGTAATTCCCAACCACTCAGCTTCTCTTAGGGTCCATTGCACCAACTCTGAAGTAATTGAAATACCTCTCCGGTGGGGATAGCGCCATAGAACAGCTGCTTTCACACTATCTGGGCTTGCTGACACTCCAGGGTTTTGAAGAAGTAAATCTAAAGTTAGATTTCTAATCAAGCTGGCATTACTTCTATCTAATTCGCTGCTTAAAGCAGTTAAATTTCTAGATTCACTTCTGCCGATAAGGCCCGCAACCCTTGAAGTCACTCTCCAAAGACTTACTAGCTCAATCCATTGAGCCTCTGGATCTTTGTTCTGCCAGAGATCAAAGAGAGTGGTGGGAATTATCTGTCCATCCGCCTCTAGGTTTATTAATCCAGAAAGATAAGCAATCTCTGCAATAAATGCAGCACAGCTCTCCTCAACCCCAAGATGATCTGCTGCTTTCTTAAGATCTCTTACTCCAAGGCCGCCTGATTGGCGAGCACTTGGTGACTCCTCGGACCAGAAATTAAGTAACTCAGCAACCCAGCGCAGCGTATTTGAAATCGAGGCTAGCGCTGCTCTCTGAGTATCTACATCTTTAGTAGCTACTCCAGTTATTTTTGGTTCTGTTGTTAATAGTTCTTTATGAACTTTATTTCCTCGAAGATAAATTCCAACCTCTCTGGCAAGAGCAACAGTCGAGGTATCGATTGGAATCAATAAATTATTATCAAGAAGCCAACTTATCGGTGTTCCTTTTTTTCTGATGTCTCCAACTTGCCCTCTAGGCGGGCCCCAAGTTAATTTCTCTAAAATTGCTTTAGCACCTGCTGGCGCCTTATCGATTAATTTCAAATCAATTTTTGTAGCTGACTCTGGTCCAAGACCGGCAGGCTCATTTCCAAGCAAATCTCTTACAGCTCTCGGTAATCTATAACCAACCCCATCTGAATAGATAAGAGCAAGTGATCTCAAGTGAAGAATTACCTCCTGGCTTGCTTTGTCGCTTAGTGCTACTACTTCCTTTATTGTGAATGGATCTTTTAGCGCAGCACATACTTCAAGTACTTGGTATTGCCATTGATTTAGCGTTTCAAGGGCTCTAAGCAGGCTAGGAGTTGAGCAGGCTCGGGTTGCAAGAGAGCTCATATCTGCAGG
>DDYK01000038.1:7764-13707 GCA_002347935.1 Actinobacteria bacterium UBA2236
ACATTACCGAAGAAGTAAAGCCTTTGTCTGCCTGGAAGATTATCTAGAAGATCTCTTCTGTCTTGAGGTTACGTAAACCCAAAATCCAGCTAGACGAGAGATAAAAGGACCAATGAATCGATTTAACCAGCGTAGCCTTCTAAAATCATGTACCGGCCAGCTCTGAGAAAATGCAATAATACGAAGTTTGGCATCAGGGTTAATCGCTCTGGGATAACCCACAGCACTTAAGAGCGGAAGATCGTTATGAGAGTCAGAGTAGGCAAAACAATCTTTAAGATCTATTCCTCTTTGCTCTGTTAATTCAGAAATTGCAATTGCTTTTTGCCTGCCATGGAGAAGCTTGCCATTTAGATTTCCGGTGTATTTACCATCTTTGATTTCAGCCTTTGTTCCAATAGCTCCAGTAAAACCAAGGCGCTCTGCAATTAAATTTGCAAAGTCCTCAGGGGATGCTGTAACTAGCCAAACTTCATCTCCAGAGCTTAAATGCTCTTTTGCAAGCTCAATTGTTCCTTGCCAGATAGATGGCGAGACAAATTCGTTATAAATCTGCTCTCCAATTATTCGAATCTCTTTTACATCATGGCCACCAATGAAATCTGTTGCAGCCTTTTGAAAGCGGCTAATAACTTCTGACTTTTCAGTTCCAGTCATACGGAAACGTATGTTGGCAAGAACCCATGCCCCGATATCTCGCTTGGTGAAAAAACCTCGGTTATACATACCCTTACCAAGAAAATAGAGAGTCGATCCACGGGTAATTGTGTTATCTACATCAAAGAAAGCTATCCGTGGCATGTAGTCAGAGTAGCGAAAAGCGCGGTATTACTTCTGCCTTTATGCTTAAGGCTATGAGCGATGAGGCAGCAATTTCACAGAGTGTTCATCTCCTTCGCCATGGCCAAGTTGAGAACCCAAAAAATATTCTCTATGGCCGCCAACCTGGCTGGAAACTCTCAGAGCGAGGTCATGAAATGGCTAAGGCTGTAGCGACCTGGAGTAAAGAGCTTTCACTCGGAGCAATTCATGCATCCCCACTTGAGCGAGCACAGCAAACTGCTGCGCCGATTGCAGCGCAACATGGCTTGGTAATTAAAACAGATGAAAATTTAATCGAAGCAGAAAATATCTTTGAAGGAAAACCATTTGATGTTTCAGGCGCGATTAAACGCCCAGCCACCTGGCGCCATCTTTGGAATCCTTGGCGCCCTTCTTGGGGCGAGCCTTATAAAGTGCAAGTATCTCGAATGAGTAAGGCAGTTAACGATGCTCGTCTAGCAGCAGACGGAAAAGATGCTTTAGTAGTTTCACATCAATTACCGATTTGGATTATGCGTTCATCAATAGAGGGAAGATCTTTTCTTCATGATCCAAGAAAGCGTCAATGCACACTGGCCTCAGTGACAAGTATTCACTTCGATAAGAATGGGAAAGTTCTAGGTCTTACCTATAGTGAACCTGCCAGGCATCTACTTCCAGATAATAAAAAATGAGAAAACTTTTAATTCTACTTCTCATTCCACTGCTAATGGCATGTTCAAGTAATAGAGTTACTAGTGGTGATGAACAGGCATTTATTTCGGGAAACGGTGTTGCCACATATATCTCGCCGGATAATAGAAAAGAAGCTCCAAATATCTCTGGTCCAACTCTAAGTGGTGGAAGTTTTAAATCAGAACCAGGCAAGCTATTGGTTGTTAATGTTTGGGCCTCTTGGTGCTCTCCCTGCCGAGCAGAGGCAGGAGCTTTGCAAGAACTATCCCTTTCCTATCCAGAGGTCCAATTTCTAGGAGTTCTAACTAGGGACACAAAAGTTGCTGCGCAATCATTTGTTGATCGCTTTGGCATTACCTATCCCTCGCTAACTGATGATGCTATTTTGCTTGAATTTCATGGGCAGTTGATCCCAAATGCCATTCCAACAACTTTAATAATTGATAGCAAGTCCCGTGTTGCTGCAAGAATTAGTGGCGAAGTCACCTACACCTCGTTGAAGCAACTAATCGAGAAAGTAAAGAGTGATGAGTGATTTCTTAGTTAATCAGGTTTTTGATGGCAGTCTTCTAGCGGCGAGCCTAGTGGCGCTGATTGCAGGGTTAATTTCTTTTGCTTCTCCATGTGTTTTGCCACTTCTTCCAGGTTACTTAGGTTATGTCTCAGGAGCTTTTGCATCTAAAGGGCGCCTTCTTCTAGGTTCTTTCTTATTTGTTCTTGGATTTGCATTTTTATTTATGACCTATGGCTTAGCTTTTGGCGCGCTAGGTGATGCGATATTGAGTAGTTCATCGATTCTTGCTCGACTCCTCGGGGTCCTAACAATCTTCTTTGGATTGATATTTCTCTTTTCAGAAAAATTCTATCGATCCTTTAAATTCCCTTTTGTTGCCTCAACCGGGTTAATAAGCGCGCCAATTCTTGGTTTTATGTTTGGCCTTGGCTGGACACCATGTATTGGCCCAACACTTGGCGCTGTTCAGACCCTGGCTTTAATTGAGGCAAGTGCTGTGCGTGGAGCAATTCTCTCCCTCTTTTATTGCATTGGCCTTGGCGCCCCATTTATTTTCTTTGCACTCTTTCTAGAGCGCTCCACCAAGTTTCGTCGCTATCTAATTCAAAGGGGCCAGCTAATTTCAATTATTGGTGGCCTATTTCTTATTGCAATCGGATTACTTCAAGTATTTGGCCTTTGGGAAGATTTAATGGCATCGCTACGCGGCACTATTAGCTCTTTTATTCCGGTGATCTAATGAGCGCGCCAGAACTAGGAACCACATCACTTCTTCGCTATCTATGGCGTCAGTTGACCAGCATGCGCACAGCTCTGATTTTGCTGCTATTGCTTGGTATTGCCTCAATTCCAGGATCAATATTCCCGCAGCGAACCCAGAGCCCACTTAAGGTTCGCCAGTACTTTGATGATGATCCAGTCGGGGCAAAATGGCTAGATCGCTTCTATCTATTTGATGTCTATGGCTCGCCTTGGTTCTCTGCAATCTATTTGCTGCTATTTATCTCTCTAGTTGGTTGTGTTTTACCTAGATCCTTTCATTATTTTAAGGAGATATTTAAAGCCCCACCCGAGGCTCCCTCATTGCTAAAAACTATGGAGGGCTTTCAAGTAATCCCTACTAGCCTTGAAAAAGCTGACGAGTGGTTTAAGAAAAATAGATTTAGAATTTCTAGAACAGCTGATTCAATCGCAGCAGAGAAAGGTTACTTAAGAGAGACAGGTAATTTACTCTTCCACCTTTCTTTAATTGTTGTGCTATTAGGCATTGCTGGAAGTTCAGTATTTGGAATGAGAGGTGAGGCAATAGTCAACGTCGGTGAGCGATTTATTAACACTCCAACAAATTATGACAATCTCACGCCAGGACGATTCTTTTCATTAGAGTCACTTCCAACATTTACTATCAGAGTAAATAACTTCTCCGCTTCTTATGATGAAAAAACTTCTCAAGCTCTAGATTATAAACTCAATGTAACTACAAAAGAGTCTCCAAATTCATCAGAAGTCAATCAGATAGTGAAGGTAAATAAACCACTTACCTTTGGCTCAACTAGGGTCTATCTCCAAGCAAATGGATACTCGCCTCTTGTTACGGTTAGAGATAGCTCAGGTAGCGTGAAATTTGAAGGCCCAGTTCCGTTTCTTCCTCAAGATTCAAATTTGAGTTCAATTGGCGCAATCAAGGTTCCAGACATGGACCCACAAGTTGGCTTTGTGAGTTCTTTTTTTCCAACCGCTGCAAGAGATGAAGTCCGTGGTGGGTTTTCTTCATTTCCTGAACTTCTTGATCCGAGGCTTTTGTTTTCAGTTTGGAAAGGGGATTTGAATATGGATGATGGCGTTCCACAATCCATCTATCGCATTGATACCAATGACATGGAGCGAATCGGACTTTGGGCGCTAAGCATCGGTGAGAGCTACTCCTTTGAGGTGGGGTCAATCACATTTAATGGAGTAGTTCCTTGGGTAAATCTTCAAGTGGTTAGAGACCCCGGTAAGCAATATGCCCTCATTGGAAGTATTCTCGCCATCACTGGTCTTCTTATCTCTCTCTTTATTCGCCAGCGACGAATTTGGGTTAAAGAAGTTGGGGGCAAGTTAGAAATAGCAGGTCTAGCTCTCAATAAGCTACCTGGGCTTGAAGATGAGATAGCCAAGATGATTAAGGAGATAGGTGATCAAAAGTGAGTCAGAGCGATTGGGCATATCTATCAAATGATCTAATTTATGTTGCTCTTGCTCTATACGCGCTCTCATTTCTCTCTTATACCTATGAAACCGCCTTTTCAATACGTGCCAATAAAATTTCAGGCGATAAGCATCTAGATCGAAGTATTACTACTAAATCAAGAAAAGTAGCAAGCATCGTATTCTTGTTAGCTACAGCATCCCTGACTCTGGCAGTTATTGCGCGTGGAATATCAGCAGAGCGAATACCACTTGGAAATATGTATGAATATTCAATAACTGGAGCAATGACCTTTGCGCTGGCATATCTCATTATTGGACTTAAGTTTGATTTAAGTTGGCTTGGTCTACCTAGTTCAATTCTGATTCTCTTAATTCTTGGAACAGCTATCACTCTTTTATATCGACCAAGTGCTCCATTAGTTCCAGCGCTGCAATCTAGCTGGTTAGTAATTCACGTATCTTCAGCGATTCTCTCTGGAGGAATCTTCTTACTTTCAAATACGGTAGCCGGTGCTTATCTCTGGCTTGATCGTGTTGAAAGAAAAGGTGTGCGAGGAGAGTTCGCAAAAAGATTCCCATCTCTTGAAAGTTTAGATCAACTCTCATATCGCTTAGTAGCATTTGTATTTCCACTATGGACTTTTGCAGTTATCTCTGGCGCTATCTGGGCAGAAGCTGCCTGGGGTCGTTATTGGGGATGGGATCCAAAAGAGACTTGGGCTTTTATTACCTGGATTCTTTATGCCTCATATTTACACGCGCGAGTGACTGCAGGATGGAAGGGAAGAAAGGCAGCCTGGCTCTGTTTAATTGCTGGATCTTCTTATCTATTTAATTACGTTTATATCAATGTATGGGGAAGTGGAAGACATACCTATAGCGGTCTATAGATTAAAGCTGGCCCGCTTGCTCTCTGGAACTAAGTAAAGATACTTCTCGCTATTTTTCTTAATATAAGCAGAGACAAAAGAACAGTAAGGTGCAACCTGAAGATCTTGCTCAAGTGCTTCATCTAAAGCTTCTTTGATTAGTTGACTACCCAACCCTTGACCGCCAAATTTAGTATCAATTTCTGTATGAGTATAGGAAATAATTTGGTTTTCAATCTTAAACTCCGCAAACCCTGCTAGCTCTCCATCGCGATAGATTTCAAATCTATTGAGCTCATCATTTTTCAAGATAGAATTACTCATAAGAGCACCGTATCAAATAATGACCGTTGTTGATAGGAACTCGGCCATGCTTCATAATTCTTATATGTCTACTGAGATAACTGTTGCAGAACTCTCAAATGATGATTGGCCTCGATTAAGAGATCTGCGACTAGCAGCTCTTGCTGATAGCCCAGCAATACTCGCTGGCAAATTGGATGAAGAGCGAAACTTCACAGAAGAACAATGGAGAGAGACTTTTAAAAAACTTTCATATGTAGTGGCAACAATTGATGGAAAAGATGTAGCGATGATTAATGTAGAGAATTTGGTAGGAGACTTTGGGGCAACTTGTTGGTTGGGTGGTCTCTGGTCTAATCCAAAATATCGTGGATCTGGCGCGGTTAGAGCAATTTTTAATTACATGGATTCAGTTGCTAGTAAGCGTGGATGGATGGTTCAAGGATTGGGAGTGATGGAGAGTAATACCAGCGCCATTGCTGTCTTTGAAAAGTATGGATTTACCAAACGAGGTGACCGGGTTGAAAGCAGAGGAAAGCCTGGAAACTATTACTTTAGAATGATTAA
>DDYK01000038.1:13713-15300 GCA_002347935.1 Actinobacteria bacterium UBA2236
CCATTTCCTTTTGGGCGACCAGCAATAATCCAGGCAATAGAGCCAATAGCTGGAACAAAAATGATAATAACTAGCCAAGCCCATTTAGGCAGACTTCGTATGTTATTTTCTGCAGTGCGCGAGCAATCAATGATGCTAAATATCATCAATGCCAGAGTGATAATTGCAGCTATAACTGCCCAGCGGACCATGGCTGTATTTTACCGCGCAACTAATAAGGCTGCTAAAGAAAGAGCTAAAGCATAAATAATTTGAATCCGGCCTGTTTTTGCTAAGAGTTCCACCAATTCCATCCCGCTAGCCCCTGTTTTCACTGCCCTTACAGATTTAATCGCTAGTGGAGCACTAATTAAGGCCAGTAAGTAATAAGGGGAGAAAATGCTTAAGGCAGCGCTGATCACCAAAGCAAAGAAGATTAGCCATCTATATAGATCACGGCTTTGCGGATCACCGATGATTACTGCAAGAGTTCGCTTTCCTACTTGAGAATCTTTAGGTAAATCTCTTAAGTTGTTTAAAACCAAAATTGCACATGAGAGAGCGCCTAGAGCAAATGAAGCAAGGAGAACTTCTGAAGATAATTGCTCAACATGGACATAGTAAGTTCCATTTGTGGCAATAACACCAAAGAAGATAAATACCGATACCTCGCCAAAGCCCATATATCCATAAGGCTTAGAGCCTGCGGTATATCCCCAAGCGGCAGCAATAGATATTAAACCAATAGGAATTAGTACCCATGAAGTTCTATAAGAAAGCAAGAGCCCAGAGAGGGCGGCTAGTGCAAAAGATAGAAAAGCCGCATTTCTTACTGTCTCTGGCTTTGCAATTCCAGATGCCACCAAGCGAATTGGTCCTAGACGATCGTTGTCGGTGCCTTTAATTCCATCTGAGTAATCATTTGCGTAGTTGACTCCAATTTGAAGTGATAAAGCAACGCTTAAGGCGAGAAAAAAATGAAGTAATGAAGCGTTATATCCAGCAAAGGCGGTGCCAACTAAAACTGGAGCGATTGCAGCGTAGAGCGTTTTAGGTCTTGCCCCCTGCAACCACTGCTCAGCTGTTGTCATCACTTAACTTCTTTCTATCAGGCTTTCCCAATGAAAGATAAGGAATGTCAGAGACTCTTACTANNTCATCGAGTGCAATATTGCTGGTAGTTGCGATACATAACTTCTCTCCCCATTCAGCATCGGATTTAGCAAATGCCACAATTTCAGGGTTTGAGTACTCTCCCTGAAGATAACTTTCGATAGCACTAAGTGAGATATTTTCACCTCCAGAGATAATCTGATCATCTGCTCTTGCCTCGATAACCAAAGCTCCATCTTGGATGGAACCTAAATCACTTGTAATAAACCAACCATCCTTAATTGGAAAGCCACCTTCCAAATAGCCATAGGCTATTTGGGGTCCTTTAAGAGCAATGCGCTTATCAATAATTTGGAATGAAACTCCATCAAGTGCCTTGCCATCATAGATAACTCCACCAGATGTTTCGCTCATTCCATAGGTAGTAATTACTTTAATCCCTAAATCTTGAGCTCTTTTTTTTAATTCAGAATCTAAGCGAGCGCCACCGACTAG
>DDYK01000038.1:15314-15858 GCA_002347935.1 Actinobacteria bacterium UBA2236
ACTGTGCCAAGTTCTATTGATCTAACTAAAACATTAATCCCTGCAATGTGAGTTGTTGGCAATAGTAGAGACCATCTCTGCCCAGAGCTCGCGCTTAAATACTTATGACTTGCCCTGGCGCTTGAAATAAGTGATTGAGAAGTGAGAAGAACTGATTTGGGATTTCCGGTTGAGCCAGAGGTCTTTACGATTAAAGCAACCTTGGGGTCAACATCAGCTACTTCTAAAGGTGCGGTACTAAGGGCCGGCCCATCCTTTAAGGCCAGCAAGAGCTTTTCGAGAAAGTGTGGCATCGACCACCCAGGCTCGATGATTTGCACTTCTCGCTTTACCGCAAGTTCCATAACCGACATAGGGTATGCCATATGAGCAAGCCAATTAAGCGCCAGATGGGTAGTCGAACCATTCCAAAGTGGGAAGTTGGGCAAGATGCGCGTGAATTTAGCGATGTGCGCTATGAAACTGCAGAAGGTATGGCGAAGATAACAATCAATCGTCCCCAGGTGCGCAACGCATTTCGACCAGAGACACTTTTTGAATTAGA
>DDYK01000038.1:15868-21063 GCA_002347935.1 Actinobacteria bacterium UBA2236
GGAGATGAAGCTTTCTGCTCTGGCGGAGATATTTCAGTTCGCGGCGATGATGGATATATCGGAAGTGATGCGGTTGGCAAAAAAGGCATTGGAAGATTAAACGTTCTTGATCTTCAAGTGCAGATTCGCCGCACTCCAAAACCAGTAATTGCAATGGTTGCCGGCTGGGCAATTGGTGGTGGACATGTTCTTCATGTGGTCTGTGATATAACTATTGCAGCAGAGAATGCCAAGTTTGGTCAAACAGGACCAATGGTTGGATCTTTTGATGGTGGCTATGGCGCAGGGCTACTTGCAAGACATGTTGGTCAGAAAAAAGCTCGTGAGATTTGGTTTATGTGTCGCCAATATGATGCCAAAGAAGCATTAGATATGGGACTTGTAAATACTGTCGTTCCAGTTAACGAACTTGAAGCAGAGACTGTTTCTTGGGCAAGAGAGATGTTGCGCCACTCTCCTAT
This sequence comes from Actinobacteria bacterium UBA2236, assembly GCA_002347935.1. GTDB lineage: Bacteria > Actinomycetota > Actinomycetes > Nanopelagicales > Nanopelagicaceae > MAG-120802. The sequence goes on from DDYK01000038.1 coordinate 16,330, forward strand.
GGCGCTTCGCCTATTAAAGGCCGGACTTAATGCAGCAGATGATGGACTTGCTGGAGTTCAGCAGTTAGCAGGAGATGCAACTCTGCTCTTTTATCTGACAGAAGAAGGCCAAGAAGGTCGGGATGCCTATAAAGAAAAGCGTGAACCTGACTTTAATAAGTTTCCTAAACGTCCTTAAGAAATGTCACTAACGCTGGAGGAGGCCTTAGCCTCACTTCGAGTTCTTGCTCTTCCCATGCGAACCACATTTCGCTCACTTGATGTTCGCGAAACAGCGCTAATTAAAGGCGAAAGTGGCTGGGGAGAATTTGCACCATTTGTTGAGTATTCAGATCAAGAATCACTGCCATGGCTAGAAAGCGCTATTGAGGCTGCAGATAAATCTCTTTCACCAGCACTTCGTGAATTGATTCCAATTAATGCCACAGTTCCTGCATCAAATAATGAAGCAGAGATTGAGCAGATCCTGTCTTGGTATCAAGGAGTTGATACTGTGAAGATAAAAGTTGGAACTGGTATTAAGGAAGATTTAGCGCGTATCCAAGAAGTGAGAAAACACCTTCCAAAAGCGAAGATTCGCATTGATGTTAATGGATCATGGAGCCTTGATGATGCGCTCATTAATATCAACGCTATTTATAATGAAGTAGCAGGAGACTCACTCGAGTATGTCGAGCAGCCTGTAGCAAGCTTAGGTGAGTTAAAGCAATTGCGAGAGCTCCTGAGTGCAAGTGTGAAGATTGCTGGCGATGAAGTTCTTCGAAAAGCTGTAGATCCTTTCGCAGTTAATCTTGAAGGCGCAATCGATATTTTAATGTTAAAAGTCTCTCCACTTGGTGGCATCAAGCGAGCAATGGATTTAGCTATTCACCACAAATTGCCAGTTGTGGTCTCTAGCGCCTTAGAGTCAGCAGTTGGAATTTCTCATGGCCTAGCTCTCGCTGCAAGACTTCCCGAGTTAGATTATGCCTGCGGCCTTGGAACTAGCGCGCTCTTTAATCAAGATATCGGTGATATTCCAATTATTGATGGGGCGATAAAGGTCAAGAACTATCCAATAGATATAGCTCAAATTGAAAGACATGAATTAAAGGGTGAACGCCTAGAGTGGTGGCGCAATAGAATCAGCCGAGTATGGAATTTGAGGCGCCCAGCATGAGTAATTCGACTGCGCTTGCGCGAAGCATTATTAAGCAATTAATCGAGCTTGGGATTAAAGATGTAGTCCTTTCTCCAGGCTCTCGCAACGCCCCTTTATCTATTGCTCTATATGAAGCATCAGAGAAGGGCCTCATAGATCTTCATGTTCGCATTGATGAGCGAGGTGCTGCATTTTTTGCCCTTGGAATCTCAAAGGCAAGTAGTCGATATGTACCAGTTGTCTGCACCAGTGGAACAGCGGTAGCTAACTACTATCCAGCCCTTCTTGAAGCTCATCACAGCGATATTAATTTACTTCTTCTAACAGCAGATAGACCAGCACGCCTTCGAAGAACTGGTTCTAATCAAACAACAGATCAGAGCAATATCTTTGGCGCTTTTGTTAGAACAAGTTTGGATACCGATAAAGATCTTGACTTATCAACGGCTTTAAGTGGNNTGGCTCTCTGGAATAGAAGTTAAGACTCAAGAGGCGGGTAAGGCAGAAGTTATCGAGATAAATATTGAATCAAAGAAATCTCTAGTGATAGTTGGCCATGATCGAGCAGGATTTAGCGTGGATGAAATTGAGAAATTTGCAAGTGATTTAGCAGCGCCACTGATCGCAGAAGATACACTAGTTTTTGAAGACGCAATTGCCCATGCTCCAATTGTCTTATCGGATGAAAAAGCAAGAATTGCCCTAGCTGCAGAAAACGTTTTTGTGATTGGAAGAACCACCCTTTCTAGGAGCATTAATGCTTATATTCAAGGGGCAAAAAAGGTTATGGTCATTGATCCTCGCACAGAAAATATCGACACATCTAGAACTTCAGATGAGATCTATACTCAGATTCCACGGGTTAAAATGNNGCCGCTATTGCCCTCTCTGTTCTTCCAGAGTGGTCTGAGGCAGAGTTAGCAACAGTTATAGCTGAGGAACTTGAAGATGACACAGCTTTATTTATTTCATCATCTAGACCAGTAAGAGATTTTGAAAGTTTTGCCGTACCAAGATCTGGCTTAAATACCTATGCCAATCGAGGCCTTGCAGGAATCGATGGCAATATCTCAACAGCTCTTGGAATAGCCACGCAACATAGCGAGAGTTATGCAGTAATTGGAGATTTAGCTTTCCTCCATGACATTTCAGCACTTGCCAATCCGACGCAAGATAATCTAACAATAATTGTCGTTGATAATGATGGTGGCGGAATCTTCTCAACTCTTGGACAGAGAGGTAGTAAAGGGTTTGAAACTATTTTTGGCACACCGCATGGAATCGATATAGCAAGTGTGGTTAAGAGTTTTGGAATATCTTCGCAGCAGATTAGCAGCGCAAAAGAACTTCATATTGCTCTGCAACAAATCCATTCTGGGCTTCATGTAATAGTGGCAAAGATGCCTGATAGAGAGCAAAATGCTGATTTTATTGCAGCGGTATTAAATAAATATAGCCAGTTAGTGCTTCTCTAAGGCAGATCGCATAGGCAGAAGCTTTGCCTGGCTCTCTGCGTACTCCCGCTCCGGATCAGAACCAGCAACAATTCCACAGCCAGCATAGATTCGAATCGATTTCCCATCACTTGTAATCTGACCACAACGAAGCGCAAGTGCTAACTCACCATCACCTTTGCTATCAATCCATCCGACCGGACCTGCATAGCGACCGCGTGATATGCCCTCAATTTCATCAATTGCCCGCTTTGCAAGATCTCTTGGGGTTCCACAGACTGCAGCTGATGGATGTAATTTGGAAGCGAGATCAAAAATATCTGCAGGGTTTGCAGAATCGGATAAGACGGCTGTTACATCTGTTGCAAGATGCATAACATTTGAAAGATGAAGAACAAATGGAGTTTCAGGGATATTGAGAGAGCGACAGAGAGGGCTTAGCACATCAGCAACTGACTTAACGGCATATTCATGTTCTTCTAAATCCTTTGATGACCTAGCCAGAGAACCAGCAAGAGCTAAATCTCGCTCGTCTTCACCAGTTCTTCTAATCGTTCCTGCTAAAACCCTGGAAGTTATTAAAGATTTACTTAAGCGAACCAATAACTCTGGAGTTGCTCCAACTAAGCCGCTATTTGAATAAACCCAAGTTGAAGGGTATTCCTTTGCTAAAAGCCGCAATAGCCTTCTGACATCAATTTCTTCCTCACTCTTTCCAGTTAAGAAGCGAGCTAGTACAACTTTATCTAGCTTTGCATCCTTAATCTTTCCAATAGCAAGAGCTACTCGCTCTCTCCAGATATCACCATTGCTCCCGCTCCAAGAAATGTTTAAAGGTTTTACCTGTTCTTCACTCTTTTCGAGTTTCGGTTGCAAGCCATCACCAATCCAGGTAATCCAGGATTTGCCATTTGATTGACCCACTACAACTTTTGGGATTATTAGGATTGAGTCCTCTGCCTCATCGAATGAAAAAGATGTGAAGAGAATTGGTCCACTGCCTGAACTATGGGCGTTATTAGCAATATTTAAGCTATTTATCTCCGCGCGCCACCAAGAGCGAGCCTTCTGAAAACGATCAGGTCCTTTAACGATGTGAGATTTATAAACCCCAAAACCAATTAATCCATCCCCGCCTCTAACCCAAGAAGTTATTTGGCCATCTTCAATATCAGCAATAGCGATATCAAGAAGCTCGGGGTGTTCACCTAATAACTCGGTGGTGGCAGAGATAGGCATTGGGCTCCATTCAACTTGTGGAGTTAGCCTAGCGGTAGAGATGATAGGTAAGTGAGTCGAGCAGATTTAGGTAAAGACCCTGAAGAAGTTGCCGCCATGTTTGATGGGGTAGCTCGTCGCTATGACTTATTTAACGATTTACTTAGCCTCGGCGCGACAAAAAGATGGCGAAGACGCGTGGAGAAAATCATTGATCCAAAACCAGGGATGAAAATTCTTGATATTGCAGCTGGCCCTGGTTCATCTAGTGAAGGATTACATAAAGCAGGAGCCGAGGTCACTTCACTTGATTTTTCAAAAGGAATGTTAGATCAGGGAAGAAAGGTTCGCCCCTACTTAAACTTTGTTCAAGGAGATGCACTCAATCTTGCCTTCAAGGAAAATACTTTTGATCTAACAACAAATTCATTTGGTCTTAGAAATACCCAAGATTATAAAAGAGCTTTAAGTGAGGCTTTAAGAGTTACAAAGCCTGGAGGAAGAATTGTTATCGTGGAGTTCTCAACTCCCACCTTTAAACCATTTCGAATTCTTTATATGAATTACCTAATGAAAGCCTTGCCAAAATTATCGAGATCAGGATCATCAAACCCTGCTGCATATGGCTATCTTGCAGAATCAATCCGCGCCTGGCCCAAACAGGGCGAGCTAGCAAGGGATATGGAGGCGGTGGGCTGGAAGAATTCATCATGGATTAACCTCACAGGGGGAGTTGTGGCAGTTCACACAGCCTTCAAGGGCTCCTAGATTTCTCTGAATTTCTAAGGCTCACCTAAGATTTGGTGTTGTGAGCAACCCATATCTACCAATCATCGTAATCGGAGCGATTGGATTTGGATTCGCCATTTTTTCAGTAGTTGCTGGAGCTCTAACCGGACCTAAGCGATATAACAGAGCAAA
>DDYK01000038.1:21079-21562 GCA_002347935.1 Actinobacteria bacterium UBA2236
GGACGCTTCCCGGTGAAATACTTTTTAACTGCAATGCTTTTTATTATCTTTGATATCGAAATTGTTTTCCTCTATCCCTGGGCAGTTGCCTATGATCAACTAGCGTTATTTGGACTTATTGAGATGGTTATCTTTATTGCAACGGTATTTGTGGCCTATACCTATGTCTGGCGCCGCGGCGGATTGGAATGGGATTAATCAAATGGGCTTAGAAGAGAAATTACCCTCCGGTTTTCTACTCACAACTGTAGAAAAACTTGCCGGTTATATGCGCAAGAACTCACTCTGGCCTGCAACTTTTGGCCTTGCTTGTTGCGCTATTGAGATGATGGCAATTGGCTCTGCCGGTAAATATGACATCTCTCGATTTGGAATGGAAGTTTTCCGCGCTTCGCCAAGACAGGCAGATTTAATGATTGTGGCTGGTCGAGTATCAAACAAGATGGCTCCGGTAGTCAGACAGATTTATGACCAGATGGCAGC
>DDYK01000025.1:0-7367 GCA_002347935.1 Actinobacteria bacterium UBA2236
CCCCATTGTTTAGGCTTGTTTGTTACTTGGGTATCGCGCTCAGAGATATGAATCACTTTAACTCCAAGCAGGTGAGCAAGATCGTTATAACGCTCATCAGTTAGGGCGCTTTCTACCCCAGCTGCTGCTTTCGATTCTTTAAGGGCAAGGGTTGCAATATCAACCATGGATTTCTTCACTAGATGCGAGACAAGTCCAGGATTTGCGCCGTGTTCAACAATGGCGGTTGCTCCAACTTTGCTCCACTTTGATTTCATCTCGCGCATACGCATATGGCGGTAGTAGAGAGTTCTCTCTAGCGGATGTTTATTAGCCCCTCCTGCATAAGGGTCCCACTCCTCAACTGAGGTGTTTAAATAGAGAACTCCATTGTCATGGCACCAATTTAGAATTGTATTGGCATCGATATTCCATGCTAAATCAAGGAGAAAGTCTCCGGCACTTAAATGCTTTTTTAATTGGCTATCAAGATTTTCTTGAGTTATCTGATCTTGGATATAAGTAGCGCCTTTATCCAGCGCACCTTTTACTCTCAAGCGATTATCTCGCTGGTCCATAATGGTGATTTGGTTTGCATCAACTAGATGCTCAATTAGAAGGGGTAATACTGATTGGGAGACTGATCCTGCTCCCAGGATTAAAACTTTATTGTTGAACTTCTCTGCCAATTAGGGAACCTCCTTAGCTAGGGGCTTGTGAATCTCACCTCTTGTTGTTAAGCCTTTTAGGGCTTCTTGGTTGGATATTTCTGACCTGGCGAAATTTACAACCTAGAGCCGGATGTGCCTAATTGATCATGCCAAGAGAGCACGCCAAGCTTTGATCTCTTTGCTTCATACATCGCCTCATCAGCTCTTCTAAGGAGTTGCTCTGCCGCAGTTGAGCCTGGCTCATTACTTGCTTCACCGATTGAAACATCGAGGCAGATTTCCTTTGAGTTAATGTGGAGCGGATAGGTAAGAGTTGCCTTAAGCGCCTTTGCCACCTCCATGCCATCATCTCCTGGAATGAGCGCGCCAAATTCATCACCCCCTAGGCGAGCTAGCAGTGCATCTGAGGGCATAACTCTTTGGAAGCGGCTTGCAACTTGCTTTAGGAGTTGATCGCCAATTGCATGTCCTAAGTTGTCATTTACTGCCTTAAAACCATCTAGATCAAGAATTAGTAGCGAGCCCGGGCTTTTAAGAAACTCTTGGCAATCGACCATGAATTTGCGCCGATTGGCAAGGCCAGTTAGCTCATCGGTTCTTGCCAGAATCTGCTCATTACTCATGTTGCGAGCATCATTGATAGCAACGCCCATTCGTAGAAACGATAGAGCGATGGTTACAAAGGCAGGCAATATTAGAAACCGCGGGATATAGGAGGGCTGCAATACAGCAATTGCAAGCAGGGTAGAGCTTCCAAGAAGAGCAATTGTGGCCACGGCTGAATTAAAACTTCGAGGCGCTTGTACTTCATTACTTGCAAACCAAAATGCTTCAGAGATAAAGATAAAACTTATCAGCCATCCAACATCAGTAAGCGACCCAAATTCATATTTGCCTAAATAGGATTGATAGAGAAAGTAGAAGTCTGATAGAAAGAACATGGCCGCTCCGATGAGAATTAGTCCATTTCGCCAACTTATTCTCTGCCTTAAAACTAAGATAAGTACCAAGACCAAAATCACAATATCTCCTACTGGATAGAGAATCGCCAGGAATACTTCAAAGATACTTCCCTCAATAGATGTCATGGCTGGCCTTACTAGAAGTGCCGTTAATATCGTGGTGTATCCGATAGCGATAATTGCAGTATCGAGTAGCTCAAGGGATTTACTAACACTTTTGAAACGAATTGCTCTGGTAAGTCCAAATATTGCCAGTGGATAAAAGAGCGCATAGAAGCTCTGGGCTATCAGATCAAGATCCAGCAGCGTCTTGATGTCAAAGAAAGAGTTCAGTGATGAAGTGATTGACCCTGCGCCCCAGGCGATGATTGCGCCAATCACTCCATATCTGCCTAAGGGATCATCAAGAATTGGCGATAGTGCAATTGAAGCAGCAGCAAGAAGTGCAACTAGATTGAAGAGAACCAGGTCATACTCCCACCTAGCATCTGAATTGTTCCTGAGAAATATGTAGGTGATCAGAGTTGCTATGGCAAGGGGTCGAAAAAACAGATAGGTTTTCACCTTCTAAAGGTATTGAAAGGGCGATAATGGATAGTGAAAAAGATGTATCAAGACGGGCAGTACTTTGTGGCCTGGCAGTTCTCACGCTTGGATTGATACCTGAAAAAGCTATTGCTGCAAGCGGTGTTAAGGTGCTAGCGAATGGAAAAGTAGAGATCACTCTCTCTAAAAACCCCGCCCTAAAAAAAGTTGGCGGAGTCGTTCAATTCTCCAATAGTCAAGGTCTCAAGATTGCTCTGGTGAGAGTTGGCAAGGGCGCAAATGAATATAGAGCGCTTAATCTCTCCTGCACACACGAGGGAACCAATGTAGTTAGAAGCGGATCTAAATGGGTTTGTCCCAACCACCGCGCAGAATTTGCAACGGGCGGTGAGGTAAAAGTTGGACCAGCGAAAGCTAACCTGGTTACAATTCCAATAAAGAGTAGTACAAGTAAAGTTATCGTTGGCTAAATCAAAGTCTAGAGACCAGGCTTACAGGCCTGCTTTCTATTTTGGAGAGTTGAGGCAACTTCTGACTTAGTATTTTCAACGGTCTGAAGAACATTCGCTTTCTGCTTCTCCTTCTTTGCTACCTCACCTATCTTGTCGCGAAGGCTGGCAGCTGATCTTTCAAAGTTCTTTGCCGCAAGTTCATAACTCCGTGCTGCTTTAGTCCAGGTAGCCGCATTAGTTGTGTACTGCTTTCCAGCTGTTGTGGTTGCTCCAACTTTCGTTGCATTATCAGTGTTGGCTTTAGCTTCTAGGAGCGCAGATGCTTGTTTGGCTTTAGCGTCAGCGGCCTTTTGATCAAATACTTTGGCCTCTGCCTCGTCAGTAGGTGCGGCAGCTTTGAGGGCAGCGATTTCAGTATCGAGCATGGTTGCTGCTTGAGCAGCCGTTTCAGTAATGTTTTTTAACCGAGCGTTTGACTCAAGATAAAGCTTGTTTGAATCGATACAGCCAACCCAAACCCAAGTTAATTTTGCATTTTTAACCGTGGGGTTCTTGGTGCAAACATATCCATCTCCACCAATTTTGGTTTTTGCATTCGCTTTTGTGCAAGCGGCTCCAGCTTTGTTAGCAGCTTCTGCCGGGATCACAGCAGTAGATGCCATTAGTAGGGAGGTTGCAGCAAATAGGGTTGCGCCTCGTCCAAGTTGCTTTAGTGAGTTACGCACAAAATTCTCCTCAAAAGTAAATTAGTTATATGTCATTATCCTAAAGGGCGGAGACTGTTTTTTCGGTGAGGGAAATGCTTAAAGTTCTGGTGAATTTACTGAGAAGAAAGGGAAGTTACTTCCTTCTGCCCCGGCGAGAGCCCAGATTCATCCCTAGCTTTCTAACCCAAGGCCTTGGCGCATATCGAGCCAGATTTGCAATTACTTGATACTGCCGTCCTGGAATGCAGAGAACTTTTCCAGCTTGAGCCGAGTTCCATGCATCTTCGACGACTCTTTCAGAGGTTAGCCAGAGCCAATTGGGCAAACCAGCCATCTTCATATTTCCCCTTTGGTGAAATTCTGTCCTGGTGTAACCAGGTGCTAGGGAGAGCAGTTTCACATTGCTGCCCAAGAGTTCAGTGTGGAGGGATTCAGTCAACACTGTTAGGTAGGACTTAGCTGCGCTATAGGTTCCACCCGCAATCCAGCCGGCAATACTTGAGACATTTATGATTACTCCGCTATTTCGCGCCTTCATGATGGGCAATATGGCATGCATTAAACGCATTGGAGCTGTTACTAAGACATCAAGTAGAGCTATCTCATCTGAAATCTCACTTACTAAAAAGCTCTTCTTAATTCCAAAGCCAGCATTATTGATTAATACTTCAATCGGCCGTGAAGTATTTTGCAGGCGCAGCTCAATTCGCCTAATGTCTTCATCGCGACTTAAGTCAGCAACTAGGACTTCCACCTCAACGCCGAAGTTTTCTCTCCATTTACTAGCATTTTGATTTAATCTCTCTAAATCACGCGCAACAATTACTAGATCATGGCCTTTTTTTGCTAGTAGCTCAGCAAAAGAGGCGCCAATACCTGCTGTGGCTCCAGTTATTAAAGCGATGGGCTTAGACATTATTTTGCGATGTTACTGGCGTCTTCTTCTCTGATATGCCAAGAAGTTCCATATTCCTCTAGTAAATCAAGGAAAGGTTTGGCATCAAACCACTCAGGGCCATTTACCCCTCTTGGCTTCCAAATTCCCTTTTCAATTAACTCCATTGCGATAATTGGATTAACTGCCGTTTGCCAGACTACAGCTTGATCTCCATATTCCCTCATAGACCATTGATTATCAATTACATTGTAGATATAGACAGCCTTTGGATTTCCTGACTTGTCTAAACCTTTTACCAATGTTCCAGCACAAGTCTTTCCCTTCATTCTTGATCCAAGAGTTGCTGGATCTGGAAGAGATGCGGCAAGAAGATCTCTAGGAGAAACGGATACTCCCTGAACGTCTACATTTTCCTTCTTATCCATTCCAAGCATATTTATGGTCTTTAAGATCTGGATGAATTCTGCTCCAAGGCCATATTTGAAGTTTACTTTTTTGGCATCAATTTTCTGAGGAATTAAAACTACCTCTTCGTGTTCTACATTTACGCATTCAACAGGTCCAATACCCTCTGGGAAATCAAATGTCTCAAGTTCGCTAAATGGCTCAGTTGTAAACCAACCACGACCATCTTCCCAAACTAGCGGAGGATTTAAACACTCCTCAATAGTGGTCCAGATCGAGAAGGAGGGAGCAAAGTCGGCACCTTCAACTCTCAAGTTAGAACCATCTAAAACTGTTATTGAATCAATTCGGGAGAAGAGTTCATCGTTGGCATATTTAGCGAAGATATCGCTCATACCTGGCTCTACACCCATCCCAACCAGGGCATAGATCTTTCTCTCTTCCCAGTTCCAATCTCTCGCAAATTGCTCATCGCCCAACTTCACACCAGTTTCGCGGTGCGGGTAGTGAGGATGCGGTCTTGAGAGAGACATAGCCATATCGATGTAATTGGTATTTTCGATTTCGCATGCAAGAAAAATTGGCATTACAAATCTTGGATCAACGGCGTTAATTACGACATCGGGATTAACTTTGCGTATTAGTTCGCGCAGGTCTTCCAACTCAGCAGCATTTACTTGAGCTGCAGAGAAGCGGGGGTCTTTGACGCGATATACCGCTTCTTCGGCGCGCGAGAGGGTGCGATCTGCAATTACCATTGAGGTAATAAAGGGCCTTCGCACAGCGATATTTGCTATCGCTCTTCCGACGCCACCGGCTCCTATTACTAGGGCTTTCATGATTAGAAATCAACTCCAAACGAGATTGAGCGTTAGGCTATCTGAAAGTATTGAATTAAGCAATTTACCGCGTAAAAGTATTGAATTATCATTAGATACTTCACATTTAATACGAAAGTAATTATCTGTGAATGGAGTGTGAAATTATATTCAATTAAGTCCTTGTAGCTCAGTGGATAGAGCAACCGCCTCCTAAGCGGTAGGTCGCCGGTTCAACTCCGGCCAAGGACACAAGTTACATTATTTTTTGGGCGTTTAACTAAACAGTTTCGTAACTAAATCCTTTAGTAGAATCAAGTCCGTGAAGTGTGAAACGGCAGAAGTCTTTCCTGGATTACAACAAGAAATTCCGAGCCATCGATATAAGAGAGTCAATGACGCTGTCCAATCTTTCTTCACTAAAACCCTTCAAAACATGAGAGACAGTCTCCCATTTGTAACTACTGGCGATATTCCAGCAATGTGGTTACGGGATTCGACGTGGCAAGTTAAGCCTTTACTTGACTCACACAATCCCGATGTTATTGAGCTACTAATGAATCTAAGTAAGTCTCAAGTGAAGCTATTTTTAGTTGATCCATATGCGAATGCATTTAATCCAGAACCAAATGGCAACTGTTGGCACAGAGACTTTGCTGATCAGTCCCCTTGGGTCTTCGAGCGGAAATTTGAATTAGATTCTTGGGCGTCAGTTTTATATCTAGCAAGAAAAATCCGAGAGCAGTTTGGTCAGACTGATCACCTGGATAAAAATTATCAAGAAGCGGTTGCTTTGATGTTAGAGCTCGGGCGGAAAGAACAGAACCATGATCGAAATGGTTACATCTTCAAGCGGGATAATGGCGTTGCCCACGACTCCCTATCTCACGATGGTCAAGGTGCACCTATCGGGCACACAGGCATGGTTTATTCAGCTTTTAGGCCAAGTGATGATTCATGTACTTATGGATACCTGATTCCGTCAAATCTATTCTTCATGAGCGAGTTAAGAAAGATGAACGTTCCTAAGCTGAGTTCTATAGCATCTGAACTAGCTGGAGAGATTCATGATGGCATCACTAAATTTGGTTTAATTCAAGGGAAATTTGCTTACGAGGTTGATGGACTAGGTAATGCTCAATGGATGGATGATGCAAATGTTCCATCCCTGTTGAGCCTTCCCCACTTAGAGATTTTACCAGCAGATAATTCGGAGTATCAGAAAACAAGGGCATTCGTTCTTTCAGAGGCAAACCCATACTTCTTTAGTGGAGCGGGCGTGAAAGGAGTTGGCTCGCAACACACGCCACCAAATCATGTTTGGCCCATATCGATTGCGATGGAAGCTTTAACTTCGAATGACTTAGGTAAACAGTTGCGTACTCTAGAGACACTAGAAGCAACCGACGCAGGCACTGGTCGAATGCATGAGTCGTTTCACGTTGATAATCCCTCGAAATTTACAAGGGAGTGGTTCTCTTGGTCAGATATGACCTACGTTGACTTAACTCTAAAGAGCGTTGGGTATCGCTATAAGTTGTAGTGATTTAAATTGATCAGGTACCAGGCTAAAGGGCGAGTCATGGAATTTCGTATCTTCGCTATAAATTTGCCAGGTAAATTGAGATTGAATCAGCGTTTCTAAGAACACTTTGGCTTCGATTTCTGCAATGTGATTTCCTAAACAAGTATGTGGACCAAAACCAAAGCTCATGTGAGGATTTCGAGGCCGCTTTAAGTCGATGGAATATGGATTTTCAAAGACAGAATTGTCAAAGTTAGCAGATATGAAGCTCATCCCAACATATCTATCTGGAGGAAGACTATTTCTGCCACTCTCGGGAACGGTAGTTCTATTCATCAATGGAAGTGGAGTTAAGAATCGTAAGAACTCCTGAATAGCGGCAGAAATACCTTGAGGGTTGCTAC
>DDYK01000025.1:7378-8862 GCA_002347935.1 Actinobacteria bacterium UBA2236
TGTGTCACGTCCGCCTGCCAACAAGACTCCAGCGATACCGCGAAACTCAACTTCAGTAATCTTTTTGCCGTCAATGACGAGGTGAGCGATTTTTTGCCATATATCCTCAAACGTATTGGAAAGAGCCTCTTTATATATGTGATTAAGGTAACGATGCAAAACCTCGCCACTTCGAACCTCAGATTCTGCGGTCCAGACATCAGGACCCCAAGAGATCCACTCCTCAACATCTTGTGGTCGGTTATAGATGACACCAAGATTCTGCATGACTAAGGGTAAAGAGAGAGTTGGAATTACTTCTCTCGGATCGCTACTGAAGTATCTATTTATGAGCGCAGAAGAGTTTGAACGAAAATCAGATATGTGACGTTCAATCGCAGGCTTAACAAAGTAGGGAGCAAGAGCCGAGCGGTAAAGATGATGTCTCGGAGGATCAACTTCAAGTGGAATCTGTCGATAATCGCGAACATCGGCATCGCCCTGAAGGTCAGATGAAAAAGTCTTCGTATCCCGAAGTGCCTCTCTGAGCGATTTGTGTTCAGTTACGATTCTGCTCGTCGTCGGATGAGATGCCGCCACTCGTTAAGATTACTTCAGTTTCAATCCTGAGGCAAGGAGAATAATGGCAAATTTACGCGCAATAGCAATCTTTCCGAGAATTCCTGAGGAGAACTTAAATTCTTTCAAAAAGATTGCGCAGGAGATGCTAATTGAAATTAGAAAGCAAGATTCCATTTTGAGATACGACCTCTTTTTTTCTGAAAACGGATCCAGATGTGTTGTTTTAGAGGAATATGTCTCGGCGCATGGCGTCATTGAACATGTGCAGCGGCATGCACATTTCTTGGAAGAACTCACAAAGCTTGGAGGAAAGATTGAGGGGAGCATGTTTCCCATGGGGAAAAGCGACGATGCACTTGAAACAATCAAAGCACATTGGGATTCTGAAGTGCACATTCGCTTTGTCGGAAAGTGAAACTTTCCCCTAAGTGGAAGTTCGCCGGTTCCACTCCGGCCAAGGACACACTTAGTTGAATATTACTGTTCTATTTCCAACGATAAATATTCTATCTTCAGCATAAAGTTTTACAGCTATTGCTAAAACGCGACGTTCAATATCGCGGCCAATGGCAATTAGCTCTTCAGGAGTAGATGCATGAGAAACATGAGCTACATCTTGCTCAATAATTGGACCCTCATCTAAATCTTTGGTGACAAAGTGAGCAGTAGCTCCAATAATTTTCACACCTTTTGCATGTGCTTGGTGATAAGGCTTNNGGCTTAGCCCCTTTAAATCCTGGAAGAAAGGAGTGATGGATATTAATAATTCGATTCGAGAGTTTGTCGCAGAAATCTGGGGAGAGTATCTGCATGTAGCGAGCCAAAACGAGAAAATCAATTTTCTCAGAGTCAATAATTGAAAGAAGTTGAGTTTCAGCACTTGCTTTATTTTCACTAGAGACTGGAAGATATCTAAATTTTAT
>DDYK01000080.1:0-2266 GCA_002347935.1 Actinobacteria bacterium UBA2236
GAAGAATTGCTAAAGCAAAACGTCGCGACATCGAATCACTCACAGTTGTTCTCCTTGATCGACCTAGACATGATCAATTGGTTAAAGAGATTAGGGAGGCTGGCGCAAGAATTAAATTCATTACCGATGGCGATGTAGCAGGAGCAGTTGAGGCAGCCCGTGATGAAACTGGAATTGACGCCCTTATGGGAATTGGTGGAACCCCGGAGGGAATTATTGCGGCCTGCGCGATGAAGTGTTTGGGCGGGGTAATTCAGGCAATCTTGCATCCAAGGGATGAAGCAGAGCGAGATAAAGCCTTAGCAAATGGCATGGATCTAGAGAAGGTATTAACTACCAATGATTTAGTCTCAGGTGAAAATGTCTTCTTCGCTGCTACCGGAATAACCGATGGTGAGCTATTAAAGGGAATTCGCTTCACAGATCGATATATTCAATCAAACTCGCTTGTAATGCGCTCTCGTTCAAAGACAATACGCTTTATCGCTAGCGAGCATCCGCTACAAGATTAATTTTTTAGGCCCGGGGATGGGCCTGCTCATATGCTTTCTTAATTCTCTCTTGCGAGACATGGGTATAGATCTGAGTAGTAGCAAGAGATGAGTGGCCGAGAATTTCTTGAACCGTTCTTAAGTCGGCGCCACCTTCTAAGAGATGCGTTGCAGCGCTATGTCTTAGAGTGTGTGGACCTAATTTCTTATCACTACCAATTGCCGCCATCGCTTGATAGACCACACTTCGCGCCACTCTCTGATCAATTCTCTTTCCGCGAGAGCCAATAAATACTGCGCTGCCACTTGATTCATTTGCTAGTTCAGCTCTTGCGTTATTGATCCAATTATCAAGAGCAGCCATTGCTGGTAGACCAATTGGAACGATTCTCTCCTTACTGCCCTTACCCAGCACTTTGATAGTTGATCTCTGCCTATCAATATCTCCAAGGTCTAAACCAACTAACTCAGAGATGCGAATTCCTGAACCATACAAAACTTCAACTAGCGCAAGATCTCGTAGCGAGCTGGCACTGGCCTCTTCCCTGGCCCTTACTTCAAGTGCTTTAATCGTTAGCGCAGCGCTCTGGACATCTAAAACATCGGGCAAATTTCTCTCAGGCTTTGGGGCGATTAAATCCTTGCCAATATCACTTGATAACCAACCACTTCTTGCCCCCCAGTAGGTGAAGGCGCGAATAGAAACGACCCGGCGAGTTATTGATGATCTAGCTGCGCCCTTAGTCGAGAGGTTTGCCAGCCAAGATCGGATGTGATTGAGCTCTAGTTGAGCAAATTCTGTAACGCCTAATTGATTGATATGAAGTAGGAGCGACTCTAAATCAGCAAGGTATGCCCGAATTGAGTTCTCCGAGAGATTTCTCTCAGAGATTAGATGGCTTCGATAAGCCGTAGCCAACTCAATATCTAGCGCCATAAACCCTAGGTTAGCGAGAAATCACCTCTAAGAAGGATAGACACAGCGTTGCTTCTAAGCAACACTTAATCCACGCTGTCTCAGATGCGCAAATTGTGGATCTTCTTCGGTGGTTTGTCAGAGGTAACTGAATCACTTAACTACTAAAGGACGAAGGGGCAACGATTGAAAATTCTCTTAGTAATAAGTGATAACGCGCTCCAGCCCACTCTTACAAATACCGCAACGGAAATAAGAGTTACTATCGGAATAAATGATGACTTTGATCAGATACTAGATCTCTGCGCTGGAATTCTAGATACTGAACAGATTGCCCACCTGCATCGCCTTTGGGCAGATGATGCTTTCCCTAGAGACTTTAATCGAAGCGGGGATGAGTTAATCATCACAGCTCGAGAGTAGTTAGCTCCGCTTCTTATCTATTGCACCAAGGGCGATAAGCAGAGTCTCTGGCGATACTTCTAGTGCTTGAGCAAGGGGTGCAATAACATCAATTTTAGGGGTGCGCTCTTGGCGAAAATAACGCGAGATTGAGCCCTTATCAATTCCTGTTTTTTGATGTAGCTCTTCAAGCCCTGAGATGTTTAGCGCTTCCATTCTTAATCTAAGCCACTCTGATGATTCGCTGGGAGTTAATTTAACTCCTCTTTTTAAGGAAGCGCGCATAGCTAAATTCTTTTCTCTCCTTAGGAAAAACCTTATTCCGGCTTCTTTCCAGCTCTTATCAACCCGTAAGTTAGCGCATCTTCTAGTGCCATGGCAGAGGCAGCAATAACATTTTCATGAACTCCAATTGTGCTCCACTCGCCATGGCCATCGCTGCTCTCAACTAATACTC
>DDYK01000080.1:2304-3149 GCA_002347935.1 Actinobacteria bacterium UBA2236
GCATTAACTGGACCATTTCCACTACCGGAGGCTGAGATTAACTCTCCCTTTGCCCTAATACTTACCTCAGCTCTTGAAGTGACTGAACCATCGCCGCCTTGATCAACGCTAGTTTTCCAACTCTCAATAGTGAAAAATGAGGGTTTCTTTCCAGCAAGCTCCTCTCGCAATAACAGCTCAAAGCTGGCATCTGCCGCCTCAAAGGTATAGCCACCTGCCTCTAGCTCTTTTACTCGCTCAACAAGGCGAGCAACAACCTCTTTCTCCTTAGTTAAATCAAAACCTAGTTGTGAGGACTTAATTTCAATTGAAGCTCTTCCTGCCATTTCAGAAACGAGCATTCTCATATCGTTGCCAACGCTCTCAGGATTCTCATGTTGATAGAGCGCTGGATCAATTTTGATTGCCGATGCATGAAGGCCAGCTTTATGTGCAAAGGCAGAGATACCAACATATGGCTGTCTGGCACTTGGTGAGACATTGGTAACTTCAGCAACAGCGTGAGCGATTCTAAATGCCTCCTCTAGCGCTCCAGCTGGAAGTACTTCTTGCTTCTTCTTTAATTGCAGATTTGCAATGATTGAAATTAGATCAGCATTTCCAGTTCTTTCGCCATAACCGTTTAGCGTTCCTTGGACATGGCTAGCACCAGCGGCAACTGCAGCAAGTGAGTTAGCGATAGCGCATCCTGTGTCATTATGGCAATGGATTCCAATGCGAGCAGAGCTATCTGAAATTACCTTTGAAACTACATCCGATAACTCATCAGGCAGCATCCCGCCATTGGTATCACAGAGAGCAATAACATCTGCTCCCGCCTCTGCTGCAACTCTTACTACCTCAAG
>DDYK01000080.1:3154-4830 GCA_002347935.1 Actinobacteria bacterium UBA2236
GCTAAGTTTTCTTCTAAATCTGTTTTTAAGGCGAGCTCGACGTGGCGATCATGAGACTTTGCAACAAGAGTTACAACTGGCGCCCCAGATTCGGCAAGCGCTCTAAGAAGAGCATCATCTGCTGCTTTACTATTGGCCCGCCTAGTGGCGCCAAATGCGACAAAAGTGGCATTCTTTAACTTCAACTCTTTAGCAGCTAATTTGAAGAATTCAGTATCTTTCGGATTGGCTCCAGGCCATCCCCCTTCAATAAAGCCCACACCTAGATCATCAAGATGTCTGGCAATAGTTAGTTTGTCATGGACTGAGAGATTAAGACCCTCTTGCTGCGCGCCATCTCGAAGGGTGGTGTCATAGATATGAAATGAATCAGAGATTGCCACTAGATAACTCGCTTCATCCAGCCATGTTTATCGGCAACTGTGCCGTGTTGAATTCCAAGTAAGTGATTACGAATTTCCATGGTGATCTCACCAGGGTTGCCATCACCTGTCACCCAAGTTCCATACTTGCTCTTTGCAGAACCAACCGGGGCAATTACTGCTGCTGTCCCGCAGGCAAAGATCTCTGAAATTTCTCCACTTGCTACTCCATCGCGCCATTGATCAATAGAGATCATTCCCTCTTCAACTTTATATCCCAAATCTTTAGCAACGCTTAAAATTGAATCTCTTGTTATGCCATGAAGCAGAGTTCCAGTTAATTTTGGAGTGAAGATGGTTGCATCTTTTCCTCTGCCCTTAACAAAGTAGAGATTCATCCCTCCCATTTCCTCAACCCAGAATCGCTCTTTAGCATCTAGCCAGACGACTTGATCACAACCTTCTTTTGCCGCCTCCTGCTGAGCAAGAAGTGAGGCTGCATAATTTCCACCGCATTTTGCTTCGCCTGTTCCACCAAGTACTGCTCTGACATACTCTAAGGAGATCCAAACTGTTACAGCTTTTGCAGAGTTGAAGTAGGCAGCAGCAGGGGTAGCAATTACTGCAAATAAAGCTTTATTAGATGGCCTGACTCCCAGACCCACTTCAGTTGCAATCATAAATGGCCTTAAATAAAGAGACTCTCCAACTTTCTTAGGAACCCAGCCAGCATCTTGCTTTACTAAAGCCTCAACTGCGCTAACAAAGTCTTCAACTGGAAGCTCTGGAAGAGTAATTCGCGCCGCGCTCTTAGCAAAACGAAGAGCATTAGCATCAGGGCGAAAGAGAGCAATAGATCCATCTGGTTGGTAGTAAGCCTTCATTCCTTCAAAGATTTCTTGTCCATAATGAAAAACCATTGCTGCAGGATCAAGATTTAGTGGCCCATAGGCAGAAATTGTTAGATCAGACCAGCCGCTAGCTTGATTCCATTCAGCAACTGCCATGTGATCTGTGAAGTATTTACCAAATCCAGGATCCTCAAGATACTTTTCTCTCTGAGTTGGCGATACCGGATTCGGCGAGGGATTAACCGTGATTTTCATTAGCTAAGAGCCTTTGCTAGAGCATCGCCTATTTCGCTAGTGCTTCTCTTCTTCTCAGCTCTGGTAAGTAAATCAGCCTCTACTGCTCTTTCAACATCTCGCGCAGCCTCAGTTAGTCCTAAATGATTCAGCAACATCGCTACAGACATAATTGTTGCTGTTGGATCAGCTATTCCTTTTCCTGCGATATCAGGGGCTGAGCCATGTA
>DDYK01000004.1 GCA_002347935.1 Actinobacteria bacterium UBA2236
GATCAGCTTCGCGCATCAAAGATTATGGTTGAGCGCGCTAAGGCAAATCCAAAGATTGAATTCCTGCTAAATACCGAAGTAATTGATGTAATGGGCGAAGATAAAGTTACTGGTCTTAAGCTTAAGAACACTGTTACTGGTCAGGAAAGCACCGAAGACTTCACAGGTCTATTTGTTGCCATTGGACATCTTCCAAGAAGTGAATTAGTTGTTGGTCAAGTAAAGACAAATCCTGAAGGTTATGTATTGGTTGATTCAGGATCTACTAGAACCAACTTGCCTGGGGTCTTTGCCTCAGGAGATCTTGTTGACTTTACTTATCGCCAAGCAATTACTGCGGCTGGCTCTGGCTGTCAGGCCGCTTTAGATGCGGAGCGATTCTTGGCTGGGCACTAAAAAACGAAATACTCTTAAGAAGGCGCTAAAGTTCGTAAATTAATATCAAATAGAGAGAGGCAATAAGAAGATGGCAACCGAAAAAGTAACTGCAGCAAACTTTGATGCAATGGTATTGAAGAGCACAACCCCGGTTTTAGTTGATTTTTGGGCGGAGTGGTGTGGTCCATGCCGAGCAGTAGGTCCGATTTTGGAGGAGATCTCCAATGAATACGGCACCAAAATTAAGATTGTTAAGCTCAATACAGATGAAGAAGGCTCAATTGCTATGAAATATGGCATCAACTCAATCCCAACAATGAACGTTTTTGTTGGTGGACAAGTTGTAAAGAGCATCGTTGGCGCTCGCCCTAAGCCAATGATTCTCAAAGAGCTCTCCGAGTACATCAACTAAAAAACGATGATTAAGCCCGGCGATCACGGGGATGTTGTAACTGATGTTACAAACACCCTCCATCGCCTTGGCTTCATCGCCAGAGCAAGCGAGACTTTCTCAGATGAGGTAAGTCAAGCGGTCCGTGCTTTCCAACAGGAGCGCGGTTTATCTGTTACTGGTTTAATAGATGAAACTACCTTAGTTGCTATAAACGAGGCGCGCTGGAAGCTTGGTGATCGCTCACTTAAATTAACTTCGCCCGCTATGCGCGGTGATGATGTGGCATCTCTTCAGAGCCGTTTAATGGAAATGGGTTTTAATCCAGGAAGAGTTGATGGAATCTATGGAAGTGCGAGCGAGGCTGCAGTTAAAGAGTTTCAAAAATCAGTGGGCACAAAAATTGATGGGATCTGCGGGCCTGCAACAGTAATTGCGCTTATGCGTTTGTTGCGCACAGTTACTGGCGGAGCTCCAGTTCAACTTCGCGATCAAGCAAGAAGAGAGAAACGCGGTCCAGCACTTGCCGATAAAGTAATCGTTTTAGACCCTAGCTCGAGGGCAGATATCGCAGAATTTACCTTTGATTTAGCCCAAAAGATTGAGGGAAGACTTATCGCACTTGGGGTCTCGGTTTTTCTAACTAGAGGTCTAAATACCTCGCCAAGTGAAGATGAGAGAATTGCATTTGCAAATAACACTTCAGCAGATCTCTTAATCTCACTAAGTGTTGATCGCCACAATAACCAGGTTGCTAATGGGCTTGCTACTTTTTTCTATGGAAGTGAGATGCATGGAGTTCACTCCATTGTTGGAGAGAAGTTTGCAACAATTGTGCAACGAGAATTAATCGCAAGAACTGACCTATTAAATAATAGAACGCATGCTAAAACTTGGAATTTACTCCGTTTAACAAAGGCCCCAGCGGTGATGTTAGATATTGGTTATATTTCCAATTCAAAAGATTCAGCCAGATTAGCAGACCCAAATTTCCGTGATGTAATAGCTGAAGGTTTAGTGGTTGCTATCCAAAGAATGTATTTATCTGCAGAGCAAGATGCAAAAACTGGAACTCTGCGCCTAGAGGATCTACGTAAAGCTGGAATAAGAAAGTAAATCTGCGCCAAGTAAGCCAGTAGTTATGGCAGACTTCGCCAATGAATTCCTCCTCATCTGATGGTCTAGAGCGTTATCAGACGCACGAACCAGAGAACTTGCAAGAGCGATATGCCCATCGGGCCGCTCATATGAAGCCAAGTGAAATCAGATCTTTATTTGCCGTTGCATCCAGACCTGAAATTGTTTCACTTGCTGGAGGAATGCCGAATTTAAGCGCAATACCGATGGATATGATGGCTGGAATTGTTGAAAAGTTAATAAGGGACGATGGCCAGGAGGCGCTCCAATATGGAAGCGGGCAAGGACACCCTCATCTTCGTGAACAGATCTGTGATGTGATGGCTCTTGAAGGAATCAAAGCCAACCCTAATGATGTTTTAGTTACTACTGGCTCCCAGCAAGCTCTGGATTTAATCTCGCGGATCTTTATTGATCCAGGCGATGTGGTTTTAGTTGAAGCGCCTTCATATGTTGGAGCCCTTGGAACCTTTGCTCAATATGAAGCAAGTGTGGTTCACGTCGAGATGGACCAAAATGGACTTATCCCCGAATCGCTACGTCAAGCAATTAAGACTTTGAGATATCAAGGGCGAAGAATCAAGTTCTTATATCTCATTCCAAATTATCAAAACCCAGCTGGAGTATTGCTACCTGCAGATCGAAGAACTGAGATCCTTGATATATGTCGCCGTGAGAAGATTTTTATCGTTGAAGATAATCCTTATGGCCTCCTTGGCTTTGATCGCCCATCACCAAATGCGATGAGGGCTGAAGACTCAGAAAATGTCATCTATCTTGGTTCTTTCTCTAAAACAATCGTTCCAGGATTTCGAATTGGTTGGGCGTTAGTTCCCCAATCTTTGAAGGAGAAGTTAGTTATCGCATCAGAATCATCAATTCTCTGCCCCTCAAACTTCTCTCAAATGGCTATCGCTAGCTATCTAGCTAATCAACCTTGGCGCGAACAAATTGCCTCTTTCTGCGCTCTCTATAAAGTTAGGCGAGATGCCATGCTCTCCGCCCTCGATGCTTATTTTCCAAAGGCTGCGACATGGACAAAGCCTGCTGGTGGTTTTTATGTATGGGTCACACTGCCACCTGAGATAGATACAAAAGCTATGGTTCCAAGGGCAATTGCGGCCAAAGTTGCATACGTTCCAGGAACTGCATTTTATGCTGACGGGTTTGGGTCTTGGTCGCTACGTCTATCCTATTGCTACCCAACCCCTGAGAGAATTACCCAAGGAGTTATGGCTTTAAGTAAAGTGGTTGAGCAAGAGATGTTAAGCCGCGGGATTACTAACTAATTACTCCCACAATTCTCTGTAAATCTTGGCCATCTGCGTATTCAATAACAATCTTGCCACCGGTATTGCTTCCAGCAATTGTGACTCTGGTATCTAGTGCGCCTTCTAAGCGCTCAACAAGTTCAGCATACTTTCCATCACTTGTTTTACTCTTGCTTTTCTTAGATTTATTCTGCCTAGGACTGCTTAGAGCGATTAGCTCTTC
>DDYK01000026.1:0-209 GCA_002347935.1 Actinobacteria bacterium UBA2236
CCCTGATCTCACTTAGGGAGGGTCAGTTAAAGGCCCTATCTGAAAAGAGTAAGCGCGGGGCCAAGGTTGCCGATCTGGCCTCACATCCAAATCGCTTTCTAGCAGCAGTTCAAGTCGGAGTGACCTTTAGTGGATTTCTTTCAGCTGCCTTTGGCGCAGATCGCCTAGGTGATTACTTAATCCCTGCACTTGAAGATGCTGGCCTAAGC
>DDYK01000026.1:306-475 GCA_002347935.1 Actinobacteria bacterium UBA2236
TAGTTTTTGGTGAGTTAGTACCAAAGCGAGTAGCACTTAACTCCAGTGAAAAAATTGCGTTATTTGTTGTCACGCCAGTTTCGGTTACGGCCCGGCTATTTCGCCCGCTAATCTGGCTACTTTCACATTCATCTGATTTAGTCTTGAAGTTATTTGGAATTGATCCCAA
>DDYK01000026.1:499-2556 GCA_002347935.1 Actinobacteria bacterium UBA2236
GCGTTAACTGAAGAAGAACGGGATATTGTCGAAGAGGTCTTTAATGCAAGCGAGCGTTTAGTTCACGAAGTGATGGTGCCAAGAACTGAAGTTGATTTCCTTGATGCCAATTTACTAGTCAGCGATGCCATTTTGATGGCAGTTGAGAAGGCACATTCTCGATATCCTGTAGTGCGGGGAAGTAGTGATGAAGTCATTGGTTTTATCCATGTAAGAGATCTTCTTGATCCTGAGCATTCAGGAAAAGGCACAGCTATTATGAATTTGGTGCGTAGCATTATGTTCTTACCTGGAACTAAAGGTGTTCTGCCTGCGCTATCTGAAATGCGCGCTGCTCGTCAGCAAATTGCCATAGTACTAGATGAATATGGTGGAACTGATGGAATTGTTACTTTGGAAGATCTTGTTGAGACCTTAATCGGTGATATTCATGATGAATATGATGGCCATGAGGTTGAAGTCTCAAATCAAAGTCGTACCGGAGACTATGAAATAGATGCTCTCATTTCACTTGAAGATCTAGCTGAGCAGACCGGGATCGAAATCCCAGAGGGTCCCTATGAAACTCTCAGCGGCTATGTGATGCATGAGCTGGGAAGAATTCCGCAACTTCATGATGTTATTCATCTAGCCGGGATCAGGCTGACAGTCTTGAGTTTAGAGGGCAAGCGCGTAGGGACTGTTTTAATCTCAAAACTACATAGTCAAGATAAAAATTGAGAAGATAGGGCCATGAAGCGCGTCCTATCTGGGATTCAACCCACAGCAGACTCTTTTCACCTAGGTAATTACCTGGGTGCGATAAAGCAATGGGTTGACCTGCAGAGCGAGAATGATGCTTTCTACTGCGTGGTCGATCTTCATGCTCTAACGGTTGAAACAGATCCACAAGTCTTAAGGAAGCGAACACTTCTTGCAGCAGCGCAATTAATTGCTCTTGGCCTTGACCCAGATAAGTGCACGCTATTTATTCAATCTCATGTGCCAGAACATAATCAGCTCGGCTGGGTCCTTGAGTGTATGGCGGGATTCGGTGAAGCAAATCGAATGACGCAATTTAAAGATAAGTCACAGAAGAGTGGGGCGGATAGAACCGTTGTGGGTCTATTTACCTATCCAATTCTTCAGGCAGCTGACATCATGCTCTATCAAGCAAATCGAGTTCCAGTGGGCGAAGATCAGAGACAACATATTGAATTAACTCGTGATCTAGGCCAGAGATTTAATTCAAAATATGGGCAGACTTTTACTATCCCTGAGGCTCATATCATTAAGTCTGCAGCGAAAATCAACGATCTCCAAGATCCAAGTGCCAAGATGAGTAAATCATCTGCGTCAAATTCTGGAGTAATCGATATCTTGGATTCAGTAGAAATTAATGTGAAGAAAATAAAGAGCGCAGTAACTGATGCTGGTAAAGAGGTAAAGTTTGATGAGAAGGAAAAGCCTGGGATATCAAACCTCTTAACTATCCACTCAGCCCTTAGTAATAGAGCTATCTCTGATATTGAAAATGAATTTGCTGGAAAAGGCTATGGCGACTTTAAGTCCGCTGTAGCTGAGGTGGTTACCTCATATATTGCCCCAGTTAAAAAGCGCACCGAGGAGCTTTTATCCGATGAAGCTCACCTATTAAAGATCCTAGAACAGGGTAGAGAGAAAGCCAGAGCTGTTGCGGCTCAGACTTTAGCTAATACCTATTCAGCTCTAGGGTTGGTGCCAAGCTCTTTTAAGGGAAAGTAAGTCATGAAATCTAGAGCGCTTCTAATAGCGCTTACTGTTTCATTATTTTCTCCATTCACTCCAGCAATTGCCGCAGAACCAAAAGTTGCTATCGCTTATGACATTGGATTTCTTGGAGATAACTCGTTCAATGATGCAGTTAACCTAGCACTTAAATCTGCAAAGAAAAAGTATGGATTAGTTGAGCCATTTGTTCGTGAGGTGCCTACAAATGGAACTGCAGTTGACCGCCTAACGCGGCTGCGCTTTCTGGCAAAGAATGGCTACACCTTGATAATTGCAGTAGGACCTGGTTATCGGCAGACAGTAGCTCG
>DDYK01000055.1:0-1693 GCA_002347935.1 Actinobacteria bacterium UBA2236
AAAGTTCCAGCAACAATTGAAGGACTTCCAGCTATCCAAACTCTGATCTCAGAGGGCATAAGCGTAAATGTCACGATAATTTTCTCAACTAAACGCTATGAGCAAGTTTTGGATGCTTTCCTTAAGGGTCTAGAAGCGCGGGCAAGTAAATCCCTTCCACTGAATGATATTCACTCAGTTGCATCTTTTTTTATAAGTCGAGTAGATACCGAAATTGATCCAAGACTTAAAGCCAGCGCTTCCAAGGAGGCCTTGGCTCTACTTGGAAAGTCGGCCATCGCCAATGCACACCTTGCATATAAGCACTTCGAAGAAGTTTTAAACTCCTCTCGCTGGCAGGTTCTTGCAAAACTTGGAGCAAATATCCAAAGACCACTCTGGGCTTCAACTGGGGTCAAGGATCCAAGCTATGACCCAACTCAGTATGTGATGGAACTAGTGGCCCCACTCTGTGTTAACACAATGCCGGAGCAGACATTAAATGCTGTTAAAGCTCAAGGAGAATTTAGAGGCAATAGCATTTCAGGAAAATACTTCGATGCAGCTGGCATTATCAATCAATTAGCTGTAATCGGAATTGATATTGAAGAGGTTGCAGAGAAACTAGAGCGTGAAGGAATTGATAAGTTTATTAAGCCTTGGTTAGAGTTGATTGGAAATGTTGAGGCTGCTAGCAAATGATTAAACTCACCGGCTTTAAACAAGGCAGGGGCCTCTGGGAGAAGTTGGATAAAGTCACAACTCGCCTTGCCGACTGTGATCCAACCATTTGGGGCGAGAGCGCAGCTAAAGAGGCTGCGATAAGACTTAATTGGGTGAATCTTCCCGAGAAATCTCGCGAGCTTCTTCCCCAGCTTGATGCTCTCTCTGCCTGGTCTAGGGAGTACGGTCACAAGGTTTTTATTCTCTGCGGGATGGGAGGTTCATCTCTAGCCCCGGAAGTAATGGCACAAGTCTATAAAAAGAATTTAACAATTCTTGATTCGACAGATCCTTCGCATGTTAAACGCGTATTGGATCAAGACTTATCTAAGGCTTGCATAATCATTGGCTCTAAATCTGGCTCAACTATTGAAACTGCCTCTCAAATGGCAGCAGCTAATGAGCAATTGATCAAACAAGGCCTTGATCCAAAGAATCATTTTGTAGTAATAACCGACCCTAGTTCTCCTCTTGATATTCAAGCAAGGGAAAGTAGGTTAAGAGTTGTAAATGCTGATCCAAATGTTGGTGGGCGCTTCAGTGCGCTTAGCGCATATGGACTTACTCCAGCTGCACTTATCGGTATTGACGTCTCAATTCTCTTAGATGATGCCTTTGAGGCATCGCGCGCCTTCACTGAGCCTGGCTCAGTAGTCACACAAGTTGCAGCTGCTTTAGCAGATAAGTTCTTTTCAATTACTGGATTTCTTGATACTGGCTCAAACGTTGACGGGTTGAGTGAATGGATAGAACAACTAATTGCAGAGTCCACTGGCAAAGACGGCAAGGGGGTTTTACCGATTACTTTGACAAGTAAAAGTAGCCTCTCGTACCCCGTAATCAGTTTTGATGGAAGTGGATCAAATAGCGTTGAAGCAAGCCTAGGTGAGCATTTTATTTTCTGGCAGTGGGTAACGGCTCTTCTAGGATATTTACTTCAAGTCGATCCATTTAATCAACCTAATGTCACAGAGGCTAAAGAGAAGACTAA
>DDYK01000055.1:1806-5678 GCA_002347935.1 Actinobacteria bacterium UBA2236
TCAACTGGTCAGTTCCATAAAGGAGGGCCAAGTAATGGTTCATTTATTCAAATCACCGCAGAGCAGGAAAATCATTGGCCAATTGCCGGCAAGGATTTTGGATTTGAAACCTTGATTATGGCGCAAGCACTCGGTGATATGGAGGCGTTATCTACTAGAGGTTTTAGCGTAATACGCTTTCACTTAAAGAATCGAAAGCAAGGTATTGCAGAACTGCTCAGTGCGGTAGGTAAGATTTAATCTTCATCCTCAGCGCGTAGTTTCTTTAGCGCTGCTTCCAAAATCTTCTTAGCTTCAGCCTCTGTGCGACGCTCTTTTACATAAGCTAAGTGGGTCTTATAAGGCTCATTCTTGATTGGTGATGGTGGGTTGTTCTTATCTTGCCCAGCTGGAAAACCGCATCTTGGACAGTCCCATTCAGCTGGGACAACCACTGTTCCATCTTCAGCAAAGGAGGGTTTTGTTTCATGGCCATTTTGGCACCAGTAAGAGACGTGAAAGCGAGCAATAGCTTCGCCGCGCTCTGCCTCGCCCATTGGACCTGCTCCAACGCGTGAGCCTCTGATAGCACTTCCACCAGCCATTTAATTACTCCCTTTACTAGAGATTAATGAAAATTTTTATTTTAGAACTAAACCAAGTGCGATGATGATGGCAAACCAGAGACCGCCGACCACAATTGTGATGCGATCTAAGTTCTTCTCAACAACGGATGATCCACCATAGGTTGAGGACATTCCCCCGCCAAATAGATCTGACAGTCCGCTGCCTTTTCCTTTATGGAGCAGAACTAAGAGAATCATCAAAATGCTGGTAATCACCAGAAGGATTGAGAGGGCTAACGACACTTATTTCTCCTTGGGTTGAATAAGGGGCAAATACTACCTAAAGGCGGTGATTCCTAACGAATCTAGGCGCTAGAGAACCCGGTGGAATTTGCATAGGCGGGCGAACTCCTCAGCATCAAGGCTAGCCCCGCCAACCAAGGCCCCATCAATATCGCTCTGTCGCATAATTTCTACGATGTTTGCCGACTTCACTGAACCGCCATAGAGAATTCTGGCATTTTGAGCAATCTCATCACTTCCAATATCAGCAAGCTCTAGGCGAATAGCTGCGCAGACCTCTTGAGCATCATCTGGAGTAGCAGTCTTCCCAGTTCCAATAGCCCATACCGGTTCATAAGCAAAAACAATCTTCTTTAAATCTGGTTTATGAAATCCCTTTAGCCCTTGGCGAAGCTGATTAATTACATAAGTTACATGTGCGCCTGATTCGCGCATTGCTAATTCTTCGCCAATACAAAAAATTGGCACCATCTCGTTATCCAAAATGGCGCGCATCTTTGCATTTATTAACTCATTACTCTCGCCATGTATTGCTCGTCGCTCAGAGTGTCCTGCTAGCACATAGGTGCAATCAAGTTTCTTAAGCATTGCACCAGAGATGTCTCCAGTAAATGCACCAGACTTTTCTGGTGAAATATCTTGAGCTCCGTAAGATAATTTGAGACGATCTCCATCAACTAAAGTTTGAACTGATCTTAAATCTGTAAAAGGCGGCAGTACTGCTACTTCAACTGCATCAAAGTCACGATCCTCTAGTGAGTATGCCAACTTCTGAGTGACAGCAATTGCTTCAAGATGATTAAGGTTCATCTTCCAATTACCAGCAATCAGTGGTTTACGTGTGCTCATTTCTACTCCTTAGTTGACTACTTGCTTATCTTAAGGCTATTAGTCCTGGAAGTTGCTTACCCTCCAAGTACTCAAGTGATGCCCCACCGCCAGTTGAAATATATCCAAAATCGCTATCGCTAAAACCCAGAGCTCTTACTGCCGCTGCTGAATCGCCACCGCCAACTACTGATAATCCAGAGACTTCGCTCAAGGCTTGAGCGATGGTTTTAGTTCCGGAGGCAAAATTAGGAAATTCAAAGACTCCCATCGGTCCATTCCAAAAGACTGTAGCGCACTCTTTAATTGCAGAAGCAAATGCATGGGCACTTTCTGGACCAATGTCTAACCCCATCTGATTACTTGGGATCTGATCTGCGCTGACTAAACTTGGAGATTCATTAGCAAAAGCTGGCGCTACCCAGATATCACTGGGCAGCAAAACTCTCACGCCTAATCTCTCTGCACGATCTAGTATTTCTTTAACTAAGTCAACTGATTCTGGTTCAAATAGAGATTTTCCAATCTCTTTTCCTTGAGCTGCAAGAAAGGTAAAGAGCATTCCCCCACCAATAGCAAGAATATTTACCTTATCAAGTAGATTTGAAATCACTCCGATTTTATCTGAAACCTTAGCTCCGCCAAGAACTACTCCGTAGGGACGCTCTGGAGACTTAGTTAGTTTCTCAAGAACAGCGACCTCTGCTGCAATTAACTTTCCTGCAGCGTGCGGAAGTAACTGGGCTAGCTCAAATACTGAGGCATGTTTTCTATGTACAGCGCCAAAGCCATCTCCCACATAGAGATCGCCCAAAATTGCTAAATCTTTTGCTAGGGCTAAACGCTCTGTCTCATCTTTACTAGTCTCAGAGGCGTTAAAGCGAATATTTTCTAATAGAAGAATTTCTCCACTCTTTAAGGCAAGAGCCTTTTCGAAAGCTTCTGGCCCTACTACCTGACTAGAAAATGCGACTTGTCTTCCAAGTAGTTCTGCTAAGCGTTTAGCAACTGGTTCAAGTGATAACTCGCTTTTAACTTCACCTTTTGGTCTTCCAAGGTGAGCAATGATTACAACCGATGCACCAAGTGAGAGTAGTTCTTGAATTGTTGGAAGTGATGCACGGATACGACCATCATCGGTAATAACCCTTTTTCCATCACTGCTATCTTTAAGTGGAACATTTAGATCACAGCGAAGTAGAACTCTTTTCCCTGCTGGATTTAAAGAGGATAAACCTTGAATCAAAGGCTCTTCCCAATAAAGCTCATTAAATCAACTAGGCGATTTGAATATCCCCACTCATTGTCATACCAACCGGCAACCTTTGCTTGGTTGCCAATTGCCTTAGTGATCCCAGCATCAAAGATGCAGGAGTGAGGATCGGTAACAATATCGCTAGAGACGATTGGATCTTCGGTGTAATACAGGATTCCTTTTAGAGGACCCGCTGCAGCTTTCTTCATTGCCTCATTTATCTCAGCAGCGCTTACCTCGCGAGAGAGCTCAACTGTTAGATCGGTTATTGATCCTGTTGGCACTGGAACTCGAAGGGCATAACCATCAAGTTTTCCTTTTAGCTCGGGAAGAACTAGACCAATTGCCTTTGCAGCCCCTGTTGAAGTTGGAATGATATTTGTTGCAGCAGCTCTTGCACGGCGAAGATCTTTATGTGGAAAATCTAGAATAACCTGATCATTGGTATATGCATGCACGGTCGTCATAAAGCCTCTAACAATTCCAAAATTATCGTGTAGCACCTTAGCCATTGGAGCGAGGCAGTTAGTGGTGCAGGAGGCGTTAGAGATGATCTGGTGTTTTGCTGGATCATAGGCAGAATCATTAACACCAAGAACTAGAGTTACATCTTCATCACTTGCTGGGGCTGAGATAACAACTTTCTTTGCTCCCCCAACTAAATGCTTCTTTGCATCGGCAGCCTTTGTGAAATGTCCGGTTGACTCAACAACAATATCAGCGCCGACTGATCCCCAGGCAAGTGCTGCTGGATCACGCTCAGCAAATACTTTAAAACTCTTGTTTCCAACCGTGATTGAATTTTCATTGTGAGAAACTTCTTGGCCAAGTCGACCAAGAATTGAGTCGTATTTAAGAAGGTGAGCAAGGGTGGCAATGTCGGTTAAGTCATTGACTGCAACAATTTCAATATCAGCCTTTGAAGTTAGCGCGGCACGAAA
>DDYK01000055.1:5778-6278 GCA_002347935.1 Actinobacteria bacterium UBA2236
CATTAATTGAGCAGCTCTGGTGAGAGCCCAGCCTCTGTATCTGGAATCCCTAGATCGCTGGCGCGTTTATCGGCCATCGCCAACAGGCGCCTAATTCGACCTGCAATTGCATCTTTAGTCATCGGAGGAGTTGAAAGGGAGCCCAATTCTTCGAGGCTCGCCTGACCATGAGTAATTCGAAGCTGTCCCGCTTCACGAAGATGATCTGGAATATCTTCTCCTAAAATCTCCATCGCTCTTGCAACTCTTGCAGATGCAGCAACTGCAGCTCTTGCTGAGCGCCTTAAGTTGGCATCGTCAAAATTTGCAAGGCGATTAGCGGTTGCTCTGACTTCTCTTCTCATCCGTCGCTCTTCCCAAGCCATAACACTTTCATGGGCTCCAAGACGAGTTAATAAAACCCCAATGGCATCGCCATCTCTAATTACTACTCGATCTACTCCTCGAACCTCACGAGCCTTTGCAGCAATTGCTAATCTGCGCGCCGCACCAACCAAGGC
>DDYK01000055.1:6295-8038 GCA_002347935.1 Actinobacteria bacterium UBA2236
CGCCATGCAGCTTCGGCGCAACAAATCCCAGCAGAGACAACTTGTGGTGGCAGTCCTCTAACCGGACGTCCATGAGAATCAACAAGTCCAGTCTGTCTTGCTAAGTTATCGCCATCTTTAATGACTCGGACTAAATAGCGACTTCCTTTTCTTAAACCTCCAGCGCTAATAACTGCTAAATCTGAGTCATGGCCATAAATATCAGCAATATCTTTTCTAATTCGTCTTGCAGCTTGAGCGGTATCAAGTTCAATTTCAACCATTATCTTTCCTGCTGAGATATGTAGCCCGCCAGCAAAGCGAAGTATTGCTGAAACCTCCGCCTTACGGCAGCAAGGCTTTGAGACAGTAAGACGGCTTAACTCATCCTTAACCGCTGCAGTCATTGCCATGTGGGTTATCTAAGCATCTCGGCTTGAAAAATGTGGCTCAAAGTCAAAAATAATTTTTCAGTATCATGATGATTGCTACCTGGGTGAGATGCAAGATCTGCAACAAATACCCTTCCACCCATCGCCTCAACGAGGCCCTCTAGCTCTACCAATAGCTCGGAGCGCGCGGCGATAGAGCTATCAAGTAGAGCAATATCACAGCTTAGATTTGGGGAGAATCTGCGCAGAATTCGCAAATGATCTGCCGGCGAACTACCAGCTAATTCATCTCCGGCAGCATTGGGAGAAGCATCAAGATTAAGAATTATCACCTTCCTTGCCGCTGAACTCTCCAGCGCCTGGCGTTGTTTAGCTACAAGAAGATGTGGCAGGACACTTGAAAACCAAGATCCTGGACCTAGAGTAATAAAATCTGCCTGAGCAATTGCATCTAATCCTTGAGATGTTGGCGTTGGATTTTCAGGAATTAGCCTTAGATCCTCAAGTGCTCCTTTTCCAATAGCCACTTCTTGTTGACCTTTAATCAAGTGAGTTCCTTGCCAAGTCTTAAATACTCCCTCAATGTCAAGAGGTTCTAAGGCCATCGGCAGTACTCGCCCAACAACTTTTAGCAGCGCACCAACTCTCTCAAGGCCCTTCACCGGATCACTATCACTGTCCCAAAGTGCGGTTAGTAGTAAATTGCCAAGTGCATGCCCATTTAAATCACCTTCTGAAGTAAAGCGATATTGCATGATTTCTGCCCAACTTCTGCCCCATTCATCATCTGAGCAGAGCGCAGCAAGAGCCATTCTCAAATCCCCAGGAGGCAGTGAGTTAAATTCCCGTCTTAGCCGCCCACTTGAGCCACCATTATCAGCAACAGTTACTATTGCAGTTAAATCATGAGTTATTTTCCGTAGCGCAGATAACGTGGCAGCAAGGCCATGACCACCGCCAAGTGCAACGACCTTGGGACGACTCAACGCTCCCTGCCTAAATCTCGATGAATAGCATGAGCAGAAACGCTATGTTCTGAATCAATCGCGCTGCCATTGATTCTTCTTGCCAGCTCTTCAGCAATAGCCACACTTCTATGTTTTCCGCCCGTGCAACCAATTGCCAGAGTTATATATTTTTTACCCTCTCTTAAGTATCCCTGTCCTAGGCTATTAAAGAGCGCAAGGTATCTATCCAAGAATTCCGGAACGCTTTCAGCGCTAAGTACCGCATCGCTAACTTGCTGATCTAGGCCATTCATTTGCCTCAGCTCTGGATTCCAATGAGGATTTGGGATGAAGCGACAGTCCATAACTAAATCTGCATCAACTGGTAGTCCGAACTTATATCCAAAAGAGAGAACATTAACCTT
>DDYK01000055.1:8047-8540 GCA_002347935.1 Actinobacteria bacterium UBA2236
AAAAGTTCGGCAATTTTCCGCTCAAGTTGATGAACATTTAGCTGAGATGAGTCAACTACGAGATCTGCTCCAGAGCGAAGTTCTCTTAGACGCTCTCGTTCTTTTTCAATACCATCAACAATTCGATCACTGCCCTGAAGTGGATGAGGGCGCCTAGATGATTCGAACCTTCGAACTAAAACATCATCTGCGGCATCAACAAAGATAATTTTTCTAGAAATGCCGCGTTCGGCCAACTCAGCTAGAGTTCTATTTAAATCATCAAAGAATTGTCTTCCTCTAACATCTATCACCACGGCAATAGAATCATCACTGCTTTGCGTTAAATCAAAGAGCGGAATCAGTAGCGAAGGTGGCAAATTATCGATTACATACCAGCCATGATCTTCCATAGCATGAGCAACCGTTGAGCGACCTGCTCCGCTCATTCCGGTTATAACTACTACTTCACGACCCATGCCCACATCATCCTAGATGTGTCAAGAACGCTCAA
>DDYK01000086.1:0-1501 GCA_002347935.1 Actinobacteria bacterium UBA2236
CAGCAAGAGAGGCTAAAACCTCACCACGCTTAGGAGCGCCGACTGCTCTGCCAACCTCTATCCCATATTTATCAAGAAGTAGAGTTGTAGGGGTGGTTCTAATATCTAGGCGGCGCACTAGCTCTAAATTATCTTCAGCATCAATATCAACATGTTTGACTCCATCAAGGTTCGATGAGATATCAGTCAGCAAGACTCTAGTTGCCCGGCATGGAGTGCAGAATGCTGATGAGAATTGCAGCAGAGTCACTCTTGTGCCCAGCTCTGATCCAATATCTTCACTTGAAAGGCAGGCGCTCTTCGCCTTAGAGCCTTTTATCTTGCCGCTTTTAGCCTGATACCAGAGGCCATAGATGCTGGCTAACGTCAAGATCAGCGCAATTGCTAGGTAATTCTCCACAGGCGTATTCTTCCACTCTTATGGCTCGCCTTCTACTTTTAACCAATAGCGCCGGCGCTAGCGCTGAAGTTCTGCCTGCTTTGAGCCTTCTGCAACATAATGTAAAAATCCTGCCAGCGGTTGCTTCAGTTTTGGTAGATATCCCAGAGGTAGATCTTTTATTTGTAGATGCAAGAAGAGATCTAAGCGCCGCTAAATCCTTAACTAAATTGATTAATACAACTGGAGTTGGCTGCCCAATGATTTTGATTACTACTGAAGGCGGCCTCTCTGCAACGAGCGCCGATTGGGGCTTTGATGATGTCATCCTTGATAGCGCAGGGCCAGCAGAAGTTGATGCCAGAATTAGAGTAGCGATTGGAAAACTTCAAGCACTTAGAATTCAAGCAGATCCAACATCAGGTGAGATAAAGAGCGGTGATGTAATAATCGATGAAAAGAGCTACACCGCAAAGATTAAAGGTCGCGCACTTGATCTAACCTATAAAGAATTTGAACTTCTAAAATACCTTGCCCAGCATCCCGGGCGAGTCTTTACTAGATCACAGCTACTCCAAGAGATTTGGGGCTATGACTACTTTGGCGGAACTAGAACTGTTGATGTCCATATCAGACGCCTTAGATCAAAGCTGGGAAGCGAGTTTGAAGCAATCATTGGAACTGTTAGAAATGTGGGATATCGCTTTAATCTCTCGCCAAAAGATAACCAGCTTGCAGATCTAGCAAATGATTAAACTTGCCAATACTGATCTAACTCTTTACCCGCTCTGTCTAGGTGGCAATGTCTTTGGCTATAGCGCCGATAAAGAGAACTCTGAAGCGGTATTAAGCTTCTATGCTGATAACGGTGGAAACTTTATCGATACCGCCGATATGTACTCCCAATGGGCCCCAGGCCATATTGGCGGAGAATCAGAGACAATAATCGGTGATTGGATGGCAAAGCGCGGCAATCGTCAAAAAATGATTATCGCCACTAAAGTCGCAAAGCTTGACACTCGCCCAGGACTTAAGGCAGCAAATATCAAAGCAGCTTGCGATGAATCCTTACAGAGATTAAGAAGTGATTACATAGACCTTTATTACGCCCACCAAGATGAT
>DDYK01000086.1:1516-2757 GCA_002347935.1 Actinobacteria bacterium UBA2236
TCAAGTTATATCGCATCACAAGATCAATACAACTTACTTGATCGTGAATATGAAAAGGGATTAATGCCCACCATTGAAAAAAATAACCTCTCTCAGATTCCTTTCTATGGATTGGCTCGCGGATTTCTCACAGGAAAGTACCGCCCTGGAGTTAGCGTGGAATCGGTAAGAGCTACTGGAGTTGCTAATTCATATGCAAATGATCGAGGCTGGAAGATGCTTGAGAAGCTAGACCAGATAGCTAGAGAAAAGAACTGCTCGGTCGCCGCAGTTTCGCTAGCTTGGCTTAGAGCTCAACCAACTGTTGCTACTCCAATCGCCTCTGCCACTAAATTAGAGCAAATTAAAGAGATTATGCAGATTATTGAACTATCAAGCCAAGAGCTTCAGACGCTAACTAACTCCTGACACATTGCTCTAAAGGCAGCGGTATGAGCTTCAACATCGCTCTTGCTTGTATAAGGCGACATCAGAGCCATATTGTGAAATGGGGTAAGAAGAATTCCATCATTAAGTAGGCGCAGATGAATATATTGCTCTAGCTCAAAATCTCCAGCTCTGGCTGCCTCGCCTCCAGTTTTAGGAGCGCTTCGTTGGAAGAGATATTCACCGCGAGCACCAAGGCGATTGACATGCCAGGACAGGTTAAATTCATTTATTGCTGCCTCAACTCCATCGCACCAGAGATTTCCAAGCTCAATCATCTTTATAAAGTTCTCATCAGTTAATACTTGAGTAAGCGTTGCCTTCATTGCAGCGAGAGTCAACGCATTTCCTGCAAGAGTTCCACCAATTCCTCCAGTATCAATTACTTCACGCTCAGTTTTTCTTTCAATCAAAGTAGCTATCTCCTCTGTCATTCCAAATGTGCCAGTTGGAATCCCGCCCCCAATTGCTTTTCCAATAGTTAAGAAGTCTGGCTTTAAATCTAGTTGCGCGCTCATTCCCCCAGGGCCAACAGAGATCGTATGAGTCTCATCAATAATCCATAGCGCGCCATATTTCTTAGCTAACTCACCAACTCCAGTGAGATAGCCCTCTTCTGGAAGAACTATTCCAACATTGGTCATTGCCGGCTCCATCAAAATAGCTGCAACATCACCAAACTTTAAAGCCTCTTCCATTGCATCTAAGTTATTAAATTCCACAACCCTAGTTGTTAGATCAAGTGGCACAGGAGCGCCAATATTTCCCTCACGAGATATTGTGGCTCCAGAAATATCTAGAGTTGCAAAGCTCTC
>DDYK01000060.1:0-5257 GCA_002347935.1 Actinobacteria bacterium UBA2236
ACCGTAAGCAGCACCACCCATCTCGTAGTGGTGCATCAAAGGGTGGAACAGCTGTTGCATTCGGCGATTTTGGCATTCAAGCTCTCGAGCCAGCATACGTAACTAACCGTCAAATTGAGGCGGCACGTATTGCAATGACTCGTTACATCAAGCGTGGTGGAAAGGTTTGGATCAATATCTATCCAGATCGCCCGCTAACAAAGAAGCCTGCTGAAACCCGTATGGGTTCTGGTAAGGGATCTCCAGAATTCTGGATCGCAAATGTGAAACCAGGAAGAGTTTTATTTGAAATATCTGGCGTAACGCTAGATGTTGCAAATCAAGCGCTCTCTCGCGCAGCTCATAAACTCCCAGTCAAATCTCGCGTAGTAATTCGCGAGGAGGTATAACCATGGCAAAAATGATCACTACTGAAGAACTTAGAGCTCTAAGCAGCGAAGATCTTGCAGAGAAATTAAAGGATTCAAAGGAAGAGTTATTCAACCTTCGTTTCCAAGCTGCAACAGGTCAACTTGAGAGCCATGGACGCCTAACGGCTGTCCGTAAAGAGATTGCCAAGATCTATACCGTAATTCGTGAACGCGAACTAGGAATTGGAGGAGCGGCATGAGTGAGGATAGAAAGTTTCGCAAGACTCGCGAAGGCGTAGTTGTTAGCGACAAGATGGATAAGACTGTGGTGGTAAAGGTTGAAGACCGCGCTGCTCATGGTCTCTATTCCAAAGTTATTACTAAGAATAAGAAGTTTAAGGCTCACGATGAAGAGAACACCGCTGGTGTTGGAGATCGCGTGCGCATAATGGAAACCCGTCCACTTTCGGCAACTAAGCGTTGGCGTGTAGTGGAGATTATCGAGAAGGCTAAGTAACCATGATCCAAGCAGAGTCACGACTACGAGTCGCCGATAACACAGGAGCTAGAGAGCTTCTCTGTATTCGCGTGCTAGGTGGAACCCAACGTCGCTATGCCTCAATCGGTGATGTCATTGTCTGTTCCGTNNAAGGATGCAATTCCTGGCGGACAGGTTAAGAAAGGTGAAGTCGTTAAGGCTGTCATCGTTCGAACTGTTAAAGAAAACCGCAGAGCCGATGGTTCCTATATTAAATTTGATGAAAATGCTGCGGTAATTATCAAGGAAGATAACGAACCAAGAGGAACCCGTATTTTCGGACCTGTTGCTAGAGAACTTCGTGATAAGCGCTTTATGAAGATCATCTCACTTGCCCCGGAGGTGCTGTAATGAGAATAAAGAAAGGTGACACAGTTCTAGTCATCGCAGGAAAAGATAAAGGTGTAACTGGCAAAGTATTAGCCGTTAATACCGTTACTGCCCGCGTAACTGTTGAAGGTGTTAACCGCGTCAAGAAGCATACAAAAGAAGATACTTCACAGCGCGGCGCCAAAGTTGGCGGAATTCTCACTATCGAAGCCCCAATTGCTTACTCCAATGTGATGTTGCTAGATGATGATAACAAGGCAACTCGGATTGCAGTTCGCAAAGATGAAGAAGGCAAGAACGTTCGCATCTCTAGAAGAACTGGAGGAGATCTATAAATGAGTACTGTGATTGCTCCTCGTTTAAAAGAGATCTATAAATCTCAGATCGCTCCTGCCCTGCAGAGCGAATTTAACTTCTCAAATAGAATGCAGATTCCAACCCTTTCCAAGATTGTGGTCAATATGGGCGTTGGCGAAGCAGCTAAGGATTCAAAGTTAATTGAAGGCGCAATTAGAGACCTTGCAGCAATTACTGGACAGCGTCCATTAGTTACTAAGGCGAGAAAATCAATTGCTAACTTCAAACTCCGTGAAGGCCAGCCAATTGGCGCCCATGTCACACTACGCGGGGACCGGATGTGGGAGTTTATGGACCGGCTATTAACAGTTTCTCTGCCAAGAATCCGCGATTTCCGCGGACTTTCTCCAAAGCAATTTGATGGCAAAGGAAATTACACCTTCGGACTAACTGAGCAAGTGGTCTTTCTTGAAATTGAGCAAGACAAGCTAGATCGAGTCCGTGGCATGGATATCACCATCGTAACTTCAGCCAAGAACGATAACGAAGGTCGTGCGCTACTTAAGGCGCTTGGTTTTCCGTTTAAGGATCAAGGGGAGAAATAAATAATGGCAAAGACATCACTGAAGGTTAAGGCAGGGCGCAAACCTAAATTTAAGGTTCGCGGCTACACACGTTGCCAACGATGTGGCCGACCACATTCGGTCTATCAGAAATTCGGCATCTGCCGAGTCTGCTTCCGCGAGATGGCACACCGCGGTGAACTTCCTGGTATTACGAAAGCTTCCTGGTAACAACTATTGGACAGGTCCCTTAAATGAGGGAAACCAGCCAAAGAAAGGCGATGAGCCAACTATGACAATGACAGACCCGATCGCAGACATGCTCTCTCGTTTGCGTAACGCCAATATGGCCTACCATGAAGTGGTTTCCATGCCATCTTCATCGGTGAAGGTTCGTATTGCCGAAATTTTGCAGAAAGAGGGATATATCTCTGGCTATAAAGTCAGTGATAACCCTGAAGGTTTTGGAAAGACCTTAACTCTTGACCTTAAATATGGTGCAAACCGCGAGCGATCAATTGCTGGTCTGCGCCGCGTTTCAAAGCCAGGTCTACGCGTTTATGCCAAATCAACTGGCCTTCCTAAAGTATTAGGCGGACTTGGTGTGGCAATTATTTCAACATCACAAGGATTACTCACTGATAGACAAGCTAACAAGAATGGCGTAGGCGGAGAAGTTCTCGCTTACGTATGGTGATTGCTATGTCACGTATTGGAAAAATGCCAGTTGCCATTCCATCAGGGGTTGAGGTAAATATCTCTGGTCAATCAGTCTCTATCAAAGGACCTAAGGGAACGCTAAGCCATGTGCTTCCTGAGTTGATTACTCCTAAGAAAGAGGAGAGCTCAGTAGTACTAACACGCGCTAATGATGAGCGCGCAGCAAAGAGCCTTCACGGTCTTTCTCGCACGCTGATTTCAAATATGGTTACAGGTGTTACAACTGGTTACTCAAAGAAAATCATGATTGTTGGAGTTGGATATAAAGTAGCGGCAAAGGGCAAAGATCTAGAGTTTGCACTGGGCTACTCACACCCAATTAATTTCGCAGCTCCTGCCGGAATTACCTTCACCGTTGAATCACCTACTGATCTAATCGTTTCAGGTGTTGATAAGCAGCTAGTTGGAGAAGTTGTTGCCAAGATTCAAAAACTTCGCAAAGCCGATCCATATAAAGGCAAGGGTCTGCATCTACAAGGCGCGCGCATTCGCCGTAAAGCCGGAAAGACAGGTAAGAAGGCATGAATATCTCTAAGAAGATTGTTAAGGGCTCTACTCAAGTTGCCCGCGCCCGTCGCCACTTTAGAGTGCGCAAGAGAGTTACCGGAACATCTGAGCGTCCACGTTTAGTTGTTACTCGCTCTGCTCGTCATTTAGTTGCGCAAATCGTTGATGATTCACGTGGCCATACTCTGGCCTCTGCTTCAACTATGGAAAAAGAGCTAAGAGCAACATCTGCAGATAAGACTAAGAAGGCAAGAAGTGTGGGCCAATTAGTTGCAGATCGCGCAAAAGCAGCTGGAGTTACCACGGTGGTCTTTGACCGTGGTGGAAATCGTTACACCGGGCGAGTAGCAGCGCTTGCCGAAGGTGCTAGAGAGAATGGATTGGACTTCTAATGGCCGATAAAGAAGTAGTAAATACTGAGGCAGAGAAGCCAAAGCGCGGACGCGAAAAGCGCGAGCGCCGCGATGATCGCCAATCTGAGAAGTCTCCCTACATCGAGCGCGTGGTCTTTATCAATCGCGTAGCAAAAGTTGTCTCTGGAGGTCGTCGTTTCTCATTCACCGCACTTGTTGTTCTTGGTGATGGAAATGGCATGGTTGGCATTGGTTATGGAAAAGCAAAAGAAGTTCCACAAGCAATTGCTAAAGCTGTTGAAGAGGCAAAGAAATCATTCTTCAAGGTTCCAAGAATCCAAGGAACTATCCCGCACCCAGTTCAGGGAGAAGATGCAGCAGGAGTAGTACTACTTCGCCCTGCAGCTCCTGGTACTGGAGTTATTGCAGGAGGTCCAGTGCGCGCAGTTCTTGAGTGCGCAGGAATTAGCGATGTTCTAACTAAATCTCTTGGATCAAATAATCCAATCAACATGGTTCATGCCACAGCAAAAGCGTTAAAGATGTTGGAAGATCCAGCAGCAATTGCTGCTCGTCGTGGTCTACCACTTGAGCGCGTTGCTCCAGCTGCAATCATCCGCGCAATGAGTACAACGGCAGGTGCATAAGATGCCACGTCTAAAAGTTACTCAAGTACGTTCAAAGGTTGGCAATCCTCCTGATCAACGAAACACTCTTCGCTCT
This sequence comes from Actinobacteria bacterium UBA2236, assembly GCA_002347935.1. Taxonomy (GTDB): domain Bacteria; phylum Actinomycetota; class Actinomycetes; order Nanopelagicales; family Nanopelagicaceae; genus MAG-120802. The sequence goes on from DDYK01000060.1 coordinate 4,382, forward strand.
CTTGGACTTAAGAGAATCGGTGATGTTGTAGTTAAGGAAGATCGTCCAGAGATTCGCGGAATGGTTCATAGCGTTCGTCATTTGATTAAGGTTGAGGAGGTCGAATAACTATGGTGCTTAAGGCTCATCATCTCCGTCCCGCACCTGGTGCTAAGAAAGCAAAGACCCGTAAAGGTCGAGGCGAAGGCTCCAAGGGAAAGACTGCTGGTCGTGGTGGTAAAGGAACTAGGGCTAGAAATGTAGTTCGCGCAGGTTTTGAAGGTGGAGCGATGCCTCTGGTGCAGCGCTTACCAAAACTTCGTGGCTTTAAAAACCCTGAAACCATTACCTATCAGGCGGTAAATGTCTCAACTATCAATGCGCTATTTCCAAAAGGTGGAGAGGTTTCCATCGATGATCTTTATAAATTAGGAGCTGCTCGCAAGGGCCGCCCAGTTAAGGTCCTAGGAAATGGCGATATCTCCGTTAAGGTAAATGTCACAGTCCATAGCTTCTCATCATCGGCATCGGAGAAAATCTCTGCCGCTGGCGGAAGTATTAAGACTCTCTAGATAATATCTAGTTGAAATAATTAGGAGAAGATAATGTTGCTATCAGTTTTTGCTAAGGCTTTCAAAACTCCTGATCTGCGCCGTAAAATCTTCTTCACTCTTGGAATCATGGCGCTATTTCGCTTTGGCTCTGTAATTCCAACCCCAGGTGTTTCCTATGGCGCAGTTCAGCGCTGCCTAGCAAATGTTGATACTGGCGGGCTTTTTGGACTTATCAACCTATTTAGCGGCGGGGCGCTCTTGCAGCTCTCAGTATTTGCACTCGGCATCATGCCGTACATCACCTCTTCAATTATCGTTCAGCTATTAACTGTTGTTATTCCTC
>DDYK01000060.1:5480-6267 GCA_002347935.1 Actinobacteria bacterium UBA2236
GCAGCATCATTTCCTGGTCAGCTCTGGTCAATTAAGCTCTCACGCGGCTGGGCAACATTTCTATTTATTATGGCGGTAGGAGTTCTGATTGTGGCGGCGGTGGTATTTGTTGAACAATCTCAGCGCAGAATCCCAGTTCAATATGCCAAGAAGCAGGTTGGAAGACGCCAATATGGTGGAACTACAACTTATATTCCGATAAAGGTTAATCAATCAGGAGTTATCCCAGTTATCTTTGCTTCATCACTTCTCTACATCCCTTCTCTGGTTGCTAACTTCACCAACTCCCAAGCACCTTGGGCGGTTTGGATTTCAACTAACTTTGTTCAAGGCGATCACCCGATTTATATAACGCTCTATGCGCTAATGATTATCTTCTTTGCCTACTTCTATGTAGCAATTACTTTTAATCCAGAAGAGACTGCAGAGAATATGCGTAAGTATGGCGGCTTTATTCCAGGCATCAGAGCTGGAAAGCCAACTAGTGATTACCTTGCATATGTATTAAATAGAATTACTGCACCCGGTTCGCTCTATCTAGCACTTGTTGCAATCATTCCAATCGTTGCACTGGTTCTATTTGGTGCATCTCAGAACTTCCCATTTGGTGGAACTGCTATTTTGATCGTGGTTGGCGTTGGTCTTGATACTGCTAAGCAGATCGAGAGCCAGCTACAGCAACGCTCTTATGAGGGGTTCTTGCGCTAATGCGCTTAATCCTGGTTGGACCACCAGGTGCCGGTAAAGGAACTCAGGCAGTTCATCTTGCTGAGCATTACAAGATCCC
>DDYK01000060.1:6330-7019 GCA_002347935.1 Actinobacteria bacterium UBA2236
TATATGGATAAGGGCGAGCTAGTTCCAGATTCACTTACCAATGAGATGGTTAAAGATCGCCTTGCAAAATCTGATGCTAAATCTGGCTTCTTGCTAGATGGTTTTCCAAGAAATGTTTCGCAGGCAGAAGTCTTAGATGCGATTCTTGCTGAATCTGGCGTATCACTTGATGCCGCACTTGAACTATCCCTTGATAACGAGGAGATCGTTAAGCGCCTCTCTATCAGAGGGCGCGATGATGATAAGGAAGAGATAATTAGAAGGCGACTTGAGGTTTATAGCGAGCAAACCGCGCCAATTATTAGTTTTTATCGAGATGCCAATCTCTTGGTCACGATTGCGGCAACTGGTGAAATTTCAGATATCACCTCTGCTGCCATAGCAGCACTAAGTAAGAAACTGAGTTAAGTAATGGCGATCCAGATAAAGACCTTGGATCAACTAAAGAGTATGCGTCAGGCAAATCTCTTAGTTAGAAGCACTTTAGAGTTAGTAAGAGCAAATATTAAAGCTGGTATTACAACGAGTGCACTTGATGCAATTGCTGAGGCAAATATCAAACGTGGCGGGGGAAGCTCAAATTTTAAGGGCTATCACGGATATCCAGCAGTAATTTGTGTTTCAGTTAATGATGAAATTGTTCATGGAATTCCTGGCGATCGCATGCTGATGCCGGGAGATATTGTCTC
>DDYK01000060.1:7056-10140 GCA_002347935.1 Actinobacteria bacterium UBA2236
AATGGGAGCAAAGATTTCTGATATTGGCCATGCCATTGAGAAATATGTTAACTCGCAAGGAAAGTATGGAATCTTGCGAGAATATGGTGGTCATGGAATTGGAAATGCGATGCATATGGAGCCACATATTCTCAACTTTGGCAAAGCTGGTCATGGCCCAACTATTGAAGCTGGAATGGTCTTTGCTATTGAGCCGATGATCACCCTAGGTTCTGAAAAAACTAAAGTCCTTGATGATAATTGGACCGTTGTAACGCAAGATAAGTCATATGGCGCTCACTTTGAAAACTCTTACTGCATCGCCCCAGATGGCAAACCCTTTGTTCTCTCCGTTGAAGATGGCGGGGCAGGCCAACTTGCCCGATTCGGCATAGAAGTTTCGCCGCTTCTTTCATAAGTTATCCCTATGAGTAGAGCCTTAGAGCAACGCGAAAAGCGAGCCAGAATCAAGGCTTTACTTGAAGCAAAGGGCCTTGAGGCTCTCATCTTAAAAAAGGGAGCCAATGTTGCTTGGATTATCGGCGGCAGAGCCCATATTCCCACAACTCTTGAACTAGCTTGTCTTGATGTAATTGTTTATAAGGATCGAATTGTTGTTGTTACCAACAAGATAGAGGCGCCAAGACTTGAGGCAGAAGAGTTATCAGGTGATGAAGAGCTAATTGTCATTAATTGGTTTGAGGGCAGAGAAGGTCAGCTGCCATCAGGTGAAAAGATTGGTATTGATGGCCCTGATAACAATCGTTTAAATCTATCAGCTGAGATTGAAGAGCTGAGAAGAGCTCTAAATTCTTTTGAAATTGAGCGGTTAAAGCAGATTGGTAGTGATGCTGCTAAATCTTTAGGTGAATCGATGTTGAAGATTTCACCAAAGATGAGTGAAGTTGGGGCAGCTGGCGTAATTGCAGAAAATCTCTGGGCGCATAATCTCGAGCCAGTAGTTCTATTAGTTGCTGGCAGTGAGCGTATTGAGAGTTTTAGACATCCGCTGCCAACTACAAGTCTTATCGGCTCGCTTTTTATGGGAGTTATTTGTGCCAGAAGAAAAGGTCTCATTGCTAGCGTTACTAGAATTGTGTCATTTAATTCTCTTTCTAAAGAGATAGAGCAGAGATATCAAGGACTTCTAAATGTGGAATCAGCATTTTTTGGCGGTACAAAGGTTGGAGCTACATATGGCCAAGCTTTCAAATCTGGTGAGGTTGAATATCTAAAGCAAGGATTTGCAAGGGATGAATGGAGTAAGCATCATCAAGGTGGTCCAACTGGATATCTACCAAGAGACTTTCCAGCTCATGAAAAGAGCGCTCAAGTAATAGGTGTTAATAACGCCATTGCCTGGAACCCAAGTGCCGCCGGGATTAAGGTTGAAGACACCTTGATTACAACCCCTACCGGCTTTGAGATTATTACCTCTGATCCAAGCTGGCCTAGCGTTGAAATAGCTGGCAGAGCGCGCCCAGATATCGCTCTCCCTTGACCTAAACGTTATAAAAAAGAGGTAAAAAAGCGTTGACCGGGCCCGCCTAGGGCGCAAGACTCGGGCAATTGAAGTGGTCAGACCACTTCCCATTGGCCGGAAGGACATCCTCTCTTCATGCTCCGCTACGGAATTATTGGCATCGGCGCCATGGGAAGAGAGCATGCCGAAAACCTATCTTTCATAGAGGGCGCATCAGTTACTGCAATTAGCGATCCAGATTCTAATTCAAGAGATTTAGCCATTAAGCAGTTAGGAGAATCGGTAAAGGTATTTACTGACCACAGGCAGCTTCTAGATTCTGGCCTCGTTGATGTAGTAATTATTGCAACTCCTAATTTTACTCACGTAGATATTTTAGAAGATGTGCTTAAAACATCACTACATGTTTTTATTGAAAAACCGCTCTGCACCACAATCGATGATTGTCTCAAGGTCATCCAGTGGTCAAAGAATAGAAGTGGTCTAGTTTGGATGGGCCTTGAATATCGTTATATGCCGCCAGTTGCAGAGTTGATTTCTATTGTTCATAGCGGGGGTGTAGGGCAAGTTCAACAGGTTTCTATTAGAGAACATCGCGAGCCTTTCTATCCAAAAGTTGGCAATTGGAATCGATTCACATCAAAAACGGGTGGAACACTTGTTGAGAAGTGCTGCCATTACTTCAATCTTATGGATCACATCTCTCAGGAGCGTCCAAGTCGAGTCTTTGCATCAGGTGGGCAGAGAGTTAATTTCCTGGATGAGAGCTATGACGGAGTTAAGGCAGATATGCTCGATAGCGCTTATGTAATTATGGAGTATCCAAGCGGGAAAAGAGCGATGCTAGATCTCTGTATGTTTGCTGAAAATACCGTTGATAAAGAACATATCTCAGTAACGGGTAGTGAGGGCAAAGTTGAATCATTTCTGCCTTCACTTGAAGTGCGATATGGAAAGAGAAGCGCAGTTGGAAACTTTAAGCAGTGGAGCCATGAAGCTTCAAAGCCAAAGGTTGAATCAAGAAAAGTTTGGGATGAGAGCATCAAATACAATGGATTTCACTACGGGGCTTCATATCTTGAACACTTGAAGTTTTTTAACGCTATAAAGAGCGGAAAAGGCCCAGATGTGAGCCTAGAGGATGGTCTTCGAAGCGTTGCATCTGGCCTTGCTGCTCAGATGAGTATCGCCCAGGGGCGCCCGGTAGCAATGAGTGAAGTTTTGCCCGCGGGGTGGAATTAATGAGTAGTTGTACTTTGATTCCTCTTGCTCGCCCAACATTTGATGTGGCAGCGGCGCAGAAGTTCTTCGATTCTGCTCGTGATCTTCTGAGTGAAATTGGAGCTAGGGTAAATGGCCCAACATCACTTGTAATGACTCCAGAGGACACCGCTAGCGCTGAGGCAAATCTAAAATCTGATGAGAAGCTTTATATTCTCTTTAACGCATCTTTTGCTGATGCCTCGGCTGCTGTTTCACTGCTTTCTAGGGTTTCAGGTGATGTGCTTTTGTGGTCGGTTAGAGAATTTGGTGAGATAGGAGATCGACTTCTACTTAATTCTATGTGTGGTTCAAATCTTGCAGCACATGCACTTCGAGTAAATGGCAAGAGAATTTCTCAT
>DDYK01000060.1:10160-12818 GCA_002347935.1 Actinobacteria bacterium UBA2236
TGGTTTAACTATTGGCGCAATTGGTGATGCACCTGCTGGTTTTACGCCTTGTACCTACGATGAAGAGGCGCTGAAGAAATCATTTGGCTTAAATATTATTAATAAATCAATTCCTGAAATCTTTGCAGATATTGCAGCTGTGCCTCTTGATAAAGAGAGCGCAGAATATAGCGATGCTTGTCACGCCCAGCCTTCTCTTAAAAATGTTCCAGAGAAAGAGGCTCGAGTTAATGCCAGCACGAGAGTTGCGCTAGATAACTGGATAAGGGCTAATGATTTATCAGCTATTGCTATGCGCTGTTGGCCCGATTTTGCAGTTGATTTAGGCGCTTGTCCTTGCGGGGCGATGGGAAGAACGGCAACGAGTGGAACCCCTGCTGCCTGCGAGAGAGATGTCTATGGCGCGGTAACCATGCTGCTATTGGAGGCGCTTGGGTCTGGAACAAATTACTTGGTAGATACCGTGGATTTAGAAGAGGATGAGAACATTATTCGAATCTGGCATTGTGGTTCTGCTTCAACCACACTCGCTGTTGATCCCAATAATGCAACGCAGTTCATACACTGCAATAGAAAGCTAGGTGTGGCCGGAAACTTCCCATTGAAGACCGGTCCAGTTGTTCTGGTAAGGCTGGATACCGATATCGATCCAGCAAATCAGAGCAAACTCCGATTAGTAATGACTAGTGGTGAATCACTATCTGCTCCTAATCGGTTCCAAGGTAATACCGCAACAGTTCGTACATCTGCGCCAGCGCGGCAACTGATCAATGGGCTAATCCATAATGGATTTCCTCATCACACAGTTGTAGCTTGGAAAGACATACGAGCAGAAGTCCGCAGGATGGCGGAATATTTGGCCATTCCGCTAACCGAGTGGTAATCAAATGATTCACCACAGACCCTCGAAAAAGGAGAAATACATGAAGCATACGAATGCAAAAGCATTCAAAGCACTAATTGCGTTAGCTTTCGCAATTAGCGCGACAGTTGTGCCAATTTCCCAGAGCTTCGCCGCGGGCGAATCTTTAGGAAAGTCATGCCCAACTGAAGGAGTATCAACAGGAACCAAATCCACTTCGCTAATCTGCGTTAAGGGAGATAATGGAAAGCAGACTTGGCAAAGAGTCAAACTTTCTTCTTCAAGTGGACGTCCAGTTGCAAACCTAACTCCACCAAAAGGTGAAATTGAATTCTGGCACTATCGCGTAGAGCTTGCTGATCAGCGCGCTCTTGTGAAAATCATTTCAGATTTCGAAGCGAAATATCCTGGCACCAAAATTAAGCAGGTAGTTCGTGATACCACCACCTATAACGCCACTGCGCGTGTAGCAATCCTTGCTAACCCAAAGGCTGCTTTATTTGCAACTTCACGTGGATTCGTTTTTAACGATTTCGCAAAGAGTGACATGATGCTCGATCTATCGAATCAGCGATATGTAAAGCAGAATGTAGTTGCTAAGGGTCTAGTTGCCGGTCAATATGAAGGCAAACAACTTGGAATTCCTTATCAATACCTCTTCAATAACCCAATTGTTAATACAGACATTTGGAAGAAAGAGAAGTGGACCACTCCTAAGAATCTCTCAGGATGGGTCGCTTGGTGTAAGGATGCTAAGGCAAAGGGATATGTTCCTCTAGCTTGGCCAGGAGCAACTCGTGGACAGGCAGCGCAGATTTCAAACTCTGCATTGATGAACTCCGCTGGAAGCTATGCAGAACTTGAGAAGAATCTTGCAGATCTAAATTCAGGCAAGATTGATTTGACTTCAACCTGGTTTAAAGGTGTTGCAGATATCTATGTCAAGCTACGTGATGCTGGCTGCTTCCCACCAAATGCAACAGGTGTGACAGAGGCTGCGGCATATAACCTCTTTGCAACTGGCAAGTCACCAATTCTTCCAATTGGAACATTTGCTATGGGTTCTATTAAGGGCCTAAACCCAGCACTTGATGGAAAGATGGAACTACTTTCCATGATTCTTACTGATGGCAAAGTTGTCGCTGAAGGTATTATGAACAATACCTACACCTTGAGTGTTAACAAGAACTCAAACTCTCGGGATCAGAAGATTGCTAATGCATTCTTGTCATATCTATTAACTGGCAAGGTTGCTGAGATCTATGCAAATGAGACTCTGCAGCACGTAAACGTTCTTGATGTTGAATATAAAGACGTTAACTTGCTAAATACCGTCTCATTCCAGGCAAAGAACACGATGTTGGCACCACGCTTCTTGCTCCTTAACGGCGCAGTAAGCGATCTGACTCAAGATGCCCTCATCCAAATCGTCGGTGGCAAGAGCCCTGATGATGTTCTGCCTGACTTCTCTAGACAGATCAAGCAGAAACTAGCGGGCTGATTAGCTCAGTAGCTAAATCCGGGACCGCTCTGACTAAAGGTCAGAGCGGTCTTCGGGCTGCTCCAAAGAAGCGTAAGAGAGATGCTGGCATCTATTATTTAATGGGCCTTCCAGCCGCTCTAATTTTCTCAGTTTTTTACTTCATACCATTTCTTGCCAACCTGCGTTATTCCCTGACTAAATGGGATCGCATAACTGAACCAGAATTTGTTGGTCTGCGAAACTTTGTAAATTTATTAACTAATGATGACCTTTTCTATAAAGTACTTGGAAATAATCTCCGCTTTACTTTCTT
>DDYK01000060.1:12852-14202 GCA_002347935.1 Actinobacteria bacterium UBA2236
ATCTCAGTAGGAATGATCTGGTTATTTATGTATGACCCGAACTTTGGTGCAGTAAATCTTTTCTTCACCAGAATTGGTCTTGAACAATTTGCTCTTAACTGGCTAGGAAGTGAGAGCTCCGCGCTTTATGCCATCGCATTTACTCAAGTTTGGTTTCATACCGGACAGATGATGGTTATTTATATCGCAGGTCTGCAGCAGATTCCTCAGGAACTCTATGAAGCAGCAGAGATGGATGGCGCATCTAGATGGCAACAATTCCGAAATGTAACTTGGCCTATGTCTATTCCAACAACCATTGTGGTGATGGCATACACCACGATTCAAAGCTTTAGAGCTTTTGATTTGATTTTTGCTATGACTCAAGGCGGGCCAAATAGCTCTTCTAATATATTTGCGGTTTTGATTTATCAGACTCTATTTAACGAGCTTCGGATTGGATATGCCGCTGCGCAGTCAATTTTCTTCATTTTGCTTCTGGTTTTTGTGACTGTTCTACAGCGAAAATTCCTCAATAGTCGGTATGAGAAATAGGTGAGCCATGATCTATCGCATTAGTCGTATTGCAGCTCTCACGCTATTTGCTTTATTGATCATTATTCCTAGCACTATTGTGGTTTTTGGATCATCTAAGACTGATGCTGAGGTTTATAACAAACCACTGGCCCTGCCGGAGCGGTGGAATCTGGATAACTTCCGCTTCCTCTTTGAGATAAGTAATGTTGGTCAGACATTTATCAATAGCGTGATAGTCACTGGATTCTCAGTAACTCTAACTCTCATTCTTTCTAGCTTATGCGCCTTTGCGATCTCGCGCATGATCACAGTTACAGGAAAAGTTCTCTTCTCTCTATTTGCTGTTGGGCTCGCCATTCCAGGACAAGTAAATCTGGTGCCAATTTATTTGCTCTTTCTTGATTTAGGATTATCAAACAAACTATCTGGTCTGGTTCTTATAAATGTCGTTACGACACTTCCAATCTCAGTATTTATCCTTACTGCATTCTTCCGTGAGCTACCAAAAGAGATGTTTGAGGTTTCAGAAGTTGATGGCGCCACACCTTGGCGGGTCTATCGCTCAATTGCCCTGCCGCTATCTAGACCAGCACTAGGCGCAACTGCAATCTTTCTCTTTGTAATTACTTGGAATGAGCTGCTTTTCCCACTCTTGTTGATTACTGATAACAATAAGCGAACCCTGCCCCTTGCTCTACTCTCATTCCGCGGTGAATTCTTCAGTAATTACAGCATGATTTTTACAGCAGTAATGGTCGCCTCTGTTCCTATGGTCATCATGTATTTATTGATGCAGCGCTCCTTCATCGCTGGATTAACTGCAGGAGCTGTTAA
>DDYK01000060.1:14282-15087 GCA_002347935.1 Actinobacteria bacterium UBA2236
AAAGCTGGAGATCGCCTTGCATCAGAGCGTGAATTAGCCAAAATCCTTGGTATTAGCCGCTCCTCGCTCCGTGAGGCTATTCAGATCCTGCAAGTTCAAGGTCGAATCTTTGTTAAACACGGGATCGGGATATTCATCCTTGATGAGAAAGAGGGCGAGAAGCTCCGTGAGACATTGAAAGTGGCAAGACATCGCATGGAAGAACTCTTTCAAATGCGCGAGATTCTTGAAGCTCCTGCAGTTGAGTGGGCAGCTGAGAGAAGAAGTGATGAGCAGCTTGCACAGATTAAGAGCGCTGCTAAAGCTCTACAGATAGCAACCGCAGAAGTCCCCATAGATTTTGAGAAGGTACGAGTTCTAGATATGGAATTTCATTTAACTATCGTTAAAAGCGCATCCAATCGCTTCCTTAATCAAACGCTAGGAACCCTGCAGGAGATTATGTTTAAATCTATGGATAACACTCTCAAGCTGCCAGGTCGTATTGATGCTTCAGAGCACGAACATGGACTAATTCTAGAGGCCATTGAGAGATGTGATCCCATCGCAGCTCGCTTGATGATAATTCAACATATTCATAATGCTCGAGATGCTTGGGCCAAGTATTTACGTAAAGGAAATGAGTAATGACAAGAGTTCTCTCTGTTGGAGTAGCAACTCTTGACACCATTGTTTTAGTTGATAAATATCCATCAGCAAATCAGCGGGTAGTTGCTGAGCAGACCATTAGAGCTGTGGGAGGCCCTGCTACTACTGCAGCAGTGACGATGGCCCGGTTAGGAATTGATGTTTCACTTGCTTGTGT
>DDYK01000060.1:15101-16024 GCA_002347935.1 Actinobacteria bacterium UBA2236
CCTAAAAAACCAGCCAACATCAACGATTATCAATGGATTCACGTGGATCAAGTGGGGATGAAAGCGTTAAAGGGCTGGGGGATTGCAAGAGGTGGAGATGCCAAACTATCTATTGATATTGGTTATGCAGCAGAGGGTTTAAATCCTGGTGATTATGATCTTTATGCGCCATCTGAAAATATAACAACTGATACCTCAACTGCCACAAGAGATAAGAACATCGTCGTTATCTCGCAGGCAGAGAGAGGCAGTCTCTACTCTGATGGCCAGAGCTCTGGAAGTGTTCCGGCAATTACGTCAGAGATATTAAGCACACTTGGCGCAGGTGATGTTTTCCATGGCGCACTTGTTGCTGCGCAAGTTTGGAATAAAGAAATTAGCGAAGCAGTATTGATAGCAAATACTGTGGCAGGTCTATCGTGCCGAGGTCTAGATGGACAAAGTGGAATTCCTAGAAAGAATGAGCTGGATGCCTATTTGGCTAAGGCAAAGATCTGATGGGGATAACGGGTAATCGAGATATGGAAAGGAAGTAATGATGGCCAAAGTGCCTGACTTTCTCCTCCACCATGATGGCGATTCAGTTGCTGTTGCAAACGATGATTTGCAACCTGGCACACTGCAAGGGCTATCAGTGAAGGAGCAGACTGCACATAGCGCAGTATTAAATGAGCCAATTCCCTTAGGGCATAAGTTCGCACTTCGCGATCATGCAGAGGGCGAGGCGATAGTTAAATATGGAATTAAAGTAGGGATTGCATCGAAGGCAATCAAAAAAGGCGATTATGTCCATACACACAACATGAGGAGTTATCGATGGGAAGCAAGCCGCGCTTAATGGGATACCGCCGCGAAAACGGCGCAATGGGTATCCGCAATCACGTAATCATTTTGCCTCTCGATGACCTTTCAAATGCAGCTGC
>DDYK01000037.1:0-1179 GCA_002347935.1 Actinobacteria bacterium UBA2236
GAGAGGTTGCCACCATGTCATCAATTAGGCGATGGTCATATTCCAAGCCTAATTTATCGAACTCTGCCTTAAACTCTTTTTCAAAAACATCAGCAAAGATATCTTTGAATCGTCCATCATAGGCTTTCAAAATTGTGTTCTTTGTTGAGAGATAAACAGGATACTTTCGAGCAATTCCATAATTAAATGATGCTCTGGCAAAATCTCTAATAGAATCATCAAGGTTATACATCGCCATAGCAACACCAGATGACGGAAAATCAAAAACATTAAACTCCATTGGTGCAGATCCATCCTCTGGAGTAAAAGTTACAGTGAGTTTTCCAGGGCCAGGAACTCTAAAATCTGTTGCGCGGTATTGATCTCCAAAGGCATGACGGCCAATAACAATTGGCTTACTCCAATGAGGAACCAGCCTTGGTACATTTTTTATAATAATTGGCTCGCGAAAAATAACTCCACCTAGGATGTTTCGTATTGTTCCGTTGGGAGACTTCCACATTTTCTTTAGCGAGAACTCTTTTACTCTTGCCTCATCAGGGGTGATGGTGGCGCACTTAACGCCAACTCCATGCTTCTGGATGGCTTTGGCGCTATCAATTGTTACTTGATCATCTGTTGCATCACGGTGCTGGATTCCTAGATCGTAATACTCCAAATTGATATCAAGATAAGGCAAAATCAACTGCTTCTTAATAAAGTCCCAGATGATTCGAGTCATCTCATCGCCATCAAGCTCAACGACGCTGCCTTGCACCTTTATCTTGCTCATCTATCTATCTGCCTCTCTTGATCTCTACTGGTTTATAGATCTTTTACATCTGCTTGCTTGGCCCGCACTGCCTCAGCAGCTACTTTGAGCTCTGCTAATTCGCTGGCAGTTAGATCACTTTCAATTACTTTTGTAATTCCACCTCTACCGATTTGAGCTTCAACTCCTAGATAAACCCCAGAGATTGAGTATTGGCCATCAACCCAAGCACATACCGGCATAACTTCACCTGAGTCTTGAATCACTGCCTTTGCCATTCGAGCAGCTGCAGCTGATGGAGCGTAATAAGCAGAGCCAGTTTTCAAAAGTGCTACAACTTCTGCTCCGCCATTTCTAGTACGAGTTACTAACTCTTGAATTTCAGAATCGCTTAGCTTTGTCGATAGCGCAGCGCCATCTACTGTGCA
>DDYK01000037.1:1258-9140 GCA_002347935.1 Actinobacteria bacterium UBA2236
GCTGTCATCTCATCTAGAGGGTTTGAAACCACGATAAGCACCGCATTTGGTGAGTGCTTAGCTATATTCTCCGCAACTCCCCTTACGATTCCTGCATTAACTCCAATTAGATCCATTCGAGACATTCCAGGTTTTCTAGGAAGTCCTGCGGTGATAATTACTACATCAGATCCTGCAGTTGCTTCATATCCTTTGCCGTCAGCAGTAGTTGTTGCTCCAATGACTCTGCTTTCAAAGCCTTCAATGGAGCGTGATTGATTAATATCTAAGGCAAGACCTTCGGGTTTTCCGTCTAAAATATCTGTTAAAACGACGCTTTCAAAGATGTCATATTCAGCGAGGCGTTGCGCTGTGGTTGAACCATAGAAACCAGCTCCGACTACTGTTACTTTTCCAGATCTACTCATGGCGCGAAACCTACCTTCTATCCTCTAGGTAGCGCCAATGCGATGGCGATTAGCGCAATAACCAATGCGATAGGAATCACTCTGGCAATTGGGCGCATTCCTCGAATATCCTGGCTTAGAAAGAGCATGAAACCTAAGGCAATAACTAGCGCCCCGACTCGCACGGAAAGAATGGCTCCAGTTAAAACTCCAGAGAGCGCCAAGACATAGGAAATTCGCTTTATATTCACCTTAGGTTTAATCCTTATGAAGTGCTACTAAGTTTGACAAGAGCATCGCTCTTGTCATTGGACCTACCCCACCTGGCATTGGAGCAATTGCGCTAGCAACCTTAATCACCTCAGGATCGATATCTCCGACTAAACCCTCTGAAGTTCGAGTAATTCCCACATCGATTGCAACCACCCCCTGCTTAACCATATCCGCGGTGAGAAAATGGGCTCTTCCCAGTGCAGCAATAACAATGTCTGCTCGCTTAGTATGAGATCTGATATCACGACTCATACTATGAACAATTGTCACCGTGGCATCGATACCTTTACTTGAAAGTAGAAGACTTAAAGGCCTTCCCACTGTAGTACCTCTACCAATGATTACTACCTCTCTACCGATTAGAGAGATTTCATTGATTCTAAGAAGTTCAAGAATTGCTTTAGGAGTGCAGGGAATGACTCCGCCTTGAGAAAGCAGTAACTTCCCAAGGTTTACTGGGTGAAGGCCATCAGCATCTTTATCTGGATCAATAGCACTTAAGATGCTAGTTGTATTGATGTGGGCTGGAAGTGGAAGCTGAACGATAAATCCAGAGCATTCCCTAGAAGCGTTTAAACTATCAATTTCCTTTAATAACTCTCTTTGGCTTACAGCTTCTGGTAATTCAATTCGTATTGAGTTAATCCCTACTTGACTGCAATCTCTATGCTTGCCATTGACATAGGATTTTGAACCAGGATCAGCTCCAACTAAAACTGTTGCTAAACCGGGCTTATTTTTAAGCTTTGCGACCTTCTGGGCAACCTCTTGTCTAATAGCTTTGGCCGCTGCAACGCCATCTAAAACTTTCGCTTGGGCCATGGCCCCATTCTAGTTCGAAAGAAGAAGCGCTATTTCTCAGGTCCTAAAGTTGCGCAGCTTCGAAATGGCTACCGGGGTATATAGAAATAGTGCTACTCCGAGTCCCATCTCAAGGCTAAGAGCTAGGGGCATTAAATACCAATGAGGGCCAACTGATTCAAGATTCGGCGATAAGAGCTCTCCACTTGATGCCCGAGCAATAATTAAAGTTAACCCCGCGATAATGCCCAGAAGAGCCAGAATAAATCTTCGTAGCTCAACTTCGTCTTGATATTTGCTTACTCCATATTTTCCAGCAGCGGTTCCTAACCCAACAATTACTAATGCAAGAAGGATAAAAAGGGGCTGGGCACCAATAGGTAATCCGCCTAGCAGGGAGATTGCTGGAATTTCATCTAAGCGATGAACAAATGGGTTTAACCAAGTTCCATTACCGATTACTACCCCACTTCCGGCAATATAGCTAAGTGTTGATATAAAAAAGTTTGGCAAATAAAGAATTTGAATGATTAAGAATGCTAAACCACCGAAGATTCCAGGTTCAATGACTCTTGTTAAATCAAGTACGGTATTAAAATTCCAAATTAATGAGAAACTAAAAACCAATCCAGCAAATCCAACTAAGGCCAATAATAGAAGGTAGGCCAACTTAAGGGCCCTCTGCCAGGGAAATTCAATCCCTTGCTCTGGTAGGAGATTACTTGATATATATCCTGAAACTGCTGAAACAAGAAAGAGGATTGGAAAGACAACATATAAAGGCGCCTTTACCGTGCTTCCCAGTGATAGAAGTGAAAGCAAAGTTCCAAGGAGGCTATAGGAAAAGGAAAGTGCTAATAATTGAGCTCGCTTCTGGCTTGCGCTACTAGCTCCCAGCCGCTCGCTCATTCTAAGCAAGGCATTTTTAATCACAAGAAAGGGGATTATTAAGGCTCCAATTGGAAAGAAAGTTAAGCGCCCAGAGATAGTTTCATTTGAAAGTGATAAATCAAGTGGCACGTGATGGGCAATTAGAAAAAACCAGATTGCAGCTCGCATTGGATCTGCGGTATTTCCAGTAGAACTGCCAGCTGTNNGTAATAAGTGAGAGAAAGGCCAACGGAAGAAGAATTAAGGTGATTCCTCTAACGCCTTGGCCGAAAGCAACTTTCAGCAGGGGCAACATCTCTTTATTCTTGCTTATCCTTTAAGGATTGCCCGTAGCAGTTCTGCGCTCTGACTTGGTGTCTTTCCAACTTGAACTCCAGCTGCCTCCAGCGCCACTTTCTTTGCCTCAGCTGTTCCAGAAGATCCCGAAACTATCGCACCAGCATGTCCCATAGTTTTTCCTTCTGGGGCGGTAAAGCCTGCAACATAGCCAACTACCGGTTTTGTCACATACTCTTTGATAAATGCTGCTGCTCGCTCCTCAGCATCTCCGCCGATCTCACCAATCATCACAATTGCTTTTGTCTCTGGATCATCTTGAAAGGCTCTCAAGCAATCTATATGCGTTGTGCCAACTATTGGATCTCCACCTATTCCCACCGCAGTTGTAAAACCAATATCCCGCAATTCATACATCATCTGATAGGTAAGAGTTCCTGATTTTGAAACCAAACCAATACTTCCAGGCCCTGTGATATCAGCTGGAGTAATTCCAATATTTGATTTACCAGGACTAATTAAGCCTGGGCAATTAGGTCCAATAATTCTTGACTTTCCAACTTTGAGACTGTGAGCATAAAAACTTGCTGTGTCGTGAACTGGTATTCCTTCAGTAATTACCACAATTAAAGGTAGGTGAGCATCAATAGCGTCAATTACCGCGCTCTTAGCAAACTTTGGTGGCACGAAAATTACTGAAGCATCAGCTCCAGTTGCAGCAACTGCCTCTTTAACTGAATTAAATACTGGAAGAGACTTGCCTTCAATCTCAACTACCTGACCACCCTTTCCAGGAGTTACTCCACCAACAATGTTCGTGCCACTTAAGATCATCCTTCTGGTGTGCTTACTTCCTTCAGCCCCTGTCATTCCCTGAACTATGACTTTAGTTTTCTCAGTTAGAAAGATTGCCATTATTTAGCTGCCAACTCTGCAGCTCTTGCAGCTGCTCCATCCATGCTTTCAACTTGCTGAATCAAAGGATGATTCGCGTTATTTAAAATAGCTCTTCCTTCAATAACATTATTACCATCGAGTCGAACCACAATTGGCTTACTTGCCTTATCGCCCAGCATTTCAAGAGCTTGAATAATTCCATTTGCCACTGCGTCACATGAGGTAATGCCACCAAAAACATTTACAAAAACTGATTTAACATCTCTATCTCCAAGGATAATTGAGAGCCCATCTGCCATGACCTGCGCTGAGGCTCCCCCACCGATATCAAGGAAATTTGCTGGCTTTACCCCACCAAACTTCTCCCCTGCATATGCCACAACATCAAGGGTGCTCATCACAAGTCCCGCCCCGTTACCAATCACGCCAACCTCGCCTTGAAGCTTCACGTAATTTAGATCGCGCTCCTTGGCAAGTGCTTCGAGTGGATCTGCTGCTTCATGATCAATGAGGGCTTCAAATTCAGGGTGACGGAAAGCGGCATTGTCATCGAGAGTTACTTTTCCATCCAAGGCAATTACTCTGCCATCTGCCGTTTTAACTAAAGGATTAACTTCTACCAAAGTCGCATCTGAGCTTTGAAAAGTCTTCCAAAGAGTTACTAAAACATCAGCGACTTGGCCTTGCACATCGCTACCAAATCCACCTTGACGCACTATTTCTAGCGCTTTTTCTTGATCAATTCCTTCATTGGGATCAATATGAACTTTTGCTAATTTCTCTGGGGTTTTGTGGGCAACTTCTTCAATATCCATACCACCTGCAACTGATGCCATTACAAGGAAGGAACGGTTAGAACGATCAAGAAGAATTGCTAAGTAATATTCACTATCTATCGGAGCAGCAGCAGCAATCATTACTTTCTTTACGGTGTGACCTTTGATATCCATGCCAAGAATGGCCTCTGCTTTTGCATAAGCATCATCGCCATCTTCAGCAAGCTTTACACCGCCTGCTTTGCCGCGCCCACCGACTTTTACTTGAGCTTTAACTACTACTTTTCCGCCAATTTCCTGCGCTGCAGCTTTTGCTTGGGCGGGAGTTGTTGCAACTTTTGCTTTTAAGACTGGGATTGAATTGGCCTCAAATAGATCACGGGCTTGATATTCAAAGAGGTCCACGGGTCATAACTTATCTACTGGGGCATATCGGAGCAACAATCGTTTATCACCATAGCTACCAAAGTTGATTGTGGCCTCTGCTTTCTCTGCCTCACCTGAGAGCGCAATCACAGTACCAAGGCCAAATGTGTCATGGCTTACTCGATCACCGATATTTAGTTGCAAGGTGTTTGATTTAATCGCTGCCTTTGGTAGCGCACTTGGTGCGTATTTTCGCCGTGTAGTAGGAGATGAGATATATCCACTCTCACTCTTATTCCAATCAATAAGGGCATCAGGAATTTCATCTAAGAATCTTGAAGGGGGGTTGTAGTTCGGCGCCCCCCAAGATGAGCGATATTCAGCCCTTGATAGATAGAGTCGCTCTCTCGCTCTTGTTAGACCGACATAGGCCAGCCTTCTCTCCTCCTCTAACTCCTTCTTCTCACCTAGCGTTCTTGAGTGAGGAAAAATTCCTTCCTCCATTCCAGTGAGAAATACAGTTGGAAATTCCAAACCTTTAGCGGTGTGTAGCGTCATAAGAGTTACCACACCGCCATGATCTTCTCCCTCTGGAATCTCATCTGCATCTGCAACCAGTGCAACATCCTCCAAAAATCCAGCCAGTGATATCTCTTGACCCTCATCAACTTCTCGCTCTTGATACTCCTCAGCAACTGCTACTAGCTCCTCAAGGTTTTCAATTCTTACCTCATCTTGTGGATCATGGCTATCACGGAGCTCATCTAATAGACCTGATTGCTCAAGCACTGCTGCCGCAATTGTCGCTGGCGGGCGATTAGCTTCGACTAA
Organism: Actinobacteria bacterium UBA2236; assembly: GCA_002347935.1. Classification (GTDB taxonomy): domain Bacteria; phylum Actinomycetota; class Actinomycetes; order Nanopelagicales; family Nanopelagicaceae; genus MAG-120802. The sequence goes on from DDYK01000037.1 coordinate 6,756, forward strand.
TACTTGAAGTGCTGCAATCATCGCAACAAACTCAGAGATAGCAGATGATGCCTTTGCTCCAAGACCAGCTGCGCTTGCTCTATTTAATCCTTGCCAGAACGAAATACCTTCAGCTTTTGCGAAATCATCTATAGCTTCAAGTGCTCTATCACCAAGTCCTCGTTTGGGAGTATTGATGATTCTTCGCATACTCACCTCGTCATCAGGGTTTACCAATACTCGAAGATAGGCCAGTAAATCCTTTACTTCCTTGCGTTCATAAAAGCGCACTCCCCCCACAACTTTGTAAGGAATTGTGGCGCGCATAAAAACCTCTTCAAAGACACGTGATTGCGCGTTCGTACGATAAAAAATAGCGCTCTGGCCAAAGTTTGAAAGACCTTCTCTCTCCAATCTAAATAGTTCATCCCTGATGTATTCAGCTTCATGATGTTCATTCTCGCCAACAAAACCCACTAACTTTGCTCCACTACCAGCATCAGACCAAAGGTTCTTCTCTTTGCGAGCCTCATTTAGTGAGATAACGGCATTAGCAGCGCTTAAAATATTCTGAGTTGAGCGATAGTTCTGTTCCAGCAAAATTGTTTGGGCATCAGGATAATCTTCTTCAAATGCCATGATGTTTCTAATTGTCGCCCCTCTAAAGCCATAGATTGATTGGTCAGCATCGCCAACCACACAGAGCTCAGCTGCCGGGATTCCCTCTCTATCACTTCCCACTAGTTCTCTAATTAGGATGTATTGAGCGTGATTAGTATCTTGATACTCATCAACCAAAATATGCTTGAAGCGGTGGCGATAACGAGATCTAGCCTCAGGAAACTTCTGCAGTAGATCAACAGTTTTCATAATTAGGTCATCAAAGTCCATTGCATTAGCACTCGTTAGCCTTGACTGATAAATTGCATAAATCTCAGCAACTACCTCTTCAAAACTATTCTGAGTAGCGTTTCGGTAGTCACTTGGGCCCAATAAATCATTTTTAGCACCAGAAATTACTGATGCAACTCCCCTTGGGTTATATCGCTTAGGATCTAGATTTAGATCTCTCATTACCAAGGTTATTAAGCGCAGAGAATCTGCTTGATCATAAATGGAAAATGTTGATTTAAATCCCAGCCTTCCAGCTTCCTGGCGAAGGATTCTCACCGCTGCTGAGTGAAATGTTGATACCCAGATTATTTTGGCGCGATTACCAACTAATTCAGAGACGCGTTCTTTCATCTCTCCAGCTGCTTTATTGGTAAAGGTAATAGCCAATATTTCGTGGGGATCTACGCCCCTTGCTGCCATCAAATATGCGATTCGTCTAGTCAATACCCGCGTCTTTCCAGAACCTGCCCCTGCAACAACAAGAACTGGAGATCCAGAGTGAGTGACAGCTGCTGCTTGCTGCGGGTTTAACCCTGCTAACAATTTGTCTTCGCTCAGCGCTGCCATAGTGGTAAGTCTAGGATAAGCGAGTGACCCCAATTGATGATGAAGAAATCAAGCGCATTCTGGTCGTTATGGCCCATCCCGATGATTGCGATTTTGGCGCAGGAGGAAGTATCGCTAAATGGCATGAGGCTGGAATTCAAGTCTCTTACTGCATTGTCACAAATGGTGATCAAGGCGGGGAAGAATCAAATGTTCCCGTCGAAGAAATGGCAAAAGTTAGACAGCGAGAGCAGCGAGCGGCAGGAGCTGCCCTTGGAGTTAGCGAGATAACTTTTTTAAATTACCGAGATGGTTCATTATTTCCAACTATTGAACTTAGGCGAGACATTGTGAAAGCAATTCGCATCGCAAAGCCAGATCGAATGGTGGTCCAATCGCCTGAGCGAAATTGGGAACGTATTTATTCCAGCCATCCAGATCACCTAGCAGCAGGTGAGAGCGCGATTCAAGCAATCTATCCTGATGCCAGAAATCCTTATGCCTTCCCTGAATTAAAAGCTGAAGGACTTCAGCCATGGCGAGTAAGAGAGGTTTTTATTACCGGCTCTCCAACTCCAAATCACTTCATCGATATCACCGAAACGATCGATAAAAAGATTGCAGCGTTAAAGGCGCATGTCAGCCAGACTGCCCACAACCCTGAGCTTGAATCAATGATTAGGCAGTGGGGAGAGAGAAATGCTGAGGCAAATGGATTAGCTTCAGGAAGAGTTGCTGAGATATTTAAGGTTGTTAGTACTGATTAGGAATTACTAGTCACAGCTCTTTCAATACCAATTGTTCGAAGTGGAGTCCCATCCACTCCTCCATTCTTAACTCCCCCTTGAGCAATGTATTTAACGATTTCAAGGCCTGAAACAATTTTTCCCCAGAGGGTGTAATTGGGCCCGAGTGTGGTGTTTTTATAGACCAGAAAGAATTGAGAGCCATTGGTATTTGGTCCGG
>DDYK01000036.1 GCA_002347935.1 Actinobacteria bacterium UBA2236
GAGAATCAACTTTAATCGAGCCGGCCGGTGATATGTGATCGGTAGTTACTGAATCACCAAGCTTTGCCAAAACTCTGGCACCTGAAATATCAGTAACTGGAAGTGGATTTCTCGGCATAGACTCAAAGTAAGGTGGCTTTCTTACATAAGTAGATTTCGGATCCCAGTCAAAAGTCTTTCCTTCAGGCGTTGCAAGTGAGGTCCAGTGATGATCTCCAGCAAAGACACTTGAATAATCTTTCTTAAACATATCTGAGGTAACAACTGAATCAATTACGCCTTGGATTTCTTGCATACTTGGCCAGATATCTTTCAGGAAGACATCGTTTCCAGAGCTATCTTGGCCTAGTGGATCTTTATCAAAGTCATGATCCATAGTCCCAGCAATTGAATAGGCTACAACTAGCGGAGGCGATGCTAAGTAGTTCATTTTCACATCAGGGCTAATTCGACCTTCAAAGTTTCTATTTCCAGAAAGCACCGCTGCAACAGAGAGATCATTGTCATTTACTGCTTTGCTAACCTCTAGAGGCAATGGACCAGAGTTTCCAATACAGGTAACGCATCCATAGCCAACAAGGTTAAATCCGAGTTTTTCCAGATATGGAGTTAGCCCTGATTTTTCGTAGTAGTTAGTGACTACCTTTGAACCTGGAGCAAGTGTGGTCTTAACCCAAGGTTTGCTCATCAAACCTTTTTCTACAGCTTTCTTTGCTAGTAGTCCTGCCCCAATCATCACTGAAGGATTTGAAGTATTAGTGCAAGAAGTGATTGAAGCTATTACCACTGAGCCATTGGAAATAGATCCTTTTCTTGAATTTACTTCAATTGCTATTGGATTAGTAGCAGTATTGCTAGAAAGATAAGAAGGGAGAACTTTGGCAAAGGAACTCTTGGCATCGCTTAGTGAGACCCGATCTTGTGGTCTCTTTGGCCCTGCAATTGATGGAACGACATTTGAAAGATCTAGCTCTAACCGCTCGGAATATCGTGGTTCTGCTGATGGGTCATGCCATAGTCCTTGAGCCTTGGCGTATTTCTCCACTAGCTCTAATTGTTCTCCGCTTCTTCCGGTTAACTCTAGATACTTAATGGTTTCCTGATCTATTGGGAAAATTGCCACAGTTGAGCCATATTCGGGAGACATATTTCCAATGGTGGCGCGATTAGCCATCGGAAGAGCGCTCACACCGGGGCCATAAAATTCAACAAACTTGCCAACTACGCCATGCTTTCTAAGCATTTCAGTGATAGTTAAAACTAAATCAGTTGCAGTAGTTCCAACTCCCCACCCAAGAACGCCAAGGCCATTGACCATAGTGGTGTGTGAATCAGTTCCAACCACAGTATCTGGATATGCCCGCTGCACACCATTAACTGCTCTGACCATTACTACTCTTGCGAGGTATTCAATGTTTACCTGATGAACAATGCCCGTGCCAGGTGGGACTACTTTAAATTCATCAAAGGCGCTCTGGCCCCAACGAAGGAAGCGATATCGCTCTTGATTTCTCTCATACTCAATATCAACATTTTCTTTGAAGGAATCAACTGTTCCATATTGATCTGCAATAACTGAGTGATCAATGACTAATTCAGCTGGAGCTAAGGGATTCACGCGAGATGGATCTCCGCCAAGTTCTGCTATTGCCTCTCTCATAGTGGCAAGATCAACAACACAGGGAACTCCGGTGAAATCTTGCATAATCACACGCGCTGGTGTGAATTGAATTTCAGTGTCGGGAATTGATTCAGGATTCCAGGAAGCAAGAGCTTCGATCTGCTTGGCTGTGATATTTGCGCCATCTTCAGTGCGAAGGAGATTTTCTAGTAATACTTTTAAGGAAAAGGGAAGAGAATTTGCTTGCGCAAGTTTGGTGATATCAAATATTTCATAACTCTTGCCTGATACTTCAAGCGAGCTCTTTGCGCCGAAGGAGTTCTTGCTCATGAGCCCATCTTAACTGTTGTCGCATAAAGTGCTCAAAGACGAATTACTAGAGTATTACTCAAGAAATAATGAAACGCGCCACAAGCTCCATATGCGCAGTCATTGGAAAGAGGTCAAAGGCCCTGATTTGATCCAACTTGTATCCCTGCGCTGAAAGATAGGCGCTATCTCGGGCAAGTGAGGCCGGATCACAGGCAACATAGACAATCGTTCTCGGAGCAAGAGAGGTAATAGTTGAAATGACTCTCTCCCCAGCTCCAGCGCGAGGAGGATCAAGGAGAACTACATTTGCTGCACGATATTTCTTTAAACTCGCTTCAACTTTTGCTTCAACTATTTCAACTCTTGGCTCTAGGGCAAAGTTTCGTCTGGCATCGATAATCGCATTCTCATCGGATTCAATTAAGGTGACTCTTCCTGCAACTCCGAGATCAGCTAAAAGGGCTGCGCTAAACAGGCCAGCTCCACCGTAGAGATCAAAGATGTGATCTGCAGGCTTGGCTTGAACATAATCCTTAACTACTTGGCTTAAAACAGTCGGCGCCATGCGATGGCTCTGCCAGAAGGTGATTGGATTCAGCGAGAAGTCAATGCCATCTACCTGCTCCTCAATAAGTTCTAAGTTCTCTCGACCCTCTATCACTACCGCACTCTTGCCCTTGCTAGTGATGGCAACATCTACCCGCTTTGATTTGGGCAACTTCATCTGATTGATTTTTTCGATATCAATATCCTCATGAGCAATTAGGCATTTATCAATCTCAACAATCTGATTGGAACGTGAGGCATAGAGACCAACCTTGCCATTTTCAGATACGGTGAATTCCATTCTGCTGCGCCAATGTAAATTCGGTTTAACTTCTTCAACCTCAATATCAACCTCCATCTTGGCAAGACGGCTAAACTGCTCTTTAATAATTTCGCTCTTTAACTCCCGCTGATAACTAAGATCGATGTGTTGAAAGTCGCATCCCCCGCAGCCATCAAATCGAGCATATGAACAAGGCGCACTTACCCGATGTTTAGAAGCTTTAATTACTGAGATGCAGTTTCCTCTAGCAAAGCTCTTTGTCACATCGCTAATCTCAACAATCACGCGCTCACCAGGGATTGCATGTCTTACAAAGATAACTCTTCCTTCATGGCGCGCTATGGTGTGGCCGCCATGTGCAATAGCTGTGATATCGACTTCTAATTGATCACCGCTTTGCACTAGCACACCTCTCCTAGAAAGTTCATGGAAGCTCTTATTTCTCTTGCTATCCCTCGCGTGGATTAGAGGGAATCTAGCCTAAAGGTGTAAATTCTCCCTTTGTGCATGTCGTAATCATGGGTTGCGGCCGAGTCGGTTCTACCCTGGCAAAAGATTTTCAGACTCTGGGCCATAGCGTTGCCGTAATCGATCAAGATCGTGAAGCTTTTCGTCGCCTTGGCGCAGATTTTAATGGGCTAACTGTGGCTGGAATGGGCTTTGATCGCGACACTTTATTAGAGGCAGGAATTCAAAGAGCTGATGCCTTCGCTGCAGTATCAAATGGCGATAATTCAAATATTTTGGCAGCAAGAGTTGCAAGAGAAACCTATGGGGTAGCAAGTGTTGTGGCCCGAATTTATGATCCAGGAAGAGCTGAGATCTATCAAAGATTAGGAATTCCTACTGTCGCCACAGTTCTCTGGACTACAGATCAAATTATGAGACGACTACTGCCACAAGGATCTCGCTCGGAGTGGCAAGATGCATCTGGAAAAGTGCAGTTAGCTGAGATTGCCTTTCATCGCGATTGGTACGGACAGCCAGTGTCACTAATAGAAGAACATACCGAAGCACGCGTGGCTTTTGTTACAAGGCTTGGTGAAGGCTTAATACCCAATGAACATACGGTCTTGCAAGAAGGCGATGTTATTCATGTAATGGTAGAAGATAAGAATTTAGCCGCAACCGAGGCATCTCTAGCCCTTCCACCGAGTGGGCAGTAGAGATGAGAATTGCTATCGCAGGCGCTGGTAATGCAGGTCGAGCTATTGCCAGAGAGTTGATTGAAAATGGTCATCAGGTTTTACTAATTGATAAGAATCCAAAGTCACTTAAAATGGAGAGCGTTCCCTCTGCTGAATGGCTGATGGCTGATGCCTGCGAAATCAGCTCCCTCGATAAAGCTAAGCTTGATACCTGCCAGGTTATGGTTGCAGCTACAGGTGATGACAAAGTAAATCTTGTGGCATCTCTTCTTGCAAAGACTGAATATGGTGTTCCAAGAGTGGTGGCTAGGGTAAATCATCCAAAAAATGAATGGCTTTTTGATTCTTCCTGGGGCGTTGATGTTGCTGTTTCAACACCAAGAATTATTGCAGCGCTAGTTGAGGAAGCTGTTTCTGTTGGAGATATCGTCAGACTATTCTCACTGAAAGCTGGAGAGGCTAATTTAGTTGAGTTAACTCTTCCTGATAACTCATCTTGCATTGGAAAATCTGTTGAAGAGATTTCACTTCCGCAAGATGCCTCACTTGCCGCAATTATTAGAGATGGCCATGTAATAACCCCAGCAGATCATGATGTATTTGCAGCTGGTGATGAACTAATTTTTGTTACTACCGCAGAGGCCGAAGTCTCTCTAAAGGCTTGTTTTATTAAGGATTAACTCTAGTTACCGTTTCTAAGGTCTTCTCGTAGCTTAGGACCACTCCTAATTACTAGCCATGTCGCCCAAGCTGTAGCAATAAATAGCGGATAACCCATAATTAACCTGGCACTGCCAAGTAAATTAACATTCCCACTCACATATAGCGGATATTGAACAACAAGGCGGATTGCAAACATACCAACCCAAAGCCAGGTTGCCTTGATATATACCTTGGTTCTTGCAGGATCTTTGCGCCATCTAAAGTTTTCTTCCAAAAGTGGACCAATAATGAGTCCAATTACTGGCCAGCGCAAAAGAATTGAAATTAAATAAGCAGATCCGTATATTGCATTAGTCCAGAGCCCTGGAAGATAGAAATCTTCAGCCTTTCCAGTGCGCATCGAGAACCAAGCGCAGATTCCAACCCCTATTACCCCTGAAATCGCATGCTGAATAGTTTCCCGCTTTACCAATCTAACAAGTGTTAGAAGTAGTGAGAGAGCAAGTGCGGCATAGGCTGAATCTCTAACATCCTTTGTAATATTAAAAGCAATTAGAAAGAGTAGCGCTGGAAGTCCAGAATCTATTAAGCCTTTAACTCCCCCCATAGCTGAGAGAATTTTTGCTTTATCTTCACTCTCGCTCATGAGCGCCCACTTGAACCAAAGCCAGAGCCACTTCGATTAGACCCGGGAAGCTCTTCAACTGGAACAAATTCGGCTCGTTCGACCCTTTGAAAAACCAATTGGGCAATGCGATCTCCCCGCTTTATCTCGAAACTCGCGCTCTGGTCATGATTAATTACAATTACCGAAATCTCTCCTCGATAACCGGCATCTATAGTTCCTGGAGCATTTACTAGTCCCACTCCATATTTGATCGCAAGTCCGGAGCGAGGATGAACAAAAGCGCCATATCCATCCGCTAAAGCGATAGCAATTCCAGTTGGCACTAGAGCTCTCATGCCAGGTGCAATAGTGATATCTATAGCTGAGTAGATATCAGCTCCAGCATCACCAGCTTTGGCATATGTGGGCATTGGAAGTTCTTTATCTAATTGAGTTATTAGTACTCTCATGGATTGATCTCAAACTCAGTATCGATAGATAAGTCTCTTCGCTCCTTTAATACATGCTTGAATTCCTCTGATGCATGCTTAATGAAGTGCTCCATAGGAACAATGATAAATATCGCTGCAGCCTCCACCGCTAAAACGCCCTCACTTGAACCAATTCTGCCCTCAGCCCTGGTGTAGATCTTTCTACCCTCCTGCCCAGTTATCTCAGCATTGATAAATAAGGTGCTTCCTACTGGAACTGGTGAGAGAAAAGATGTCTCAAGTTTTCCAGTTACTGCTGGCTCACGAACCAGCCACATTAATTTTCCTAAAGCTTCATCAAAGGCGCATGAAAGCAGTCCGCCGTGGGCAAGACCAGGGGCTCCTTGATGTAAATCTGTTACTGTAAATTGCGCAGTGATATTCATACTCTCTCCTGCATAAGCGACAAGATGTAAACCTGCAGGATGGCTCGGGCCACATCCATAACAATCGGGATTATGAGAGCCAAGTAATTTTCCACTTGGTGGAGCGTCAGGATGTCGAGGCGGGACTTGAACTCCTGGTGGGACTTGAATATTTAGCTGGCGAGACATGGGTGAAGGCTACCCTGTCGATAGGAAAGCGCTATCTAACTCAAGCAAGTACTCTCGTCTCATGCGAGAGGTAATGAGATGGCCAATCTGGCTGACTTTATTAATTATCTGCCTTGACTTATCAATCTTGCTATCTATCTGGGCCTCACTTGGCAATCTAGCTACAGTAGTTACTGCAGCAATTCTTGCTATCTCAACTATCTTCTTCTATCGCGCTACCTCACTAACTATTGAAATAGATTCAGAGCGCCTCATTGCTGGAAGAGCCAACATAGAGATTGCGTATCTAAAGAGAGTAGAGATATTAAGTGAAGAAGAAATGTCATTTCATAGAGGTGCAGGCATTAATCCGCAGGCCTTTCTTGCACTGCGCTTCTGGGTCAAAGGAGGTCTCAAGATTGAGATTGCAGATCCTCGCGATCCAACACCATTTTGGCTGGTAAGTTCTGAGAATCCAGCGAGATTTGCCGAGAAATTGAATCTTTAAGCGCAATCCTTACAGACTGCTTTAGCTCCCTCGCCGCGGGCGAGTTGAGTAATGTGATGAACCAGGAAGCAACGCGAGCAGGTAAATTCGTTATCTTGCTTTGGAACTACTCGAACTGACAACTCTTCACCAGATAGATCTGCTCCTGGTAGTTCAACATTTTCTGCCTCTTCTTCATCGAGATCAACTTGACCTGATTGAGCTTCAGCTCTTCTAGCCTTTAACTCTTCTAAGGATTCCTCATGTAACTCTTCATCGGTTTTTCGAGGCGTGTCATAATCAGTTGCCATTGATCTCTCACCACCAATCTCTTCTTGCATCGAGCCAGACCATTTAGTCTCGTGGCTACGGGCGGATAATGCCCAACTAGTTGCTCGCTGTCCTATCCAACACTCGGCGTGTCGCGATTATTCCCCTGTTGTTAAGCCTATTGACCTAACTCTGAGCGGCGTTTGGCTTCTTCCTGCCTCCACTTTTGAATCTGGCCATGATTCCCAGAGAGGAGCACTTCGGGAACATTTAGATTTCGCCAAATAGCCGGTTTAGTAAATGTTGGATACTCCAGAGCGCCAATTTCATTATGTGATTCCTCGTCAAGAGANNTCTGGATTGCCAATAACTCCAGGAACTAATCGAGTAACTGCTTCAATAATTACTAGTGCGGCAACCTCACCGCCATTAACAACATAATCACCAATTGAAATCTCATGAACCCTTAGATTTTTCCCCTCGCGATAGTAATCGCCAACTCTTGCATCAATTCCTTCATAGCGACCACAGGCAAATACCAGATGCTTACCTTTGCTTAGCTGTTCAGCCTTCCTTTGATTGAACTTTGCCCCAGCGGGAGTGAGAATTATTAAATCTATTTCACCATCTTTTTCAAGAATTGAATCAATAGCTTGGCCCCACGGCTCTGCCATCATCACCATTCCTGCTCCCCCGCCATATGGGGTGTCGTCAACGCTATGGTGATTATCTGTCGTGAAATCTCTTAGGTTTATGCTCTTAAACTCAATTAACGATTGGCTTCGCGCCTTACCAATTAGTGATAGTTCAAGAGGCGAGAAATATTCTGGGAAGATAGAGATGGCTGTTATCTTCACATTAACTCCTCTAGATTATCAGCTGTAATTATCTTACTTGCGATATCTATATCTGGGGTAAAGTGTTTAACAAAAGGAATCAAAAAGTCTTTCCCTTGATAACTAATCACTAAGGTGTCTTGAGATGGAAGTTCAAGGACCTCTTTGACCTCACCCCAAACTTTGCCGGAGTGGTCGATAACTTTGCATCCTAAAATTTGAGAGATATGAAAGTCATTTGCATTCAAATTTGAATCTTCTGGATTTACCTCGGAAAGAAGCAGAACGTTGCGAAGTTTTTCAACCGAATTTCTATCGCTATAACCTTCAAATGAGAGCAGCAGGGTTCCACTATGAACTTTTGCGCCTGTTATCTTTAGAGGCCCTTTATCTTCTGGATCTGTTCTTAGAATTGATCCAATAGCAAATCTTTCATCAGGGCTATCGGTTCGAACTTCAATGGTTGCCTCGCCGCGCACTCCATGTGCGCGACCGATGCGACCTACTACGAGTAACAAATTAGCTAAGCGCGATTAACGCGCCTCATCCGCCTCAACAAGATCCACGCGAACACTTCGCCCAGCCAAAGCTGAAACCACGGTACGTAGCGCCTTTGCTGTTCGGCCATTTCGACCGATTACTTTGCCAATATCTTCAGGGTGAACTCTTACCTCAAGAGTTGTTCCGCGTCTTCCCTCTTTTTCAGAGATGATTACCTCTTCAGGGTTATCTACGATTCCCTTTACTAAATGTTCTAAAGCTTCATCAATCATCATGTTTACTCAGCTGGAGTTTCAGTTGGCGTAGCCTCTGCAACTACTTCTGCAGGAGCATCTGCTGCTGGGGTCTCAATCGGAGTTGCTTCAGCAGCGACCTCGACTGGAGCTGCCTCTGCTGATGATGTTTCGGCTACGACTTCTACTGGAGCGCTCTTTGCTGCAAGTTTCTCAGCGGCGCGCTTCTTCATAGTAGTTGCGCCATCTGCTGGCTCATTACTCGCTGCCTTTACTGCCTCTTCATAAGCAACGCGCTTATTTGGTCGAACTGGAAGAGTCTTAAGAGTTCCCTCTTGGCCAGCGACTCCCTTGAACTTCTGCCAATCGCCGGTAACTTTCAAAATTGCTTCTACAGCAGGAGTTGGCTGCGCGCCATTTTTTAGCCAATGTTGAGCGCGATCTGAATCAACTTCAATTAGCGAAGGATCAGATGCTGGTGAGTATCTACCAATCTCCTCGATCTTGAGTCCATTACGGGCTTTACGAGAATCTGCAACAACAATTCGGTAGTGAGGTGTGCGAATCTTTCCTAGACGTACCAATCTAATTTTTACTGCCACGAAGGCTTTCTCCTTGCATAGTTAATCGAACCCATTTTTTCTCACTTGAGTAGGATGCCAAGTTAAGAAAAAAAGCTCTTATGTTAATAAGTGCCGGTCAAGAGGTAGAGGGCTCTTGAACAGGAGGCCAATATTGCCACGAGCCCTTGATAATTCCCAATTGAGCTTATCTATCGACCCTCTTGGGCCGCTCGTTTTGCGGGATTTCCAGATCGCGACTTCTTCTTTGGCGCGATCTTTGGTGAATTCATTGGAGCGGCATTTGGCAGGCTCATCCCCCCTGGCAGCGACATCCCCGGAGGTAATCCGCCACCAGATCTCATCTGTTTCATCGCTTTCTGCGCAGCTGAGAATCGATCTACCAGTGAATTTACCTCAGTAACACTTCTGCCACTGCCGCGTGCGATACGTGCTCGTCTTGAGCCATTCAATATTTTTGGATCACGCCTCTCACCGGGAGTCATCGATTGAACAATCGCTTGAGTTCTAACTAACTCATTATCATCGATGCTATCGATCTGTTTCTTCATCGCAGCGGAGTTGGCGCCAGGCAGCATGCCAAGAAGTTTGGTCATGGAACCCATCTTTTTCATAGCCCCTAATTGCTCTAAGAAATCCTCTAAAGTGAATTCTTGCCCTGAAACAAATTTCTCTTCTAAGCGCTTAGCACTATCTCCATCAAGTGCTCGCTTTGCTTGCTCCGCCAAGGTTGCAATATCGCCAAGACCTAAGATTCTTGAGGCCATTCGCTCTGGATAAAAGTAATCAAAGTCAGTTAACTTCTCACCAGTTGAGGTGAAAAGAATTGGCTTTCCTGTTACTTCAACAATAGAGAGCGCAGCTCCAGCCTTGGCATCACCATCTAGCTTCGTTAATACAACTCCATCAAAACCTACCCCTTCTAAAAAGGCTAGCGAGGTAGTAAGAGCGTCTTGTCCCATCATGGCATCTACTACAAAGAGAATTTCATGAGGATTAATGGCATCCCTAATCGAACTTGCTTGCTCCATTAATTCGCTATCAATGCCGAGTCGTCCAGCAGTATCAACAATTACAACATTATGGAGTTTTTCATTGGCGTAGGTAACTGCCCCCTTGGCAACCTTTACTGGATCGCCGCTTCCATTTCCTATCTCTGGTGCAAATATTGGAACTGAAATTGACTCTGCCAAAACTTGTAATTGAGTGACAGCATTAGGTCTCTGGAGATCAGCAGCAACTAATAGCGGGGTATTTCCCTCCTCCTTTAGAAATCTAGCTAATTTTCCAGCTAGCGTAGTTTTTCCAGATCCTTGAAGACCTGCAAGCATGATTATCGTTGGACCGCTCTTGGCATAGCGGATTCGCCGCGCTTGCCCACCAAGAATTGCAATGAGCTCCTGATTAATTATCGAATAAATCTCCTCAGATTGATTAGTCGATTGCCTAATCTCTGGAAGTCTTTCAAGCGATCTACCTCTTATTTTTGCTACAAAAGTTTCGGTAACACTTAAAGCAACATCAGCCTCTAGTAACGCTCTGCGAAGCTCTTGGCAGCTGATCTCAATATCATCAGGGGTGATTCGCCCTTTTTTTCGCAGTGATCCAAAAAGATCAGAGAACTTAGAACTTAAGGATTCAAACATGTCTTGAAGCCTACATAATGGCTAGATAAATCGAAAAAAGGTGGAAATGCCCTCGCATATGCCACCTTTTCTCAACTTTTACTGCCTAGGTATGGGCAACTACTAGATTGCCGCCTCGCCTTTCTCTCCGGTGCGAACGCGAACTACGTTATCCACGGGGGTGGCCCAGACCTTTCCATCACCGATTGATCCGGTAGATGCCGCCTTGACTATGGTGTTGATTACAGAATCAACATCCTTATTCTCAGCAAGAATCTCTATTCTTATTTTGCTGATCAAGTCGATTGGGTATTCAGCTCCGCGATAGACCTCCACGTGGCCACCTTGGCGACCAACTCCAGATACTTCAGAGACGGTCATCCCTTTGACTCCAGCTGCCCTAAGAGCATCTTTAACCTCATCAAACTTTGCTGGCTTAATGATTGCTGTAATTAACTTCATGATTAACGACCTCCTTTGAGAACTCCGCCAAATTCATAGGCGCTCTCTGCATGTTCTGATTGATCTACTCCAGCTAGTTCACTCTCAGCCTTAACTCTAAATCCAATTGTTTTTTCAATCAGGAAGCCGATGATTAGGGTCATCACAAATGAGTAACCCATGACTAGAGCAACGCCGAGCGCTTGCTTGCCGAGTAGCTCCATGCCGCCGCCATAGAAGAGTCCATCTAGCCCCAGAATCTTGCTGGTTCCAAATAAGCCAATTGCCAAAGAGCCAACAATGCCGCCAACTAAGTGAACCCCGACAACATCTAAAGAGTCGTCATATCCCAATTTGTATTTAAGTCCAACAGCTAGTGCGCAGGCAATTCCAGCAATTAGACCAATAACTGCTGCTGCCCAAGGTTCAACGAATGCACAAGCCGGAGTGATAGCAACAAGGCCTGCTACTGCTCCAGATGCAGCGCCTAGCGTTGTTGGATGTCCATCGCGGAACTTTTCAGTAAGAATCCAGCCAATTACGGCTCCTGCCGTTGCTACTTGCGTGTTGATAAATGCCAGAGCTGCAATTCCATTAGCTGCCAGTGCGCTTCCGGCGTTAAATCCAAACCAGCCGAACCAGAGCAAGCTAGCACCAAGAAGCACTAGCGGAAGTGAGTGAGGACGCATAGGAGATTTCTGCCAACCAATTCTTTTGCCAAGAACAATTGCTAGCGCAAGTCCAGCAGCTCCAGCATTGATATGAACTGCAGTTCCACCAGCGAAGTCTTGAACTCCTTGTGAGGCAAGATATCCTGCACCCGTCACTGTATCGCCAACTTTGTTACCGAATGCAAATACCCAGTGAGCTACTGGGAAATAAACGACCGTTACCCAGATAGCAACAAATACTGCCCACGAGAAGAACTTAGTTCGATCTGCAATTGCGCCTGAGATTAGCGCTGGAGTAATGATGGCGAACATCAATTGGAATACCGCAAATGCCAGAAGTGGGATGGGATAGATCCCGCCATTATTTGCTAATTCATTTACTACATCACCTAAACCTGATGCTGAAAATGATCCATACCAAGGCGAATCTGCCTCATAACCAAAAGCAATTTTGAATCCGTAGATAACCCAGAGAATACTTACTACTCCTATAGTGATTATCGACATCATCATCATATTTAGCGCGCTCTTTGCTCGCACCATTCCGCCATAAAAGAAAGCAAGCCCTGGGGTCATTAGTAAAACGAGGGCAGAGCTAGCTAATACCCATGCGGTATCGCCAGCACTTAGTACTACTTCATCCATTTTTTTCTCCGAACCGGGCTGCTAAATGCAGACTCCGTGAATAAAAGGTAAATTTCTCAACTCTGAGATTGAGCGGAGTCTGCTTTAGAAGTATTTCCCCTGATGGCTCAAATAGATTTCGCCGAGGTGACAGTTCCTCGCCCTCTGTTACGGCTATGTTAAAAGCTCAGCGATATATCCATCTGCATCAAAGGGGGCCAGGTCATCTATCGCCTCACCAAAGCCGACAAATTTCAAGGGAACTTGAAGCTGAGCCTCAGTAGCAATTGCGATCCCGCCCTTGGTAGAGCCATCAAGTTTTGTCACCATAATCCCCGTTAAATTCACGCTTGCGGCAAATGTCTCTGCCTGTTTGATTCCATTCTGACCAGTTGTTCCATCAAGTACAAATAAAATCTCATCCACCGGAGTTACCTTCTCGACAACTCTTTGAATCTTGCCTAGCTCATCCATCAAGTTGCTCTTGGTATGTAGTCTTCCTGCCGTATCAACAATTAGAAAATCAAAGCCCTCTTCCTTAGCTCTTTTTGCCCCATCAAAAGCTATCGCCGCAGGATCACTATTGCTTGCCCCACTTAGAACCTCAACGCCAATTCTCTGGCCCCAAGTTTGAAGTTGAGCAACAGCAGCCGCTCTAAAGGTGTCGGCTGCGACTAATAAAACTTTTTTTCCACTTCTCGCATAGTGATTAGCAAGTTTTGCTGCGCTCGTAGTTTTGCCAGTGCCATTTACTCCCACGATGAGGATTACAGTTGGTCCAACACTTGATACTTTAAGGGTTCTTGCTGAGGTAGTTAACCTTGATTTAAGTGAGGCGGCAATAGCAGTGGAAAGCGACTCGCTCTTCTCGCGCTTTACTAAATCTAGAATCTCATCGGTGATTTTCACTCCAAGATCTGAAGAGATGAGAATTTGCCTAAACTGTTCAAGATCTTCAATTGTTGCTTTGGATTTGGAGAACTTGCTGAGGAATGAACCAAATAAACCCATGGTTATGCGGGTTCAGTTTCAATCTCACGAAGTCGCTGAGAGATAACTTCTGATACTCCATCACCGCGCATGCTCACGCCATACAAAGTATCGCCAATCTCCATCGTTCGTTTCTGATGCGTGATGATAATTAGCTGTGATGCCTGTCTTAGCTCCTCTAGAACAGAGAGTAGGCGGCCAAGATTTGTATCATCGAGGGCAGCTTCAACCTCATCTAATACATAGAATGGGCTGGGCCTTGCTTTAAATATCGCTACCAGAAGTGCTACCGCCGTAAGAGAGCGTTCGCCGCCAGAGAGTAGTGAGAGTCGCTTAATTCTCTTTCCTGGAGGACGAGCTTCAACATCAACTCCGGAGTTCAGTAGATCTCTTGGATCAGTTAATAGCAGTCGCCCCTCTCCTCCTGGGAATAGTCGAGCAAATATTTTTTCAAACTCTCTTGCCGTATCTCTGAAAGCTTCTTCAAAAATCTCTTGAACTTTGTCATCAACTGATTTGATGATATCTAGAAGATCCTTCTTGGATTTCTTCAAATCCTCTAGTTGATCTGCTAGATACTTCAAACGCCCTTCAAGAGATGAGAATTCTTCGAGTGCTAGGGGATTTATCTTTCCAAGAAGTGCTAAAGATTTCTCGGCGCCAGCAAGACGTTTTTCCTGCTCTGCTCGAATATAAGGAATGAATTCACCCTGACTTAGATTTCCAGCATCATCTTCAATGAAGGTTGGAACTGGCTTATCTGGGGCATACTCATTTATAAGAGATGAGCTATCAACTCCAAATTCCTCCATAGCCTTAATCTCAAGTTGCTCAATTCTTAATCTTTGTTCAGCTCTTGCTATTTCGTCGCGATGAACGCTAGAGGTCAATTGATCAAGCTCAGCGCTTAAATCTCTTATCGCTTGGCGAATTGAGAGAATCTCGCCATCTCGATTAGATCGAGCAACTTCCAGTCTCTCGCGCTCACTATTGGCTCTTGATATCGAGATTTCAATTTGAATTAAAGCTTCATAAGCCGCATCGGCAATCCCTTGAGCCGTAACTGCCCCTCTAGCTCTGGCTGCGCGGCGGGTGATGTTATTACTGGCTGACTGACGCTCAGTTGCTGCTGCAAGTTCAAGATCTTTAGCCCGCTGCGAAATTGCTGCCACCCGCTCCTCAATAGTTCTAAGCGCAAGGCGAGCCTCGACTTCAACTGCTCTTGCTGTGGCAAGCGTGGCCCTTAAATTTTCAAGTGAGCTCAGCTCAGGCTCTGATGGCTCACTACTCTTTTCAAATTCGCTCTTAGCAATAACTAATTCATCTAGATCAATATTTAGAGCTTGTTTCACCTCGACTATGGACTTCTCTAGGCGTTCAACTTCGCCACTAGCGCTCTTTACACCTTGGCTAGCCGCCGCCATCTGTTCTGCAAGAGCTGCCATTGCAGCATCTGATTCATTCAATCTAGCCAAAACTTGATCATAATTGAGTTGATCAGAAGTTAATTTTGTTTCAGCTGTTGAGAGATCAAAATGAATCCGGTCGCAATCATGACTATGTTTTTGTAGCTCTATCTCGCCTCGTTCAATTATTTCTGATATTTCAATTAATGTGGTTCGCGCAGATGAGCCGCCTCTAGCTCTTCCACTACCAACCAAGTCTCCATCTTTAGTCACTGCAATAAGCGAAGAACTTCCAGAGATGATCTGATTTGCTTGACTAAGTGAATCTGCAACGACAAACCCAGAGAAGAGAGCTGGCAACATGGAATTTAAAGTAGCTGATGAAACTTTACTTGCTAGAGGTGTCAATCCATTTGGTATTTCTATAACTGCTGAGGAGTCAGCTTCTGAGAAGAAGAGCAGTTCAGCGCTTCCAGCAGATGTAGATTTCAAAAAGGAGATGGCCGAGATAACCTGACTTAGGTCTTGTAGTACTAATGCATCTGCCAAGGAACCTAAAGCGCTAGCTACGGCGCTCTGCCATCCAGGCTCAATTGTTAAAAGCGAAGCTAGACTGCCCCGTATTTGAATTCCTTGGTTATTTGTTAATAGCGCGCCGCTTCCATCTTTATGAAGCGTTGCTTGCCGCAGAGCATCAATTTTTGCTTCCGCGGCAGCTTTTGCCCGTTCGGCGAGCCAGAGATCACTTCTTAACTTCTCTAAATTGGCTTTGCTGCCATTTAGTAGGGCTTTTGCTCTCTCAAATTCAGCATCAAGACCAAGCTCTCCTGCATCAAGCCCAGCAATTTCACTTTCAAGACGGGCAAACTCGACTTTAGATTCAGCAACTCTTGTGCGAGCGCCAGCTAGCGCGCTCTCTAGCCTATTAATTTCAGAGCCTGCGCCATCAATTCTTGATTGCAGAGACTTTATATGACCTTCTTGTCTAGCAGTTCCTTCGCGATAATCAGCAAGCGCTCTCTGGGCTGCTGCTACTCGGTCTTCTTCGCCTTTTAGGCGCACCTCTAATTGATTAACGCTATTACTTGCAGCAGCTAATTCAGCGCTGGCTTTATCTGATGAACCTTGCAGAATGGATTGCTCACCTCTTAAGACTTTCGCTTCAGTCTCAAGCACTTCAGGATCTCGACCAGATGCTCTAGCTTCATCTGCCTCTTCAGCCAAGAAGCGCGCACGCTCTGATGCCAAGTTCTGAATTCCTCTTAACTTTTCTTTCTGGGCAGTCAAGCTGTAATAATTATTCTGCGCCTGCGCTAACTCTGGTCCTTGAATCGCTGCAATCTGATCTAACTCAATTTCTCTCTTGCGCAATTGATCGAGCTCTTGATCTACTTCATCGCGTCTCTGGCGAAGAGCGGTCTCATCAGCAACTTCCGAACTTAGAGTTGAGTTAAAGGCAATTAAGTCATCGGCTAAAATTCTTAACTTGGCATCTCGCACATCAGCCTGAATCACTGCAGCTTTTCTAGCGACCTCTGCTTGTTTACCAAGGGGACGAAGTTGTCTTCGCAGCTCATTAGTCAGATCTTGAACCCTAGACATATTGCCTTGCATTGACTCTAATTTTCGAAGCGCCTTCTCTTTTCGCTTCCTATGTTTTAGTATTCCTGCGGCTTCTTCAATGAATCCTCTTCGCTCCTCCGGATTGGCGGTGAGGATTGCATCGAGTTGACCCTGACCCACGATTACATGCATCTCGCGTCCAATGCCGCTATCGCTTAGCAATTCTTGAATGTCTAGAAGGCGCGCTGATTCACCATTTATCTGATAATCACTCTGACCATTTCTAAATAAAGTTCTTGAGATAGTAACTTCGCTAAATTCAATGGGCAGAGCGCCATCTGCGTTATCAATGGTGACTGATACCTCTGCTCGACCTAGTGGGGCTCGCCCTGAAGTGCCAGCGAAAATGACATCTTCCATCTTTCCGCCGCGCAGACTCTTGGCTCCCTGCTCGCCCATAACCCAAGAAAGGGCATCAACAACATTGCTCTTGCCCGATCCATTGGGCCCAACCACGCAGGTGATCCCAGGCTCGAACTTCAAGGTCGTTGGAGCGGCAAAGGACTTAAAGCCCTTTAGGGTCATGCTCTTTAAATACACAGGTAGAACCTATCGGGTGAGGCAGTGCGCGCTCGGGTTTTACCCCCGCTTAGAGCTGACTTTTTTTCTCTCGCCCTTCTTTTTTCCCACTTTTCTAAGGGGAGATTTGCTCTGGCATTGCGGACAAAAATGTGATGACCGGTTTGCGAAAGAGATCCTAGCAATCTCGCTGCCACATCTAGAACAGGGCTCATTCTCCTGGCCATATGCCTCAAGCTGGATATCAAAGTATCCGCTCTCACCATTTACATTGATATAGAGCTCATCAAAACTTGTCCCGCCAGCTTTTAAGGCTCTCTCCATAACAGATTTAGTTGAAGCAAGCAGCTTAGAAATTTCTTGCTCCGATAGTTTCTTTGCAAGGCGCTCAGGATGAATCTTAGCGCGCCAGAGCGCTTCATCAGCATAGATATTTCCCACTCCGCTTACAACGCTCTGATCTAGAAGAACGCGCTTTATCGCGCTGTTCTTCTTGCTTATTCGGCGGATTACAGCTCTGCGATCAAATTTCTCATCGAATAGATCTGGAGCGATACGAGTAAAGGAGTGAGGTATTAGATCCTCGCCTTCAAGGACTAACTTATCAATAGAAATCCACCCAAATGTGCGTTGATCAATAAAGCGAATTTCTTTCTTTCGATCGCCACAATCAATTCGAACTCGCAGATGTTTCTCATATTCTCGGTTCTTATCTTGAATTATTAGCTGGCCGCTCATTCCTAGATGGGCCATAAGCGCAAAATCTCTATTCAATTCAAACCAGAGAAATTTTCCTCGTCTCTTAACACTTAAAACCTTCGCGCCCTCAATTGCGCTATAAGGAGCATAGGTTGAAGATCTATTTCCGCCTTTATGAACTACATCGATTTCTCTGATTTTCCTGCCCAATATAAAAGGCTCTATTCCCCGCCTTACAGTTTCAACTTCGGGTAACTCAGGCATAAGCTACTTATTTGATAGAGATTCAAAGGCAATTCTTGCCGCCACTTGCTCTGCTTCGCGCTTTGATTTGCCATGGCCTTCTGGATATGTAATCCCGTTAACAATTGCATAAGCAACAAAATCTTTATCATGATCAGGTCCTGACTCACTGACCTTATATTCAGGTGGCGGCCATCCAGCGGAGGCAACAATTTCTTGTAGCGCTGTCTTGCCATCAAGACCTGCTCCCCGTGTTACTGCCTCGTCTATAGCGCTCTTCATCAAACGCATAATTATCTCCGCGCTAACATCAAAGCCGTGATCTAGATAGATAGCTCCCACCAGAGCCTCAAAGGCATCTGCCAAAATTGAATTCTTATCTCTTCCGCCAGTTACTTCTTCGCCCTTGCCGATTTTGAGAGCTGAACCAAGTTCCAGCTCCCTTGCAATACTTGCAAGTGCGCGCATATTTACTATCCCTGAGCGAAGTGGCGAGAGGCGAGATTCATCTAGATCTGGAAAGCGCTGATAAAGCGCCTCTGTAATTACTAAACCTAGGACGCTATCGCCCAGAAACTCTAAGCGTTCATTGGTTGGAAGACCACCAAATTCATAAGCAAAAGAGCGGTGAGTTAAGGCGAGTTCGAGTAACTCTGGTTTTACCGAAACTCCAAGCTTTTCGGTCAGAGCCAGACTCAGATTAAACCTCTAGAACTTGACGACGGTTATATGTGCCGCAGGTAGGGCAAGCAGTATGTTGCAACTTAGGTTGCAAACACTGTGGGCAATTTGCAGTGGCTGCGGGTGTTGCTTTCCACTGGCTACGACGAGAACGTGTGCGCGAGCGCGACATCTTTCGCTTTGGTAATGGCACAGTGATTCTCCTTTTGAAAAATTACTACCTAAAGATTGAGGGCTAAGTATTGCTCAGCTTTGATATCTTTGCAAAATCAAGCCTGTTCAGGGCTTCCAATCAGCCAATCCGCTCCATCTAGGGTCGCTGGCCTTATGGGCGTGATCCTTTTCAAGATCGCGCCACTTCAGGCCACAAACTGAGCAGAGCCCCAAACAATCGCTCTGACAGAGCGGATTAATTGGCATAGCAAGAATTACCGCATCTCGAATGGGGACTTCAAGGTCTGCAATATCGCCCTCTAAGCTAAAAACCTCATCTTCATCTTCTCCGCTCTCTTTAGTTCTCGAAGAATAGAGAAAGAGTTCCTGAAATCTCTGATTAACATCAAATTCAATTGGATCTAAACACCTTCCACACTCTCCCCTGGCATGAGAGATCACTTCTCCGGTGATTAGAACTCCGCCATCGACAGATTCTGCTTTGAAGGAAATATCAATTTGCTCTGACTTTGGAATTTCAAGCAGCGCAATACCTATTGCCTCGGGGGCATTAAATTCCAGGTGATATTGGCGAAACTCTCCAGCTCTTCTTGGAAGCTCATGGAAATTAACTTTATAAGGTGATTCAACCTTGGAATTCACGCGATTACTACTCTGCTAGTTGGGAGAGTACATCTTTATCACTAGCGCCAGCCAGTCTCTCTCGACCTCGATTTACCGCCTCTAGCGTTTTATTTAAAATCACTTCAAGTGTAGCAAGTCGAGAATCGATATAGGCGTCAACTTCTTCTCGTTCTTTCTCAACTTTTGAATGGGCTTCATCAATTAATCTCGCAGACTCTTCCCTTGCAGCTGCAACAATCGCAGTCTGCTCCACCATTCGAGCAACTTCTTCCCGAGCATGAGCAATTAATTGCTCTGCGCTCTGTCTGCCCTCTTCAATTATTGTCTCTCTACTTCCCAAAAGACGCTGGGCACTCGAGAGATCTTTTGGTAGCGCTTGATTAATCTCTTCTAGTAGTTCCAACATCTCGCCACGATGGACTACACAAGAGGCTGATAATGGAACAGAGCGGGCTTCATTAATCATAGTAATGGCAGATTGGAGTTTCTCTATTGCTTCCATTTCATGACCTTCCTGATTGCGAACTTGGCGAAGAAGAATCTTTTGATTTCCTCTTTAATTCACTCAAAACTCCAGGTGGCACTAGATTTGAAACATCCCCACCATAACGGGCAATTTCTCGTACCAGAGATGATGATAGGAAGGAATATGCCGGCTTGGTTGCCATAAGAAGAGTATCGACACTCTTTAATTGCAGATTCATCTGAGCCATCTGAAGTTCGTAGTCGAAATCACTTACTGCACGCAATCCTTTTACTATGGCATCGACTCCATTTTCTCGGCAGTAGTCAACCAAGAGCCCACTCCACATATCAACTTTTACATTCGACAAATGCTTAACAGAATCTCTAGCTAGAACTATTCGCTCCTCTATTGTGAATAAACTGCTCTTGGAATTATTTACCAGGACAGCAATTACCACCTCATCGAATAGGTGGCTGGCACGCTCAATAACATCGAGGTGTCCATTAGTTATTGGGTCAAAGGAGCCCGGACATACTGCTTTCTTCACGGGGCAACGCTAACACGAATTTCTAGATCCTCTATTGTTTAGGTTCGCCATAGTAGATACTGGCTGCGCCATATTTTCGAACCTTCAATTCAGCTAAGCCCTGAGGCCATGAAAAGGGTTTCGTTTTTGAATCGCGCTCAACTGCAATTATTGAAGAGCTCTTTAGAAATCCATTACTGGAAAGTGATAATAATATTTTCTCAACATCGCTATTTGGTAGGTCATATGGTGGATCGATAAAGACAATATCAAAGGTTAAATCTGCCCCTTTATCCAAATACTTTCCGGTAGACATAGTTATAACCGAGGCAGAACCTATGCCGGGAATCTTCTCAAGCAATTCAAAATTGCTTCTAGCAACTGTAGTTGCTTTTTCTTCCTTATCTACTGCAACTACTACCCCTGCGCCTCGCGAGAGCGCTTCGCAAGAAACTGCTCCTGAACCGCAGTAGAGATCAAGAAAATTTGCATCACTTAGCGATCCAAATTCAGATTCTAAAGTTGAAAACAGGGCCTCCCTTGCTCGGTCAGAGGTTGGGCGAACTTGAGAGGTTGGCGAATTTATATTTCTTCCCTTGGCAAGGCCAGCGATGATTCTCATTTAGCGTTTCTCCAAATAGGCAGCTCGTTCTTCTTGCCTTAATTTCTCTACTGCGTTGGCAAGTTCAGGATTTGCAGCAAGAGTTGGATCTTTGCTCAGCAGATTCTCCGCTACTTGGCGCGCTTGAGCAATTAGCTCCTCATCTCTAATTACTCTTAGCAGTCTTAGGTGAGATCGTGCTCCAGATTGCGCGCTGCCTAGAACATCACCTTCGCTTCGCTCTTGTAAATCAAGGCGACTGAGTTCAAAACCATCAGTAGTAGCGGCAACAGCTCTTAATCTAGCCATCGCAGCAGAATCCTCGCTTGCTGCTGTGACAAAGAGACAGAGCCCAGGTGAAACGCCGCGGCCAATACGCCCACGAAGTTGATGAAGTTGTGAAACACCAAATCGCTCAGCATTCATGATTATCATCATCGTGGCATTTGCCACATCAACGCCAACTTCAATCACAGTGGTTGTCACTAAAACATCTAATTCATGGCGAACAAAGGCTTGCATTACCGACGCTTTCTCATCAGAAGATAGGCGGCCATGAAGCTTTCCTACTCTTAAATCTCTCATTACGCCACCGGATAGCAAGGGATAGAGCTCCTCAACAGAGCTCATAGCAAGTTTTAGCGAAGCACTATCCTCTTCATCGATTAAATTCTTTGCAAGGTTTAATTCATCTGGGGTAAGCCCAAATCTCTGCAGATCTGATTCATCATCTGCCGAAATTCTAGGAGCAACAATGTAAACCTGATTTGAATTACTAACCTCTTCACAAGCTCTCTGCCAAGCACGCGTCAGATGCTCTGGTTTACTAGATTGCGAAACAACGTGAGTTGTAATGGGAGATCTACCAAGGGGCATATCCTTAAGTGTTGAGACATCTAAATCGCCAAATATCGTCATAGCAACAGTTCTTGGAATTGGAGTTGCGGTCATAACAAGTACATGGGCCGGTTCTCTTGCCTTATCTCGAAGCGCATCTCGCTGCTCTACACCAAATCTATGTTGTTCATCAATCACAATGAGACCAAGATCTTTGAAATTAACACTCTCTGCTAATAGCGCATGGGTGCCTATCGTTATTCCAGCTTGCCCCGAGGAAATTGCAGCCAGCACTTCCCGTCGCTGCGCGGGGGAAATTGATCCAGTTAAGAGACGAATCTGAACTCCGCTCTGATCACCTCCTATCATTCCTGCCTCAGCTAAATCCTTGAGAAGGGATAGAAAGTTTCGATAGTGCTGCTGGGCTAACACTTCAGTCGGTGCAAGCAGAGCTGCTTGCCCTCCGGAGTCAACGACAGAGAGCATTGCTCGCAGCGCAATAATTGTTTTTCCGGAACCGACATCTCCTTGCAAAAGTCGATACATCGGGTGATCACTAGAGAGATCCTTAACTATCTCGCTCCAAACTTGCCTCTGTCCTGCAGTTAATTCAAAGGGAAGTCGCTTATCAAAAGCTGCCAATACGCCATCGTTTCTTGGCGCGCGTGAAGTTGTCTTTGCCGCCCTTACTTCATATCTTCTCAAGACTAAAAATAGTTGCATTAATAGCGCCTCATCAAAGGTTAAGCGTTGCCTCGCCAGCTCTGCGCTCTCAGCGCTAGCTGGCTGATGAACCTCTCTAAAGGCCCTAGAAATCCTTGGATAACTAAATTCTGAGAGTATGTCCTCCGGCAAATATTCCGTGATTTCATCTAGCCCATCAAGTGCTAAGCGAACACATTTCGCAATTTTCCATGAAGGCATCTTTGCTGTTGCTGGATAGACTGGAAGAAACTTTCCAGCAAAATCGCCAATCGCCTGGTCTACATCATCGCCTTCCGGAATTAGCAAGTAATCTGGATGAGCTAGCTGACGTTTTCCTTTAAACAATCCAACTTTTCCTGCAAATAGACCCTGCCTTCCTGGGCGTAACTCCTTCTCGCGCCAGGCTTGATTAAAGAAAGTTAGCGTTAATTTTGCTCGTCCATCAGTTACTACCGTTTCAAGAATTGCACTCTTCCTGCCAGGAATTCTCTTGACCTTACTACTTTCCACCTTGGCAAAGATTGTTACCTCCTCGCCTTCAATCAAGCTTTCGATATCGGTAAGTTCGCCGCGAATTACATATCGCCTGGGATAGTGACGCAGGAGATCAGAAACAGTCTTAAGCCCCAAATTCTCATCCAATACCGCCGCTGTTCTATCGCCAAGTATTGAAAGCAGTGATGAATCAAGACTTGCCATGCTTCATTCTCTCAGGTTGAGGTGATAAGACTTAGGCGCGCTTTGCTGCCAAAGTCGGGAAATTTCTCGCATAGATTGGGGTGTAATTGGCGAAAGTGGCGCCTTTGCGGCTAATCTTGCGCCCGCACCAACCAAGGGCAATCAAGGACAAATTCAAGGAGTAGTAACGTGGCAGCTGTATGCGATATATGTGGCAAGGGACCAAGCTTTGGTAACAATGTCTCTCACTCAAAGCGCCGCACTCGTCGCCGTTGGAATCCAAATATTCAAAGGGTTCGCACCTTAATTAATGGCTATTCCAAGCGTAAGAATGTCTGCACTTCATGCCTAAAGGCTGGCAAAGTTCTCCGTTAATTTATGCGCCTACCAACTATGTTGGTATCCCTGCTTTATCTCAGCTCTAACGCCGTCCAAATAGAGCCCATCGGCCTGTATCACCTGCCCTATTTCAAGGAATCCAAAATCTCTAGTGGCGCTAGTTGCAAGTAGTAAATGATCCTCTCCACCATATAGGGCATTTTGAAGGGCTGATTCTTTAGATCCACTAGCGCTGACAAGTTCGGCAAATCCTTCGGAGTTAGTCAAAGCCTCAACCCTTATATCTATTCCAACGCCGCTTGCAATAGCGATACGAGATGCATCAATTAATAGTCCGTCGCTAGTATCAATTGCAGAAGATAAGTGATCATAACTCGCTCTATATTTATCGTAATCCAATTCCGGTGCTAGATGAGCCATGCGAGCCCTCATAGCTGCAGCGCTCTTATCATCACTGGAATTTTCTAGCAGTGAAAGACCTGCAGCTGAAAATCCTGGCAGATTTGAAATAAAGACTTTGTCTCCAATTACTGCACCACTTCGAAGTATCGGGCGCTTAACTCTTCCAATTGCGCTAATCGATATCACAACTTCATTTGACCTACTTAAGTCTCCGCCAATTACTCTTACACCCAATTTCTCACACTCAGACTTAATGCCTTCGGCTAACTGGATTACCTGATCTGCAAAGCTTGCGGGAAAAGCTAGAGCTACTAAGAAGTACTCAGGCCTGCCTCCCATAGCGCAGATATCTGCCAAGTTTGCTGCGCTAACTTTTCGACCAACTTGGTTTGCACTACTCCAAGTGAGGTTAAAGTGAATTCCCTCTACTGCCATATCACTTGCCAGCACCGTTAGCTCGCTACGCGGGCCAAGAACTGCGCCGTCATCGCCATTTCCAACGATTAGCGCTGAATCACTCTGGCCATAATCAAAGATGGCGCGCACTTTCTTTAATACTTCATCTTCGCGCAAGGCCCACTCCCTTAAGAATTGATACTTACGCAGGCTAGCCTAAATGCGCTAACCTCTCACCACATAACAAGTGAGAGATTAAGAGCGTAGAGTCCAGCAAGGCGGCTCAGGCTTATCTCTTCTTTCAAAGGATGGTTAACGATGTCAATCCAGGCATATATCTTGATTCAGACTGAAGTGGGTAAGGCTGCCAGCGTGACTAAGTCAGTTAATGCCATTTCTGGAGTAACTATTGCCGAGAGCGTCACTGGTCCCTATGACGTGATCATGAGAGCTGAGGCAGCCAGTATGGAAGAGTTGGGAAAAAGCGTTCTGGCAAAAGTTCAGGTAGTTCCTGGAATCACTCGAACTCTTACCTGCCCAGTTGCAGTTCTTTAATTAACGACTTAGCGAATCACGCTTCGCTTCCTGCTAAGAGCGCTCTCCAGCAAGATCGTAATTATTTGGCTATAGCTCTTGCCTGTTTGCTGCCAGAGCGCTGGAAAAACCGAAGTTGGAGTAAAACCAGGCATGGTATTTAGCTCATTGATAATAATCTGATTATCTTGCCTTAAGAAGAAATCAACTCGAGCAAGCCCCTCACAACCAAGAGCTTTAAAAGCTGTTATTGAAGCCTGGCTAATTGCCCTTGCAATTGACTCCGGAAGGTTTGCAGGAATATCAAAGGTGGTTGAGCCATCTAGGTATTTGGCTTCAAAGTCATAGAACTCATGAGGTGGATGAACTCTTACCTCACCTAGTACTGAAGCTCTGGCTACCGAATCAATTTCAAGAACTGCGCACTCAATCTCACGACCTAGCACAGCTGCTTCAACTAGAACTTTGGGATCATATTTAAATGCATCTTCAAGTGCATCACTGATTTCCGATTCATCTTTAACTTTTGAGGTGCCCCGACTTGAACCACTTCGAGCCGGCTTTATGAAGATAGGAAAACCGAGCGCTCTAATCTTGGAAATCTCAAGATCTTTAGAGTTATTCCAGTCATCTTTATGCACTGTAATCCCATCGGCAACTTTTAAGCCAAAGTCTGCATAGATTGGCTTAGCAAAGCTTTTATCCATAGCAACTGCTGAAGCTAAAACCCCAGAGCCAACATAAGCAATTCCTGCCATCTCTAAAAGTCCTTGAATCGTTCCATCTTCACCATATGCCCCGTGTAGCAGGGGAAATACAAGATCTATTCCTAAATCTCTGCCTTCACTATCTTTAATGCCATGGATATCGACTACTAACTTCTCCCCATTTTCTGGCACATAGGAAAGTCCATCACTTCCCCTTTCAAAGTCTTGCTGTCGCATATCAATCCAGATGCCACCTTCGGTAATACCAATGAGAATTGGTTCAAACTTTGACCGATCAATTGCAGCTAATACAGCACTTGCAGAGATACAAGAGATTTGATGCTCGCTACTTTGTCCCCCGGCGATTATGGCCACACGTAGCTTCTTCATACAGGATTAATCTCCGCTCCGGTTTGAATCGTCATCAAATTGAGAAAGGCTTGATGCGGCGTAATTCTACTTGTAACCACATCGCAGACAGCTTCCATAATCGGAGCTTCAACTCCAACTAGATGAGCAAGCTCAACTAGAGCCTGGGCTGTAGTTAGCCCCTCGGCCGTCGATGAGATCGCTCTTAGAGCCTGCTCAACTGAACCGGTTCTTCCTAAAGCTTCTCCAAAAGTGCGATTGCGTGAGAGCGGTGATCCACATGTGGCCAATAAATCGCCAACTCCAGCAAGACCAACAAAAGTTAAGGGAGCAGCTCCTCTAGCCATTGCTAATCGTGTTAGTTCATTTAATCCTCTAGTGATAACCAGTGCTTGAGTATTTTCTCCAAATCCCATTCCAATTGACATACCAACTGCAATTGCAATCACATTTTTAGCAGCGCTTGCTAATTCACAGCCAATAACATCATTTGAGGTATAGACACGAAAGTATGGCGCGCCAAAAGCCTTTGCGGTTAAATCTGCTAATTCTTGATTAGTTGAAGCAGCAACTGCTCCTGCAGGCTGTCTTAAAATCACTTCGCGAGCCAGATTGGGACCAGTTAATACTGAAATCATTGAGCTATCCAGTGCAAGGACCTGGCTAATTACCTCACTCATCCGTAGCTGCGTGGAGATCTCAATGCCTTTAATGGCTGAAACTACGGCGATATCGCTAGAAATTAAGCCTTGCCAACGAAGTAAATTCTCCCTCAAGGATTGTGAGGGAATAGCAAGGACTATGAGTTCGGCGCCATCTAGCGCTCTTTCTATCTGGCATGTTGCAGATAACTGACTTGGCAAGGGATGCTCAAGGAGAGCCGAGCTGTTTCTATGCTTAGTATTGATCTCATCTACTACTACTTTATTTCTCCCCCAAAGAATTACTTCGTTTCCAGCATCGAGGAGAACTTGAGCCAACGTGCTCCCCCACTGGCCAGAACCAAGAACTGAAACCTTCACTAGCTCTTTGCTTTCCGTGCCTTCTTGAAATTGCCAATTCTTGGAAGATGAGAACTCTTGGGATCAAAGCGAATGGCAGGCGCTTTCTGCCCCCTTAATATCTCAAGTAGTTGCGTTATTCGATCCATGATGTGGTCTGCCGCTGCCTCTACCGCCTCTAAATCGTCACTCTTTCCCTGCCATGGGGATAGATCAACTGCGGGTCCCATAAGAATTGAAACTTTACTTCTAGGAAAGAGTCTTAGCTTCTTACTATAAGGTGGCAAAACTTTCTCCGGCCCCCAAGATGCACATGGAATAACGGGAGCGCCAGTAATTAGTGCAAGGCGAGCAACTCCGGTCTTTGCCTTCATCGGCCATAAATTCTCATCGCGAGTTAGCGTTCCTTCGGGATAAACGCCAAGTAGGTGGCCTGCCTTTAATACTGCAATGGCATGCTCTAAACCTTTTACTGCATCCTTGGACTCACGACTTACTGGAATCTGTCCTGCTCCCCTAATAACTCTGCCAATAATGGGAATGCGAAAGACCGATTCTTTTCCTAAGTATCTCGGGGCTCGACCATTGTTATATAGAAAATGAGTGAAGGTAAGCGGATCAACATATGAGAGATGATTACAAACAACTATAGCTGCCCCACTCTTTGGCAGATGCTGGGAACCTCTCCAATCTTTCTTGATTATCGAATTGAGTATTGGCTTTAATACGCCAGCTCCAAAGCGAAACCACGGATTTACCCCTAGCGGATATCCCTGAGGCGGAAGGTATGAAATCTCAGGCCGCGCGCTACTCATGGCTATAGCCTAGAAGAGAAAAAATAAAGGCCACACCCTCTAGGCGTGGCCTTTATGAGAAAAGATAATTATCTCTTCTTACCCTTTTTTGCGACCTTCTTCTTAGCAGGCTTCTTGGCGGCTTTCTTAACTACCTTCTTAGCCACTGGCTTTGCTACTGGAGCTGGCTTTGGAGCTGGTGCTAACTTGCGAGCTCCAGAGACAATCTCCTTGAGAGCCTTGGCTGGAAGGAAGCGAACCTTCTTGCTTGCCTTAATTTGGATCGTTTCGCCAGTGAAAGGATTGCGTCCTTTACGAGCTTTGCGATCAACTTTCTTAAACTTGCCAAAGTCGTTGATGGTGACATCTTCGCCTCTGTGAATGTTGCGCACGATTGAATCGAAGACGATTTCAACAGCGTGTGCCGCCTCTTTCTTGCTTCCGTTGAAGTGAGGAGCCAACGAAGCAATGAACTGGGTCTTGTTCATTTAATCCCCTTATTTACGCGTGAAGTTAAGCTTTTGCTTAACCTGATGATTAATTTACGCAAGAAAATCAAGGTTTTCGCGCATCAGAGTCGGTGTGTCGCAATAAATTAATCACTCGCAAGGGCGAAAAAACGCAATTTTTATGTGTAAAAAACTCTCAATTCAAGGTTGAGAGTCGCGCAAATGCGCTAGCTATGACAAGACTGGAAGCGTTTTTGGCTTGTATTTGGCGCGTTTTTCCTCAAAATTCTCAACTTCATCAATTTTTCTAAGCGTCAAACCAATGTCATCAAGTCCTTCCATGAGCCGCCAACGTGTGTAATCATCTAAATCAAATGAAATTGACTCGTTTTTGTAGGAAACTAAACGAGTCTCAAGATCTACCCTGATCTCAAGTGATGGCTCTTGCTCAATTGCGCTCCAGAGAGCTTCAACATCGCTTTGACCAAGAATTACCGTCAAAAGCCCTGCTTTTAATGAGTTCCCACGGAAAATATCGGCAAAGCGAGATGAAATCACTACCTTAAATCCATAATTCAAAAGCGCCCAAACGGCATGCTCTCGTGAAGATCCAGTTCCAAAATC
>DDYK01000081.1:0-150 GCA_002347935.1 Actinobacteria bacterium UBA2236
ATGCCCCGCTTGAAACACCTATTGTTTCAACCCCTTCAAACCAGCTATCTTCTAGCTGGTTTGCATAATCAATTAGATATCCAGCCTTTGCCCCA
Source organism: Actinobacteria bacterium UBA2236 (assembly GCA_002347935.1). GTDB lineage: Bacteria > Actinomycetota > Actinomycetes > Nanopelagicales > Nanopelagicaceae > MAG-120802. Next base: position 96 of record DDYK01000081.1, read on the forward strand.
TATTCCAGCGCAACTTCAACCAAACGCACGGAGTTTGAAGAGTTCTTTGAACCAA
>DDYK01000081.1:241-1406 GCA_002347935.1 Actinobacteria bacterium UBA2236
ATCTGTAGATCATCTTTAGCAAAACGGCGCGCCTCCTGATGAACTTTAGTAACCAGGGGGCAGGTGGCATCAATAGTTTTTAAATTTCGCTGCGCTGCCTCTTTATGGACCTGAGGCGAGACGCCGTGAGCTGAGAAAATTACAATGGAACCCTCGGGCACCTCATCTGTCTCATCAACAAATATTGCGCCTTTTTTCTCAAGTGATGAAACCACATGAATATTATGAACAATCTGCTTTCGCACATAGACCGGGGCGCCATAGAGTTCAAGGGCCTTTTCAACAGTGATTACTGCTCGATCAACTCCTGCGCAATAGCCTCGCGGCGCAGCAAGCAGGACTCGTTTAGCCATAGCCCCTATCCTATTAGCATTACCCAATGCTCGAAACTTCAAGTGAAAAGCCCGCCCCAGTAAGGGTTATCTCTGAGGCGATTAGTGAATATATAAATCGCTTAGGACAGGTTTGGGTTGAAGGAGAGATTGCTCAGTTAAATGATCGAGCTGGCTCTGGAATGATTTATATCAGGCTTAGAGATCCAAGCGTTGATATGTATTTAGAGGTCACTTGCCCAAGATCAGTTTTTAAAGCAGTAGCGCCACTTAGTGAAAATGCTCGAGTTGTAATTAATTCAAAAGTTAATTTCTATACCCCAACTGGGCGATTATCTTTAAGCGCTAAAGAGATCCGCCAGGTGGGCCTTGGTGAATTACTTGCTCGCCTTGAAGCGCTTAAAAAAGTTCTTGCAGCAGAGGGGCTTTTTGCTCTCGAGCGAAAAAGAAAGCTCCCATTTCTGCCAAATAAAGTTGGGCTGATTTGCGGCCGGGCAAGTGCTGCTGAAAAAGATGTTAAAGAGAATGCTCGAAGAAGATGGCCAGCCGTTCGCTTTGAAACTAGAGAGGTTGCAGTTCAAGGATCTGAGGCTGTTGTCCAAGTATCTGCCGCCTTGCGAGAGCTTGATAACGATCCAGAAGTTGATGTCATCATTATCACTAGAGGTGGCGGCTCATTTGAGGACCTGCTTGCCTTCTCAGATGAAGGGTTAGTCAGACTTGCTGCCTCTTGCAAGAAACCAATTGTTAGCGCTATTGGCCATGAACAAGATACTCCACTTCTTGATTTAGTTGCTGATGTTCGAGCTTCAACTCCAACAGATGCAGCAAAA
>DDYK01000081.1:1555-3611 GCA_002347935.1 Actinobacteria bacterium UBA2236
CTAATTATGGTCACCTCAAGGCAGGAGATAATTTCAGGCTTTATATCGCGCTCCTTTATGAGCATGAACTCAAAGCTGCTTAGAGCCTTTGATGAAGTAACCCATATAGCTGCCAGGGTTAGAACTCTCTCCCCGCAAGCCACTCTTGATCGCGGATATTCCGTGGTTCAAAAAGGCGATGGCGTTATTGTCAAAGATCCAGCCGCGCTTGCCCCAGGTGAGCAGATAAAGTTACGTATGGCTAAAGGTGTGGCGCTTGCGACAGCTAGTGGCAACCAAGAAGATATTAAAAGCGAGTAGATTACGAATATGGCCCAGCTAAGTTATGAACAAGCTCGAGATGAGCTAGCAAGCGTTGTAGCAACCCTTGAAGCTGGCGGGGTTGGTTTGGAAGAATCTTTAAAACTCTGGGAGCGCGGTGAGCAGCTTGCTGCAATTTGTCAGCAGTGGCTCGATGGCGCAAGGGCAAAACTCGAGGCAGCAAAATCTCAAGTAGAAGCTGAGTAAGTCATGCCGGAATTTATCTATGAAGATCTACTTCCGGTTGGGCCAGATACCACGCAATATCGCCTAGTTAGTAAAGAAGGGGTCTCAACTTTTCAAGGCGATGGAAAGACTTTCCTTAAAGTATCTCCTGAGGCAATTAGAAACTTAACTGAGGTAGCCCTCCACGATATCTCTCACTATCTCCGAAGTGAACATTTACAACAGCTAGCAAATATCCTTAAAGATCCAGAGAGCTCTGCCAATGATCGCTTTGTTGCACTTGATTTACTCAAAAATGCCAATATCGCAGCGGGTGGAATACTTCCGATGTGCCAAGACACTGGAACTGCAATTGTCATGGGCAAAAAAGGCCAGCAGGTATTAACTTCAGAGCAAGATGAAGTAACAATTTCTAAGGGAATTTATGATGCATTTACCAAGCTAAATCTGCGCTACTCCCAACTTGCACCTGTCACAACTTGGCAGGAGAAGAACACTGGTAATAACTTGCCGGCTCAAGTTGAGATCTACTCTGATTATAAGAACGCGCAGGAATATAACTTTCTCTTTATTGCTAAAGGCGGTGGGAGTGCTAATAAGTCATTTCTCTATCAAGAGACAAAGGCAATCCTAAATCCAACATCCTTTATCACCTGGCTGGAGGAGAAGCTGCGCTCACTTGGAACTGCTGCTTGCCCTCCCTATCACCTAGCAATTGTTATTGGCGGAACATCAGCAGAGTTCACAGCAAAGACGGCAAAGCTTGCCTCAACAAAATATCTAGATTCACTACCCACAACAGGTGATGCTAGAACCGGAAGAGCCTTTAGAGATATAGAACTTGAAAAAGAGGTTTTAGCCCTGACCCAGAAACTTGGAATCGGGGCGCAATTTGGCGGCAAATACTTCTGCCATGATGTAAGAGTCATTCGCCTTCCAAGACATGGCGCCTCGCTTCCTATTGCAATTGCAGTTTCTTGCTCAGCAGATCGCCAGGCAAAAGCGAAGATCACTAAAGATGGCGTATTTATTGAAGTTTTGGAGCGCGATCCAGCCCAATTCTTGCCAGAGACTACCGATGATCACTTAGATGAGAACGTAGTAAATATCGATCTAAACCAAAGCATGGCCCAAATTTTATCTGAGCTTTCAAAGCACCCTGTAAAGACTCGTTTATCACTTACCGGAACCATGGTTGTGGCAAGAGATCTAGCCCATGCAAAATTAAAAGAGTTGGTTGATTCTGGAAAAAGCCTTCCTGAATATTTTAAGAAGTATCCAGTTTATTACGCAGGACCTGCCAAGACTCCAAAAGGATATGCCTCAGGATCTTTTGGACCAACAACTGCAGGAAGAATGGATTCCTATGTTGAGTATTTTCAAGCACTTGGCGGTTCGCTAATAATGCTTGCTAAGGGAAATCGCTCCAAACAAGTTAGTGATGCCTGCAAGAAAAATGGTGGTTTCTATCTTGGCTCTATTGGAGGACCTGCCGCTCGCCTGGCGCAAGATTGCATAAAGAAAGTTGAAGTTCTTGACTATGAAGAACTTGGTATGGAGGCAGTTTGGA
>DDYK01000081.1:3679-8588 GCA_002347935.1 Actinobacteria bacterium UBA2236
TAACTATTGGTGTAAAACCAGAGAGCTCTTTTTAGTAATATCTCGAGCGTTTAAATTTAGCTAGCGCCTTGCACGGAGTCTCATATCGAATATCGATATATCTCAAACCCCACTGAATCTGAGTCACCGGGTTTGTTCTCCAATCGGTCCCCACAACTTCCATCTTTGTGGCAGGAAGCGCTTGGGGAATTCCATGAGCGCCAGTTCTAGGATTTCTCGCCTTATAGTTCCAATGGCTCTCTTTAGTCCATAAAGTATCTAGGCAGGAGAACTGATTGCTGCCCCAACCATAACTCTCCTTGGCCATCTCCTTGCCAACTGCTCGAGCTCCCTTGGGGGTTCTAGCCTGCTCAACTTTTTGAATCATCACCGAAACTAGCAACATATCCCAAGCCATCACCGATGAGCGATCGCTCATCTCAATTAACGTTGGCCAAGTCGGCTCTAATTCCCCTGGCACGCTGACCTTTAGAGTCTCAGTTGAATCGGCAACTAGGAGCTCTAGGCGATCTGGAGTTAGCGGCTGGGCATGGGAGATCTCAACAGAGGAGATAAAGAGGGTCGCAAAAGCGAGAGCAAAAATCGCAGGGCGGTTTAGCAACATCTTTCTACCTCCTTAGCGCTGAAAGATCAGAGCCAGGCTCGAGGGTACTTCGGGGGGAATGGGGCTTAGGGTTACAAAATCAGGGGTGAGGGGCAAATTAAAACCTGCGAGTGGCGAAAAAAGATTAAATTCACAGCAACTGTGGATAAGAAAAGTGCAGGTCAGCCCCTATAAAGTCCGAAATGCCCTATTTGTAGTAAAACCCTAATTATCAGGCGTAGAGCTGAACCGGATCCTCTAGAAGCTCAGTTATTAGAGCTGCGATCTGTGAGCGTTCAGAGCGAGTAAGAGTCACATGAGCAAAGAGCGGGTGGCCTTTGAGCGACTCCACGACAGCAACGACTCCATCATGGCGGCCCACGCGCAGGTTATCCCGCTGGGCGACATCATGGGTGAGCACCACCCTGGAGCCCTGCCCGATTCGAGAGAGCACGGTTAGAAGAACTCCTCGCTCTAGAGATTGGGCCTCATCGACAATGACAAAAGAGTCATGGAGTGAGCGACCTCGTATGTGAGTTAGCGGAAGGACCTCAATGAGCCCGCGATCTAAAATCTCTTCAATTACCTGGGCTGAGACAACTGCTCCAAGAGTGTCAAAGACTGCNNAGCGGGCGGAAGACAATTATTTTTTTATGGAGACGACGTTCCAGAACTGCCTCAAGGCCTGCGCAGAGAGCAAGCGCAGACTTTCCGGTTCCTGCCCGTCCACCGAGAGAAACAATTCCGATCTCGTTATCAAGAAGGAGATCTAGCGCAATGCGTTGCTCAGCTGATCTGCCATGAATTCCAAATGCGCTCTTATCTCCTCGCACCAGGAAGAGATTTTTATCTGGATTTACTCTTGCAAGTGCGCTTCCTTTTTCAGAGTGAAGCACAACACCGGTATGTACTGGAAGATCTTTAACTTCTGGAGCGCTGACCTTATCGCCGGCATAGAGGGCATCAATAGTTTTACTACCAACGCTTATCTCTGCCATTCCGGTCCAACCACTACTTGGAGCAAGTTCGGCGCGATACTCATCAGCGCTTACTCCGACAGATGATGCTTTAACCCTTAAGGGAAGATCCTTAGTAACTAAAACAACATCTTTTCCTTCACTTACTAAATTTCTGGCAACAGCTAAAATTCTTGAATCATTTGTGCCATCACGCAAGAATCCATGAGGCAGAGTTGAAGTATCAGTGTGGTTTAACTCAACTGAGAGAGTTCCGCCACTTGCCGTAATTTTTAGCGGTTTATCAAGTCTTCCATGGCTAACTCTTAAATCATCAAGTTTTCTTAAGGCCGCTCTGGCAAAGTATCCAAGTTCGGGATGATCTCGCTTTGATTCAAGCTCTCCGATTACCGCTATTGGAATGATGATTTCATGCTCATCAAAGCGGAAGAGGGCTGAAGGGTCTGCTAACAGGACGCTGGTATCTAGAACGTAGGTCTTGCGACCTTCGGAGCTAGCGCGGGCCACGGAACTCCTTGCTTATTCTGTTGTTATAGGGCTCTTTCCGCCTGAATTAGGCGGAATTGCCAGGGAAGTAGCACGAGAAAAAGGTAAGTCCTAGAAGCCTTGAAATCACGCGACACGCTCAAGTTCAACTTGAGGTTTTTATCACCTGCCTAGACGTCGCTCTCTCATCGAATAGGCGCGAAGTGCTCGGAGAAAATCGACCCGGCGAAAATCTGGCCAATATGCCTCGCAGAAATAAAATTCAGATTGATGGCTCTGCCAAAGCAGAAACCCACCAAGTCTTTGTTCCCCTGAAGTTCTAATCACCAACTCAGGGTCTGGTTGCCCTGCAGTGTAGAGATATTGATCCAGTGAGTTAACCGTTAATTCATCTTTTATTTGCGCGACATCCTTTCCAGCTCTCGTTGCTGAATCAAGATAACTCTTAACTGCATCAACTATTTCAAGTCGGCCGCCGTAGCCAATTGCTACATTAACTTTTAGACCAGCAATACCTGAGCTCTTAGCCTCAATTCGCTTGAGCTGTGATTGGAGTTTCTCTGGCAGTAATTCAAGAGAGCCCAAAACCTTGATACTCCATCTACCAGTTTCGCCAAGTGACTCAACAGTTGATCCAATGATTTCCATTAGAGAATCTAGTTCTTCGGGGCTACGCTTTAAATTATCACTGGAGAGCAGCCATAACGTCACTACATCTATTTCAGTCTGCTCACACCAAGTAAGCAGCTCAATAATCTTGCTAGCTCCCGCTCTATGGCCATGAGCTGATGAGGTGTCGCCATTTAGTGATGGATTCTCTTTAGCCCATCTTCTATTGCCATCTAAAATTACTGCGATATGGCGCGGTGTCTTACCCAGATCAAGCTTTGCAAGTAAACGCTGTTCATAGAGGGGATAGAGCGCTGACTTGATTAGAGTTTTAGCTCTCATGAGAGTGGAAATTGCCTCATAACTCGACGCTCAGCAATAAATGAAGCAATCGGAAGGGTTCCTGCCAAAATGAATAAGATCATGCGTTTGATAGTAAAGCGAGCCCTTGCGGTGAAGTGAATCGCTGCAAGGACATAGAAGGCATAGATATAGCCATGGACAAAGGGAATCCACTTAACTTTTGCCTCCAAATCCGGATTATCAAGTAAATAGACCACCGGAAGTTCAACAAACCAGAGCAGAAGCGACATGATTCCAGCTGCTATCGCCATGAAGCGAAACCTCTTAATTACCCCGTTCATTGCCCTGCCTCTTTCGTGATACTTGATAGAAGGGTAAGAAAAGTACTACCAATGCCATGAGCCACCAAATAACGACATAGGAGATATGTTGCCAGTAATAGCCAGGCACGCTCGGCTTTGCTGGATCTAGCTCTGGGCGCTTTAGATCAATTTCTACCCCGTTAATTTTCTCACTTTGCGCTAGAACAAATCCATCGAAGAGTTTTTGCTCATAGCTTGAAACCAATAGCGCCGGATCAATTCTGCTCAACTTTGATGAAGCCTTCTCCGCTCGATCATCAAATTGTCTATTAAAGAGTCGTCCGATGATTTCAACGCTACCAATGGGAAGTTCTGAATTAGAAACACTTCGCACGACCAATATCGCTCCACCTGAATCAACTTCAAATAGGCCAACAATCCAATCTGCTTTAACTCCAGATTTATCTTCTTGGTTGGGGGCAATGTATTGCTCAAGATATCTTCCACTGAAGCGAACTATTTGATTGATTGAGTCATCACTTAGGTTCTCACCAGGGATCGCTACCTGCGATAGATTTATTATTGGTCTTTCGATATAAGGCTTTTGTAGCTCTTGAAACTCTTCTGCCCGATCTAATTGCCAAAAGCCAAGTCTTATAAATGTTGCACATAGAATGAGAACTATAAGGGCTGCGCCAACTTTGCTCGGCAACTCCCTCTTACTTATTTTCATCATTTAGGCGACGCTGATCCATCCTCTTCCAGCGTTTATAGAAACTTCTAAGCAAGAAAACTGTGGCAAGAGTTAGAAATATCATCGTCATTGAGCCTGCGATACCCGCGTCATAAACAGTTGCTTCCATGTAATCATTCTCCCATGAGTCAGCAGATAGGCGGCAACGAAGAGTTTCTTGCCCAGCGCTATGGGAAAAAGGGCTCAAATACCTGGCGCTATATAGCAGCGCTACTGCTACTCACTGCTATTCCATGGTTAATTTGGAGCGCATGGCATCATTCGAATCCAGAGATTCGAGTTACTTTAATTAGCTTTCAAAATGAGCAAGATACTTCAATTGAAATCACCTATTTGATTCAAAGGCGAGATCCATCCCTTGCCTTAAATTGCACTTTGGTTGCCAGGGATTTTGATAAGAATGTGGTGGGAGAAATTGCGGTAGCTATCCCTGGTTCGAGCCAAAGCTCGCTGACTAGAAATGACCAGATTCCAACCCGGCTAAGGGCAGTTAATGCTTCGGTTCTAAACTGTGATGCAATAGATTCAAAAGGAAAGTAACCTCTACGCCTATGAGTAAAAGTTGGTTGACCCAAGAAGCTGCAGATCGTCTCGCTGCAGAGCTTGCCAGCCTTGAAACAACTGGACGCTCTGAGATTATTAAAAAGATTGAATCAGCAAGAGCTGAAGGTGATTTAAAGGAAAATGGCGGATATCACGCGGCTCGTGAGGAGCAGGGAAAGATTGAAGCTCGCATCCGTCAACTAAAGCATATGTTGGAAAATGCTGAAATTGGAACTGCTCCAATTAATGCAGATGGCTTGATTTCACCTGGCATGAGAGTAACTGTTGAAATTATGGGCGATGAAATGGAATTTCTACTTGGCTCAAGAGAGATTTCTTCAGGAGATTTAGA
>DDYK01000081.1:8634-13662 GCA_002347935.1 Actinobacteria bacterium UBA2236
ACGATTACCGTAAAAATATTAAAAGCAGAGGTTTATAGCTAATTACTTAGAAGCAGTGTTAATGTATTTGCGAACACTTAGAGGAATAAAGATAGCCATAATAATCACCATATAAATCAAGGACATTTCAAGAGGATTCTGGCTAGGCCAAGAATTAGCAGTGACGCCAAAAATATTCTGTAGTCCAAATAATTCTCTACACCCTGCCACCATGGTTGAAACCGGGTTCCATTCAGCAAAGTACTGCAGCGCCTTTGGCATTCCTGTGGTTGGAGCAAAAGCATTTGAAAGGAAAGTTAAAGGAAATACCGCAATAAAGACCGCAGCATTGGCTACTCGCGCTGAACGAACCGAGAGACCAATTAATACCCCAACCCAAGCCATTGCAAAACCAAAGAGAAGCAGGAATGCAAAGCCAAGTAAAACGTTTAAGAAGCCAGAAGATGGACGCCATCCCACGGCAAATCCGGCTAGCCCCATAACTGCCAANNCGATCAATCAAACCTTTCTGCATATCTTCAGCAAGCCCTACTGCAGTTCCTGCCAGAGTAAAAGCAACGGTTTGAACGAAAATTCCAGGCATAAGAAGTTGCACATAATCCACCCCAGGAATGCCCGTGGAGATTGAGCCGCCAAATACATACCTAAATAACAAGACAAACATCACTGGCTGGATGGTTGAGAAAATCAATACTTCAGGAACTCGAATCAATTGAAGCAGTTGGCGCTTAGTGATAATTAATGAATCTGAGATAGCGTACTTAATCACTTTCTCCTGCCTCTCTTTTCTGTCGCCTCTAACTCTTCAGACTTTTTCTCTTCTGCTACATGGCCAGTCAGCGCTATAAATACATCATCAAGCGATGGTCTCTTAAGCGCAATATCTAATGGGTGGATCCCTAACTCATCAAGTGAGCGAACTGCCTCAATTAGCGCCCTCGAACCAGTGGTAACCGGCGCTGAGACTTGGCGAGAACCCTCCTCAACCAATACTTTTCCAGTGCTAACTTTGCCAACAATCTCTGCCACCTGCTTTAAATCTTTGGCCTCTGCCACAATCTCTAGGCGTTCTCCGCCAACTTCTTTCTTCAACTGATCCGAAGTTCCTCTGGCTATGACTTTGCCGTGATCGATAACAGCAATCTCATTTGCTAGCTGATCAGCCTCTTCCAGATATTGGGTGGTAAGAAGCAAAGTGGTTCCGTCTTTAACTAGACCTTGTATAACCTCCCACATTTCAATTCGCCCTCTTGGATCAAGGCCCGTAGTTGGTTCATCAAGAAATAAAATTTTTGGTTTAACGATTAGAGAAGCAGCAAGATCCAACCTTCTTCTCATTCCACCAGAGTAAGTTTTAATAGGGCGTTTGGCAGCATCAGTTAGTGAGAACTGCTCAAGTAATTCATTGGAACGCTTCTTCGCTGCTGCAGGAGATAGATGATAGAGGCGGCTAAACATTGTTAAGTTATCCCAGCCCGTGAGAGTTTCATCAACTGCGGCATACTGACCTGATAATCCAATTACCTCACGGACTTTGCCTGGATTCTTGATCACATCAATTCCAGCAACGCTGGCCTTTCCTGAATCTGGAGTAAGAAGTGTTGCCAAAATTCTAACTGTTGTTGTTTTACCAGCTCCATTGGGACCAAGAACGCCAAGAACTGTTCCCTCTTCAACTTCTAGGCTCAAGCCATCAAGAGCTCTTACTTTGCCCTTGTCGTAAGTTTTGATTAGATTCTCTGCAATAACTGCTTTCACGGGCTAGATAGTAGTAATCTTCGCTCCCTAATGCCAAATACGCTTCGCTGGAAAGGCTTGATTTAAGATTAAATTCAACTCACCCTTCCGGGGCCTTCCTACGGAAGTTGCGGTACTAACCTCAATATCTTTTCTTGTAGCTGTGGGTTTCGGGCTAATCATTCCTGCCATTCCAATCTTTGCGAAAACTTTCGGTGTTTCCAATACTTTAATTGGGTTAATCATCTCTTCGTTTGCCATTATGCGATTTATATCTGGGTTATTTGCCGGAAAATTGGTAGACCGATTTGGCGAGAGACTAGTGCTAGGCGCAGGCCTATTTATGGTTTCGCTCTTTACTCTGATTTCAGGCCTTGCCCAGAGCTACGAACAACTCTTGATATTTCGAACTGCTGGAGGCCTGGGTTCGTCTATGTTCTCTGTCTCTGCTGGCGCGCTAATTCTTCGAGTCGTTTCAGATAATCAGCGGGGCCAGGCACAATCTCTTTATAACGGCGGTTTTATTGCTGGAGGAGTTGCAGGTCCGGCATTTGGAGGTGCCTTAATTGCTCTCTCTCCTAGAGCACCATTTTTTATCTACTCAGCTCTTTTAATTGTGGCAGGAATTGTATCTCTAATTTTTCTTCATGAAAGTAGATTGGGCGCAAAAGTTGAGCAAAGTAGCCAGGAGCGCGCACTAACAATTAAAGAAGCACTAGCTATCAAGCCTTATCTTTACTCACTATTTCTAGCATTTCTTGGAAGCTGGATTCTCTTTGGTATGCGCTCATCTATCCTGCCACTCTTTGTTGTGGAAGATCTCAAAGCAAGTCCATCTCTTGTGGGCTTGAGTTTTACCGTAGCCCTTATTGCTCAGGGTTCAGTGATGGTAAGAGCTGGGAAACACTCAGATAAAAATGGACGAAAACCAGTAATCCTTGCGGGATTTTCTATCGTCATGGCCTCTCTTGGAATTCTCTTTCTTGCCAATAATGTCACAGTCTATTTAATTGCGATGATCGTTATGGGCCTTGGCGCTGGCTTTGCTGCATCTGCTGGCGCAATTGTTGGCGATGTAATCAAAGGAAAGAGTGGAAAGGTTTACGCATTCTGGCAGATGGCAGGAGATGCCGGAATGATGGTTGGGCCAGTCTTGCTTGGCTTTATCTCTGATGCCTTCTCTTATAGAACAGCGATAGGAGTGAGTGCTGCAGTGTTTTCACTTGCAATAATTGTGGCGCTAAAAATCCCCGAGACAAATTCTGCCCATCTCGGGGATTCTAGGAAACCTTCTATAAATGAGGTCTAATTAATCATTTCCGCGAAGTATTGAGATCAAGCGCAATACTTCTAGATATAGCCAGACCATAGTCATCAATAGTCCAAATCCAGCTCGCCAGGATTCCTGTTGTGGCACTCCAGCTCGCACTCCCTCTTCGATTTGATCAAAGTCAAGGATCAAGAAGAAAGATGCAATAGCAACTCCTGCCACAGCAAGAAGTGGTCCAAAGCCGCTGAGGCCATAGAGTCCTGCGCCGCCGCCAAGTCCAAAGAATGATCCAATTAAACTTCCAAGGGCGAGAACTAGATAACCAATTGCTGCGCCAAGAAGCATCCTGGTGAATTTAGGAGTTACACGAAGGCGTCCACTCTTGTAGAGAGTAAGCATTCCGATAAAAGCTGCTGCGGTTGCAACAATTGCTTGCTGAACAATTCCAGGATAAAAGAGTTCATAGGTCTTACTAATTATTCCTAGAACTAAACCTTGGCAGACTGCATAAGCTAAATAAACTCCTGGACGAATTGTCTTGCTAAAAATTCCAATCATCGCAGTTACTAATCCTCCGATAAAACCGAGAAGAAGTAAGCCGCCACCGAGATTGAAATACCAAGCAGCTGCGCCAACCAGGGCTGAGGTTCCAAAGAGCATCGCGCTTCTTGCGACAACATCATCCATAGTCATTCGACCAGTGCGAAGTGATGAAGCAGCAGGAGCATTAAAGCTCTGCTCTAGATTATCTTGCGGGAAGTTATCCATAGCGGCATAACCTCTACGGCCCTTCTCGCCGTAGGCCTTACCTAGTACTGGGTTGGAACTATTCATCTCTCTCCTTTTTTTAGTTCTAGCGCCCCATTATGAACTTTTTTCTTCTTCCGTGCCCCCGGTGGGGGTCGAACCCACACTTGGACGATTTTAAGTCGTCTGCCTCTGCCGTTGGGCTACAGGGGCCACTTCCGCGTGGGCAAATCTACCTGCCTTTTTTACCACCGAATCCAGTTGGGAGCGCGTGAGCTTTCCCGTAAAAGTATTCTGCTGGCTCGGGTGATAACTACCGATGACCAATCTAGTATTCCCGTCGCGGCCAAGAAAGTTGAAACTAGCCCCATGGCCAAACTTTGGGCGTTTTCTCGGCAATTCTTCACCTAGCGCGAGCAAGGCATCAATCGTTGCCTTCCAGGCAATCTGGCCGAGTGGCAGAAAGACGCGCAGAGTTGGCATAAGTAGTTTCATCTCAGCCTCAAGCCAACTCTTACAGGTTTGCTGCTCAATTGTGGTGGGTTTATTTCCTGGCGGAGCGCAGCGAAGAGCGCAAGTGATGCGAGTTTCAAATAACTCTTGTCCATCATCACTTGATAGTGAAGTTGAAATCTTTGCTAAACCATTTTTATGAAGTGATCTATAGAGCCAATCTCCGGAAGAATCTCCAGTAAATACTCTTCCAGTTCTATTTGCTCCATGCGCGCCAGGAGCAAGTCCGACAATCAATAACTTAGAATCACTTGGACCAAATCCAGTAACTGGTTTTCCCCAATAATCTTCATTGCGATATGCAGCTCTCTTGGTGATTGCCACCTCCTGGCGCCAAGTTGTCAGCCTTGGGCAGGCGCTGCATTTGATAATCTCTTTATCAAGAACTTTTAAGCTCTTAACGCCCTTGGCAATATCACTAGGTTTACTTCGCAAGTAGAAGTGCCATTCCATCTAAAATATCACTCTCTGATGCAACAAATTCACTTGCACCACTAAGGGCCATAATTCTTGAGAGTACTAAAGACCCTGCAGCAATCACATCAACTCTTCCTGGATGCATATAGCCAAGTGATGCAATCTCTGATCTTTCAAATCCGAGAAAGTTCTGACAGACTTGGTGAGTCTTTTCAGCACTTATTCTCGCTAGATGAATTAAGTCGCGGTCATAGCGATCTAGGCCAAGAGCTGCAGCGGCTACTGTAGTTGCAGTTCCCGCAACAGCAATAAAGGTTTGGGCGTTACTAATTGGAACTCTACTA
>DDYK01000081.1:13736-31252 GCA_002347935.1 Actinobacteria bacterium UBA2236
TTAAGTGGCGCTCACTCATTCTCACACAGCCTATATTTTCACTTACCGCAGCCTCAACTGTATTAATTCCATAGACAAATTCAGTTGATCCCCCGCCAATATCAACTACTAAGTAGGGAGCTCCTATTTGATTGAGTTGATAAGTGGCGCCAATAAAGGAGAGTTCTGCTTCTTGCTCGCCGCTAATTACCTCAGGTTCAACTCCGAGTATTGCATTGACGCCATCGATGAAGAGCTCTCTATTGGCTGCATCTCTAGTTGCGCTTGTTGCACAGAACCTGATTGCCTGGACGCCGCGTTTTTTAATCTCACTTGCAAATAATTCAGTAGCTCTCAAAGTCCTATCGATTGCATCTGGATGAAATGATTTGTTCTTATCAACTCCTTGCCCAAGACGAACAATTTCCATTCCTCGATATATTTCGCGCAGATTACTTCCAGAGATATCTGCAATAAGCAGACGAATTGAATTTGTTCCGCAATCAATGGCAGCTACGCGGCTCACTGATCGCGCCGCTCTAAGCAATTCCCATTTAGCCACCACTTTGGAAGACGTGAGAGGGCTTCATCGCCTAAGGGATTTACTCCCTCCCCTGCTGCCAAGCTATGAGCAATTAGCGAATGCAAGCACTTGACCCGATCTGGCATCCCTCCGGCTGAAATATCAACAATTTCTGGAACATCTATGCCAAGTGCAGCTCGTGCTGCCAAATAATCATCATGTGCTGCGCGATATTGACCAGAGAGTTCGGCATCAATAGCTAGTCTCTCATTCATCTCTTCCATAAGTGGAGAGTTTTCTAGAGTTGAAATAGCAGCAGTGAGATTAGGGCAGGTAGCGTAATAAAAGGTTGGAAATGGAGTTCCATCTGAAAGGCGCGGATTGGTTTCAACTACCGCTGGATGAGAGCATGGACAGCGATAGGCAATGTTGTGAACATCTCTTGGGGCTCTGCCCAACTGAGTCTGGATTGCAGATAGATCTTCATCGCTTGCTCTCTCGCCCATTATTAAAGATTACGGCGTAGTTACGCCGACTCCAACTGAAGTAATTGAGGAGATAACTCTGGAATACCATGGAACTCCCAGTGGGAAATCTTGATTAATTGGGGCAGCTCCTTGTGATTCAGGGTCAATTGTTGGTTTTGCTCCCAAGATTATGTATTGCCGCTCACCTGGTAGAACAAAGTGAAGACGATTTCTTGCCTCGCTCTTGACATAATCTGGATCACGCCATCTTTGTAGCTCAGCTCTTGCTTCCTCTAACTTCTTATAATTTGAATCAAGATCGGCTTCAAGAGCACTGATTTGAGCTCGTTGCGCAAAATACTGTTGCGTTGGAGGAGCAAGAGTAACTGCGATAATGAATAAAACTAGAAAGAGAATTAGTAATCGAGTTGAGATTCCACGTTTTGCGGCAAAGCTTTCGAGAGTCCTAGGAAGCGAGATTTTGCTGCGCTTCATAGCCTCTCCTTACTTGCTCTACAAAATTGCTTAGCGCGAAGTAAAGCGCGGGAATGCTTCACGGCCAGCATATTGAGCCTTTGAACCAAGTTCCTCTTCAATTCGCAGTAACTGATTGTACTTAGCAACTCTCTCGCTTCGGGCAGGAGCGCCAGTTTTAATCTGACCGCAGAGAGCTGCCACTGATAAATCTGCAATTGTGGTGTCTTCTGTTTCTCCCGAGCGATGACTCATCATCGAGCGATATCCGGCCCTGTGCGCCATATCAACGGCAGCTAGCGTTTCAGTAAGGGTTCCAATTTGATTGACCTTAACAAGTAGGGCGTTGGCACAACCCTGGCTAATTCCCTGAGCTAGGCGAGTTGGATTGGTGACAAATAGGTCATCGCCAACTAATTGAACACTTGCTCCCATCGCTTTAGTTATATCTGCCCAACCACTCCAATCATCTTCAGAGAGTGGATCTTCGATCGATAATAGTGGATAAGAGTCAAGTAATCCCTGATAATAATTAATCATTTCAGCAGAGCTTAGATTAGAACCTTCAAAGTGATAACTACCATCGTTATAGAACTCAGTTGCAGCGACATCCATTGCAAGACCAATATCGCTTCCCATCTTGTAACCGGCTTTTTCTACCGCTTCAATAATTAAGTCAAGTGCCGCTCGATTGCTCTCAAGATTTGGAGCAAAACCACCCTCATCGCCAATGCTTGTTGCAAGACCACGTTTTTTTAATACCGACTTCAGGGATTGATAAATTTCAGCTCCATAGCGCAAGCCCTCTTTAAAAGTTGGGGCGCCAATTGGTGCAATCATAAACTCTTGAATATCTACATTTGTATCGGCATGTGCTCCACCATTTAATATATTCATCATTGGAATGGGCAGAAGAGTTGCTTTCTCTCCACCTATGAATTTATAAAAGGGTAGCTTCTTACTAACTGCTGCAGCCCTAGCAACCGCTAGAGAAACTCCAAGAATGGCATTTGCGCCAAGTGATGATTTATTTACTGTGCCATCAAGTGCAATCATCTTCTCATCTAAGCCTCTTTGATCTAGGCCATCAAAGGAGATTAGCTCTGGAGCAATTTTTGTTCGGACATTTTCTACTGCGCCAGATACTGACTTTCCTAAATATCTCGAACCGCCGTCTCTTAACTCTGCTGCTTCAAAAGCTCCGGTTGAGGCTCCACTTGGAACTGCGGCTCTTGCCCAAGATCCATCTGCTAATTGGACATCTACTTCAACTGTTGGATTTCCCCGTGAATCAAGGATTTCTCGGGCTGTAATTGATTTAATTGCTGAATTTGTGCTCACGGGCGGGAAGTCTAGCCTGATTCTTCTTCGCTCATTGCATCGCGATATTTAAGTGCCGCCTTGCGCAGAGCAACCTCAGGATCAAGATTATTTGCTATCGCCCATGAGATTAGTGATAGGAGTTGCTCTCCTAGCGCAGCTTCATTTGCCTCAATTTTTTCTGTCGGATGCGCTGGGGTTGAAAGTTGGTTCTTGCTAGCCCGATAAATTAATTTGCTAGCAAGAGCTAAGGAGGGTTGACCGGTTGGAACTCCATCATGAGCGCTCTTTCTAGACTTTTCCCTTCGCTTGATTTCTTCCCAATTCTCGAGTACTTCAGAGCTGGAATTTACTTTCGTATCAGAGAAGACATGAGGATGACGTGAGATTAACTTCTCTATAATCCCTTTTGCTACATCGTCAACGCTAAAGGGTTGCTCCTTATCTTCTTCGGCGATTCTGGAGTGGAAATAAACTTGCAAGAGAAGATCTCCAAGCTCCTCACGCATATCATCGCGATTTCCGCTCTCAACAGCTTCAATAAACTCATAAGATTCTTCTAGTAAGTATTTAAGCAATGATTGATGGCTTTGCTCACTATCCCAAGGACACCCCCCAGGGGATCTAAGGGTGTCCATCACTTGAGCGAGTCGAGCTAGATTTTCATAAGCCATCTTGGAGCACTTAACTAATTAATCATTAACAGCATCGCCGGCGGGCTCTGCAGCAATAACGGTTAGGCTGGCAGCATCCCAGATGCCATATCTAGGATTCACCTCAACTTTTAGAGCAGTTGCTTTGTCGGTAACGATTTTTTGGATTAAGTCATTAATTTCAGCTTCACTCACTCCCGATGCAATCGCACCATCAGTTATTTTGCGAAGGATTAGATCTCTGCGAAGCACATTATCTAGAGACGTTGAAGGAATCGCTGCGCTAACTAGGACATTTGGAAGGTTTGCTTCTCCTCCAATATTGGAATAAATCTCAATCTTGTAGGCATCAATTTCGGCTTGCTCAATGTCAATTTTCTCTTCTTTTGCAACTTGATCAATAATCAAATTAGAAATCATGTAGGAAAGTTGTGAGCGAGTTAATTCCTCGCCACTTTGAAGACCCATCTGAGTGGTATCAATCCCTTCACGTTCTGCAAGAATTAAATCAACTTGATCTTGCAACGCTGCGATTGTTATCTTCTCATCTCCAATAGTTGCCGCTGAGTCAACCTGAGAACAGGAAGATAGAGCTAGCGCCAATACGGCGATAATGGGAGCTAGAAATTTCTTCACGGAGTTCTCACTTTCCTAAGGGGCGCTCAAGGAGAGTCTTAGCTAGCTCAACCGCCCAATCAATGAGAGAAGTATCCCCTATTTCTTCCGACTCTGATACCCAGGCAGCAGATTGCGGACGAGCAATCATCACAACTTGGGTTACCGACTTCACAATTGACCCAGGATAAAGGCGCTTTATTTTCAACTCTAGCGATTCATTTGGTACAAGAGGAGCGATTTTTACATAACGCCCCTGCACTGCAAAGTCCTGAATCTTTTTCTCCTTCAAGTAAGTACGTAGTCGAGCTATACGTAGCAAATTCTCGGCCTCTCTAGGAAGGCTGCCAAAGCGATCACTTAACTCTTCGCCAATCTTTGTAATCTCATCTTCATCTTTTGTATCTGCAAGCCTTCGATACAAGTCAAGACGTAGTCGATCAGATGGAACATACTCAGCAGAGAGATGAGCGGTGACCGGCAACTCAACTTTGCATTCAACTAGTTCTTGCCCGCCTTCTATAAATCCTGCCTTGTATTCATTAACAGCATCTCCAACCATTCGCATATATAGATCAAAGCCAACATCGGCAATATGGCCAGATTGCTCGCCTCCAAGTAGATTTCCTGCTCCTCTTATCTCTAAATCTTTAAGTGCCACGCGCATTCCAGCACCAAGTTCGGTGTTCTGAGCAATTGTGCTGAGTCGATCAAGTGCAACTTCACTCATAGCTCTATCTATTGGATAAAAGAAGTAGGCATAAGCACGCTCTCTAGATCGTCCAACTCTTCCTCGAAGTTGATGAAGTTGAGATAGCCCAAATAGATCTGCGCGCTCCACAATTAAAGTGTTTGCATTTGCCACATCAATACCATTTTCAACAATCGTGGTGCAGACCAAGACATCAAATTCACGATTCCAAAAACCTACGACCACTTGCTCCAGGCTCGTCTCACTCATCTGCCCGTGAGCAATAGCCACAGTTGCTTGCGGAACTAGCCTTCTAATCTTTGAGGCCACATCATCAATTGACTCCACGCGGTTATGAATATAAAAGACTTGGCCATCGCGCAATAGTTCTCGATGAATTGCGGCTGCTACCTGCTTTTCATCATACGCGCCCACATAGGTCAGGACTGGATGGCGCTGCTCTGGTGGAGTAGTTATTGTGGACATTTCGCGAATACCTGTAATGGCCATCTCAAGAGTTCTAGGAATTGGAGTTGCAGACATAGCCAGCACATCAACACTTGCCCTTAATTTCTTTAATTTCTCTTTATGTTCAACGCCAAACCTTTGTTCTTCATCAACAATAATCAAACCTAAATCTCTAAATACAACATCTTCTGAGAGCAATCTATGGGTACCAATGACGATATCTACGCCGCCACTAGCGAGGCCAGCTAGCGTTTCATTGATCTCTTTAGTTGACGCAAAACGTGATAGAGCTGAAACAGTTATTGGAAATCCGCTATAGCGCTGAGTAAAGGTTGCAAGGTGTTGCTGCGCAAGAAGTGTAGTTGGAACTAAAACCGCAACTTGCTTTGCATCTTGAACCGCTTTAAATGCTGCCCTGATGGCTATCTCTGTCTTTCCATATCCCACATCGCCACAGATGATTCGATCCATTGGATAGGGGCGCTGCATATCTTCTTTAACTTCATTGATGGTAACTAATTGATCTGGAGTTTCAACATAAGCAAAGGAGTCCTCCAATTCTCGCTGCCAAGTAGTGTCAGGTGAGAATGCAAATCCAGGAGAGCTAGTTCTTGCGGCATAGAGACGAATCAATTCGCCAGCGATCTCTTTAACCGCCTTCTTGGCTCGACTCTTGGCTTTAATCCAATCCCCACCTCCAATGCGATGCACCGCTGGAGCCTCTCCGCCAATGTATCGCGTGATCTGCTCTAGAGAATCAGTTGGAACATATATTCGATCAGCAGGATGACCTTTCTTTGAAGAGGCATATTCGATTACTAAGTACTCCCGCGAGATTCCAGCAACATCCCGCCGCACTAATTCAAGATATCTCCCCACGCCATGTTGCTCATGAACCACATAATCACCACTCTTTAGCTCAAGAGGATCAATGCTTGCTTTTCTCTTTGAAGGCATCCTTGAGCCTGCGGCGCGCAAGTCCCTATTTCCGGTGATATCCGCTTCGGTAAGAAATACAACCATCTGTTCTTGATCAATAAAGCCATGACGAATCAAGGTAGAAGTCAAATACAACTTATCTGGCGAGAGATCAGCACTTAAATTATCAACTAGCGCAACAGCAATATCCCCATCAACAAAAATGTCTCGATATCGCTCAAGAATTCCAATTCCCTCCAAAGAAATTACTACTAGAAATCCTTGCTCAATCCATGTCTTTACTTGCTTTATTAGCTTATCAAAATTGCTTTTAAATGGTTCAACTGCAATAAATTGTTTAATCTGAAGATCTTCTGGGCTGCCATATGAGTTGAAATAACGCCAAATGATTTTATTTTTTGCAGCATAACTAATTGCCTCATCTAATTCCAAAAATCCCCCGGTAGATAGCTCCTGGCGAAGCGGTGTATTAGAGCTCGTCTCAACTCCTTGTGATAGGGCGGCGCTAGACCAAGCCGCTTCAAGAAACTCCTCATTAGTACTAATAAGGTCTCTAACCCTTAGAGCAATTCGCTCTTGATCAAGACTTATTACTTCAAAACCTTTGGGAAGGAGTTGAAGTAGAGGTACCAGCTTCTTAGATAAGACTGAAAGTAGCGACTCTAGGCCTTGGCTATAAATACCCTCTGCAGCTTTATTACAGATTTCGCTTATCTCTGGATATTTGACTGCTAACTGCCTTGCACGCTCTGCTATTTCAGGGGTAAGAATTAACTCACGACAAGGAATAAGACTTAAGGCTCCTTCAACTGATGCAAAGGTTCGTTGATCGCTAACTTCAAAATACTTAATCTCCTCTATTTCATCGCCAAAAAATTCAACACGAACTGGATGCTCTGCCAGAGGAGGAAACAAGTCAATAATTCCACCTCTTACTGCAAAGTCCCCACGCCTCTCCACCATATCTACTCGGCTATATGCCCGATGAGTTAATTCTTGAATTAGCTCTGAAAAGTTTTGTTGCCTGCCGCTTTCAATGCTTAACATTGGCATTTCGAAAATCTCTTTATTAATTGGCTGTAGTAGAGCCCTGGCAGTTGTTACTACAACTCTGGCCTTATCCAGATTTATGAGAGTATCTATCCTTCTTGCCACAGTATCGCTATTGGGACTTAGGCGTTCGTGTGGCAAACTCTCCCAAGCGGGAAATTCAGCTACTTGATCTACCAACTCTGATAATTGCAGCGCAATCTCTGATGCGCTTGAGCTTGAATGAGTAATTACTAATTGTGGAGCCTTCTTACTTCTTTCATGAATCAAGAAGGGAAGTACTGGGGATGCAGTGATTAAAGCAACTTCACTCTGCTCCAAGGCAAGCTGAGTTGTTTCAGATAGCGAGATAAAGCCCGCTAGCTTTGCTTTCACTTTGATTCGCTCCCTATCCCTTGAGGCTCAACGCCGATTAGCCCCGATTTCATAGTGGGCAGGGGTGCTGCTCGCAAGATGAAAGGGGCTTATCTGTAAAACGCGACGCAATTCTATCGTGCCATTATTAGCCCGTGTCCGTGCCTACTTCTGCCGAAGACAATCTCTCGCTTCGAAGTGATGTCCGCCGTTTAGGCGATCTACTAGGCCAATCGCTAGCTCGCCAAGATGGTCAAGAGCTTCTTGACCTGGTCGAGCTTGTTAGAAAGTCAGTACGCGAAGGCGGTGGCGAGGATTTACTGCAATCAATTTCGGCAGATCAATCAGTAAAACTCGTAAGAGCATTTAATGTCTACTTCAATCTAGCAAATGTTGCTGAACAAGTTCACCGCTCAAGAATTCTTGCAAAAGAACGAATTAAAGGCGGCTCTTGGTTAAGTAGAGCTGTCGACAAAATCTTGGCTGCTAGTAAGAATTCGGCAGGCATTACAAGCCAAGAGATTGAAACCTGGTTAAAGAACTTTCAGGTTCGACCCGTATTTACTGCCCACCCGACTGAAGCTGCTCGTCGCTCAGTACTTGGAAAACTCGCGACTATCTCTGAGTTATTAGACAAAGTCGATAGTCCAGCTCGCAATCGTCGTCTTGCTGAATCAGTAGATCTTCTTTGGCAGACCGATGAGTTAAGACTTGGTAGACCAGAACCTCTTGATGAAGCAATTAATGCTCTTTATTATCTAGATGATCTATTTCGACTAACAATTCCTGAAGTTCTTGAGGACTTCTCAAGAGAAATATCAAGACTTGGTATCCAAATTTCTCCAAGGAGTGCGGTACTAAAATTTGGTTCTTGGATTGGTGGAGATCGAGATGGGAATCCAAACATAACTCCAGAGGTCACCAAAGATGCCATTGTGCTACAGATGGGCCATGCAATTAGAGTCATAAATGAAGCCATGGATGAACTTCGTCAGGCCTTATCTGTTTCAACCAAGATTGCTGGTACATCAAAACAATTACTTGAATCAGTGGCTAAAGATTTGGAGAATTTGCCAGAGATTGAGCCTCGTTTCCGGAGAATAAATGTCGAAGAGCCTTATCGACTTAAAGCCACCGCAATAGGCCATCGTTTAGCACTGACTAGGACTAGACACCAAAATCAAACGGAGCATAAGGCTGGGCGCGATTATGCAAGTACTACAGAGCTAGTTGACGATTTGATGTTGATGTATGACTCACTGATGCAAAACCGTGGAGAGTTAATAGCCAAGGGCTTACTGGAGAGCGCCATAAGAACAATTTCAGCCTTTGGGCTTACTCACGCGACTATGGATGTTAGAGAACACTCTCAGGCCCATGCCAATGCGATTCAATCACTCTTTAGCGAGAGTAATTATCTGCAGCTATCCCCTAAGGAAAAAGCTGAGTTTCTTACCAAAGAATTAACTCAGGCAAGGCGAGATAGCTCAAAACTCAACGAGTTAGATGGAAAAACTTTAAGGACCTTTACGGCCATAAAAGAGCTACAGGAAAGCTTTGATCCATCAGTAATTGAAACCTATATCGTCTCAATGACAAAAGGTGATGAAGATGTTTTAGCTGCGCTATATCTAGCAAAGGAAGCTGGACTTGTTGATATTGAGGGCAGTAAGGCAGATATCGATATCGCGCCATTACTTGAAACAGTTACTGAACTTAGAGCAGCGGGAGATATTTTAGAAAAACTCTTAAGCAATAAGATTTATCGCCAATATGTGAAATTGCGAGGCGATATTCAAGAGGTAATGCTTGGCTATTCTGATTCAAATAAAGATGCGGGAATTGCCACCAGCCAGTGGGAAATCCATCAGGCGCAGCGAAAACTTAGAGATGTGGCTGGAAAATATGGTGTGAAGTTAAGGCTCTTTCATGGTCGCGGTGGATCTGTGGGCCGCGGCGGCGGACCAACCTATGATGCAATTATTGCCCTTCCTTGGGGAACTCTCGATGGACAAATAAAAATGACTGAACAGGGCGAAGTCATCTCTGATAAATACGCTCTTCCAGCCCTAGCACGAGAGAATGTTGAATTAATTCTTGCTGCGGCTCTGGAAGCAACAATACTCAATCGCTCAGCTCGTCAATCTTCAGAAGATCTTGCCAACTGGAATTCGGCGATGGAATCAATTAGCTCAGCGGCATTTACTAGATACCGTTCACTAGTTGAAAATCCTGATTTAGCCAATTACTTTTATCAATCAACCCCAGTTGAACAGCTAGGAAATCTGTTTCTAGGCTCTCGTCCCTCAAGGCGACCTGATGCCAGCGCTGACTTATCGTCACTTCGAGCAATTCCTTGGGTATTTGGTTGGACTCAATCACGGCAAATTGTCCCAGGTTGGTATGGGGTGGGAAGTGGGCTTAAAGCTGCTCGTTTAGCCGGACATTCCCAGAGTATGGAAACAATGCTAAAAGATTGGCACTTTTTTAGAACCTTTATAAGTAATGTAGAGATGACAATTGCGAAAACTGACTTAGAGATGGCTAGTAAATATGTTTTGGCCTTAGTCAATCCTTCACTTCATCACTTCTTAGATGATATTAAGGAAGAGTTTGAATTAACAGTTAGCGAGATATTGCTACTAACTGGAAAGAAAAACATTTTAGCCGACCAAGAAATTCTGGCCCAGACGCTGCAAGTTCGTGATGCCTATCTTGCCCCGCTGCATCTCCTACAAATCTCGTTATTAAAGAAAGTCCGCGAGGGAATTAGTGATCCTTTAAACACTCGAGCTTTATTATTAACAATAAATGGAGTGGCAGCCGGACTTAGAAACACTGGTTGATTACTTGTTGAAGGAGTTCTGAGCCCTCTCGAGTCCTTGAGTAATAAGAAGCTCAAGAGCATCTATGCCCTTTTGCAGGAATTGATCTAAGTCTTTTCGCTCCGCTGACGAGAATGGCTTTAAAACAAAATCTGCTGGATCTTGTTCCCCAACTGGGCGACCGATGCCAAGCCTGATGCGATAGTAATCCGAGCTAGAAAGTCCAGAGGTAACGCTTTTGAGGCCATTATGGCCATTATCTCCCCCGCCATATTTAATTCGGATGGATTGAAAAGGTATATCTAACTCATCATGGGCGATAACAATCTGATTGTTACTAACTTTAAAGAAATTGGCAAGAGAGCTTGTTGGTCCGCCAGATTCATTCATATAGCAGCGCAGGGTGGCTGCAATTAAGGAAACTCGTTGAGCGCCAACTCCAATACTAATTTCTGCAATATCTGCTCGAGATTTATGAGAGGAAAACTTAACTCCAGCTTTTTTGGCATACTCTGCTATCAAAGCTGCGCCAACATTATGGCGCGTCTTTTCATACTCTTTGCCAGGATTACCAAGGCCAATTACTAGCCATCGATTGGAAGAAGCTCCGCCTTTATCCTTGTTTGATCTACCAAACATGGAGCAAGGTTAGCCCTTTATTTTTCTTTACTCTCCTCAGCAGGTGCTCCTTCAGCAGGGGCTGCAGCAGCGGCTTCACCTTCAGCTGGGGTAGCAGCGACAGCGACAACTTCTTCAAATGCCGCGCGCACTGATAGATGGATAACGGTCATCTTAGGATCGCTCTTGAGAATTACGCCTTCAGGAAGAGTTACCTCTGATGCGGTCTTTGAATCTCCTGCCATCAAGCCTTCAATGTCAAGGTCAAGGGATGTTGGGATTGCCGTTACATCAACTTCAACTTCAATCGTGTTATGTACGTGCTCCAAAATACCTTCCGGATCGTACTTACCATGTGCGTGAACTGGCACGTGAACTACAACGCGCTCACCACGACGAACAATAATTAAATCAATATGTTCCAAAGTTCCTTTAAGGGGATTGCGAACGATTGACTTGGGAAGCACAAGCTCTTGCTTCTCACCCAAATCAACATTTAGAAGAACGTTGGAAGTCTTTATCGCAACTCCAACTTCGCGTGCTGGAAGGGAGATATGTATTGGCTTTTCACCATGTCCATAGATAACCGCTGGAACACTGCCATCGCGGCGGATTCTTCTTGATGCGCCTTTTCCAAATTCACTGCGAAGTGCGCCTTTAATTGAAACTTCAGCCATTTTCTTGCCTTTCGTCGATAACGGGGGATTCCCCCTCGCCTTAAGTGGTGCGAAGGCTACCTAAAGGCAATTGGAAGCGCAAAACTGGGCTCAACTACCGCCTAAAGCGACGAGTAAAGCGCCAAATCAAAACAAGCAAAATTGCAGCACCTGCCAGATACCAAGGCGTGACTGCTGATTTTTTGTGGCTATCTAGATCTGGGTCGATTGTTCCAGCCATTCTTGGTAATTCGATAGTAGAGACAACTCCGGCATGATCTGAAGGAAAACAAATCTTGCCGTCGCAATTCCATACTCCAGAGCCATCCGGAAAGACATTGCCAATGATCTTTGAACTTACTGTGGCATAAACATTTTTAGTGAAAATGTAATCAAGGCGATCAGTAAACCCATATTGATTACCAAGTTGTTTAGCAATCTTTGCTCGCTTCTTGTCAGGGCCAGCTAGAAGCGCTGATGCTCCCCAGGTGAAATAGCGGGCGTTTTTCGCATCAGGCGATGCATTTTCAAATCCAGCTTCAATCATTGTTGAGTAAGCGTTGCACTTAGCTCCACCAGGGGTGGGACAGGTATCACTAACAATCGGTTGCTCACCTGGATTTGGATCGTCAACTCTTCTTGGATCTCGATAATCAGCATTGAAATCTCCAAGAATAATAAGTGGCATCTTGGCATCTTTTAGATCAGCAACTAATTGCTGAGCCTGAATAGCAGAATTTGGAATCCTATTCTCATCCCAGATTGATTCGAGATGAGTTGTAATTACTCGAACAACCGAATCTTGAACTTTAAAGTCAGCCCAACTATAGCCACGATATATCTTCATTAGTACTGGGATTATTGAATAACTTGCTTCATATTCACTATTTCCTACCTGGATAATCTGAGATTTCACATCATCTCGAACCAAAAGGGCATCACCGATCACAAAACCGCAGGCTGCGCTATCTTGTCCAAAAATTGGATTAAATACCTCAGGATCAACTACTTTAGTTAGATAGGGAATAGCTGCGATTGAGTAGCCTGGATTAAAGGCTTTAACTCCATTGGAAGTAGCTATTGAGTAAGAAAGGCCCGCACTCTTTGTGGCAGCTATCAAATCATCAAGAAAGTTATAGATTTCAACCTCTGGGCTGAAAAAGTCCTTCTTGCAACGCCATGATGTAGCCTCTTGTATCCCGATTATCTCGGGGCGATCTTGCAAGATTTCATTAGCCAATTTTGGAGCTCTGGCTTTAAAGTTAGTCTGCTTCATTTGATCCCACATAAATTGAGCAGCTGCTGGCAAATTAGGAATTAAATCCAATGCCACCCCAACATCTGCGCCAAGATAGATATTTCTTGACATCACAGTTATCCGATAGGGCTCATTTGATTGGGCAGGAGCTATTGGAAGTAGAAAGAGTGCGCAGAGAAGAAGTGAGAGCCAGCGCAGCCTTGCTCTTTTAGGAGTGGCCATCAAAGAGGCTCGTAACAGAGCCATCTTCAAATACTTCGCGAATTGCACGCCCTAATAGGGGAGCAATAGATAGAACCGTAAGGGTTGGAAATCTTGATTCTTCAGGTATTGGAAGTGTGTTTGCAACCACAACTTCCTTCACTCTTGAATTAGCTAGGCGCTCTGCTGCAGGGCCTGAAAAGACGGGATGAGTGGCAGCGACAATTACCTCTTTTGCTCCCGCGTCGTAGAGCGCATCGATTGCTTTAATTATGGTGCCGGCAGTATCAATCATGTCATCGATAACTACACAAGTCTGTCCTGAGACATCTCCAACTACCCGCCCGGTAATTGCTTCATTTGGAACTCTTGGATCACGAGTCTTGTGAATGAAGGCAATCTGAGCACCGCCTAATAGATCGCTCCATCTCTCTGCTACTCGCACTCGTCCTGAGTCAGGCGAAACAATTGTTAGTCTTGAGCGATCTACTTTTGATCCAACATGATTTGCAAGAAGTGGAAGTGCGAATAAGTGATCTACCGGTCCATCAAAGAACCCTTGAATTTGCGAGGTGTGTAGATCTACAGTCATTAAACGATCAGCACCTGCAGTTTTAAATAAATCCGCCATTAAACGAGCAGATATCGGCTCTCTGCCTCTATGTTTCTTATCTTGTCTGGCATAACCGTAGAAGGGGGCGATAACAGTAATTCGCTTGGCGGAAGCTCTCTTTAGCGCATCGACCATGATTAGTTGTTCCATGATCTGTTTATTTACTGGTGTGGTATGGCTTTGAATTACAAAGGCATCACAACCGCGAACGCTCTCTTCAAATCGTATAAATATTTCGCCATTGGCAAAGTCATAGGCTGATGTTGGGGTGATGGGAATACCAAGTTCGGAAGCCACCTCATCGGCTAACTCGGGATATCCACGTCCGGTAAAGAGACGGAGACGTTTTTCGGAGCTGAGACGTAGTTCGTTACTCATTTCGACCCTTCTTTCTTGGCTGCCGCTTGCGCTGATTTGCTGCCGTTTCTCCTCTTTAAAACCCAGCCGAGGATATTAGATTGTCGAGCTCTTCCAATCCCTAACGCTCCGGGAGGAACATCTTCGGTAATTACAGATCCAGCTGCTGTGTATGCACCATCACCAATAGTCACTGGCGCTACCAACATTGAATCACTGCCAATCCTTACATGATCACCGATTACAGTCTGGTGTTTTTCAACACCATCGTAATTAACAATCACTGTTGCGGCTCCAATATTTGTCTGTGCTCCAATACTTGCATCGCCTAGATATGAAAGGTGTGGAACCTTAGTACCCTCTCCGATTGTTGTGTTCTTTATTTCGACAAATGAGCCAACACGAACCTGTTCTGAAAGCACTGTTCCACTGCGTAGGTGGGCATAGGGACCAACTTGGGCAGAGCCACCAATTACAGAACTCTCACAATGTGATTCAAAAACTCGCGCCTGCGCTCCCACCTCACAATCAATCAAGGTAGTTCTTGGTCCAATTACAGCCTCTCTTCCAATTTTTGTCTTGCCTCTAATCGCGCTACCTGGCTCAATAACAACATCAACATCAATTTCAGCGGTGAGATCAATCCATGTGCTCATCGGATCTGTAATTGTTACGCCACTTTGCATTAATGCGTTGCAAATTCGAGCATTCATGATGAAAGCAGCCTGAGAAAGTTGTGAGCGATCATTGATTCCTAAAATCTCGGTGAAATCTGGAGCCTTGAAGGCAACAACTTTCTTGCCCTCTGATTTCAAAATGCCAATAACATCAGTTAGATATTCTTCTTGCTGAACATTATCTTTAGATAATTTGCTAAGCGCTGCTACTAAATCGGTGGCAGCAAAAATATATACCCCTGAGTTAATCTCGGTGGTCTGCTTTTGAAGCTCTGAGGCATCTTTTTCTTCGACTATCTCTGCCAGATCTCCGCTTGCTTCTCGCAATACTCGACCGTATCCGCTCGGATCGGGCATGTTGGCGCTCAATACCGTGGCGCTCGCTCCAGTTGAGTTATGGTGTTTAAGCAATTCTTTAAGTGTTGCACCGCTTAGTAGCGGAGTGTCACCTGCGCAGATTAAAACTGTTCCTAAAGAGTTGTAGCCAGCTAACGCGATTTTTACCGCATGGCCAGTCCCCCCACGAACTTCTTGATAGATGGTTTTAGCGTTTGGAGAAATCTGACTTAGATGTTGGATTACCTCTTCTTTATTTGCTCCAACTACAACTCTTAGCTCGTTAGGTGCTGATGGTTCAACAGCTTTGATGACGTGTGCTATTAGTGATCGACCGGCAATTTCGTGGAGAACTTTGGCGCGAGAAGATTTCATTCGTTTACCCTCGCCAGCAGCGAGAAGTATTGCGAGATCCAGCTGGTTCAACTCCCCACCTCTCTGCGCCACTGACCCTATTCTATTTAATTTTCGACCTAACTCTTTCCCGCTTAATTCTGGCTCCTCCACCAGGTATCGATCCTGGACCCTGGGCTTCAAAGGCCCATGTGCTAGCCACTACACAATGGAGGAACCTGAATTCTATTGCCTTAGGCTCAATGCTCCATAACAGCTGATTCTTAAAGGCTCTCAATCACTCGAGCTCCAGGAACCGGCCCTGATGCTCTAACCACATTTCCCACGACTCCGCTTGAGGTGAGTGCTACAACAAGATCTAGAGCATGATCTTCATGCTCTGCCAAAAATGCCACGCTAGGACCCGAGCCAGAGACAATTCCACCAAGCGCGCCATAATCCAGTCCAACATCAAGAATAAGTCGAAGCGCTGGTTTTAGTGAACATGCTGCTGCTTGCAAATCATTGCTTAGCGCCTTGCCAAGTTTATTGCTATCTCCAGCACTTAGCGCTTGCAGAAGTGCATCACTAATTTGTGGCGGAGCAACTTGCAAACCTTCACGCAGGCGATCGCATTCACTATAAACCGCAGGCGTTGATAATCCAGAGCTAGAGAGAGCAATAACCCAGCTATATGTTCCTCTAGAAAGTACTGGCGTTATCTGATCTCCTTTGCCGATTCCAATTGCAGTTCCACCAGAGATAGTAAACGGAACATCTGCTCCAAGTTCTGCTCCAAGTTTTTCCATATCGTTTCGTTTCAATCCAAGATTAAATAGAGTGTCCATTCCAACTATTGCTGCCCCGGCATTAGCGCTTCCTCCAGCCATACCACCGGCAATTGGTATTTCCTTGGTTAGGGTGATGGTTATTCCATCTGTGATACTGAATTTCCTGCGCATCAATTCAACAGCCTTAGCTGCTAAGTTTTCCCTATCTAGCGGCAGATGATTATTAACTTTTGCTGTTGATTTAACATGCACTAATCCATCGTTATTTAGCTCAACTCTTACATCATCAAAGATCGAGACTGCTTGGAAAACTGTTGCTACTGAATGAAATCCATCTTTTTGCAAGGGCCCGACAGAGAGCTGAAGATTTATCTTTCCTGGAACTCGAACCAGAACTTGGGCGCTCATGTGGCGAGGGTATTACTACGGCGCTATTAACGCCCCGCTAATTGGCGAGCAATTGCCAGAAAGTCATGAATTGTTAGTAATTCTCCCCGAATAGTTGGCTCAATTCCGCAAGCAGTTAGCAGCTGCTCGGCTAGGGCTGATCCCCCAGCAAGATCTGCGTAAATTGAGCGAAGCATTTTTCGCCTCTGGCCAAATGCTCGATCCACTAGATCAAAGGTTAGATGCCGCAGAATTTCATCACCTAAAGGTTTATGTCTTGTGAATTTAACTAGGCTTGAGTCAACTTTTGGAACTGGCCAAAAAATCGAACGAGAAACCGAATCTGCTAATTTCAAATCAGCCCACCAAGCAGCCTTAGCGCTAGGAACTCCATAAATTTTGCTCCCCGGTTTTGCTGCCAGTCGCTCAGCAACCTCGCTTTGCACCATAACAATTCCTGAGGTAATCGAGTCAAACTTCTCGAGAAAGTTCAATAAGACAGGCACTGAGATGTTATAAGGGAGATTTGCCACTAATTTATTTGGCTTACCAGCAATTTCGTTTACTTCCAAAGCATCACCATTAATTATGATTAGATTTTTCGAATTTGCTCCATGTGACTTAGCGGTAACTTCTAGCTGATCTGCTAAGCGCTTATCTATCTCAATGGCTGTAACTTTGTTACTGGCTTGCAGTAGAGCAAGAGTTAGAGAGCCAAGGCCGGGACCAATTTCAACTACATGATCACTGGATGTGATCCCTGCTAAACGAACAATTTTCTGACAGGTATTGCTATCAATTACGAAATTTTGACCGAGCGACTTTGTGGGGCGAAGATCTAATGATTCGGCAATCTCTCTGATCTCGCCTGCGCCAAGTAAAGTAATACTCATCTGAGAAAAGATCCAAATACACGCTCTGCGTTGTTACT
>DDYK01000081.1:31285-44967 GCA_002347935.1 Actinobacteria bacterium UBA2236
CGCAAAATATGTGGGATTTGGGCTGGAGTGTTATGAGCTCCACGATTTGGAGTTGGAGTTAAAAAGGGAGCATCTGTCTCTACTAGCAAGTTTTCTAGTGGTACATGCATTAGAGCTTCTTGAAGTATTGGAGCATTCTTAAAGGTCAGAGTTCCTGAGAACGAGAGTAGATAGCCCTTAGCAACGCACTCCTTTGCCATTTCGGCATCTCCCGAGAAGGAGTGAAAAACGGTATGGATTGGCGCTCCAACTTCATCCAGCAGATCTAATACTGCTCGATGAGAATCGCGATCATGAATCATAAGGGCTTTGTTATGAGCTTTGGCAATTTCAATATGCTTCTTAAATGAGTATTTCTGCTTATCTCTGAGGCTCTCCTCGGTTCGAAAGAAGTCCATTCCAGTTTCACCAATAGCGCAGACTCTTTTTTCCCCCGCTAACCTATTAATTTCCTCTAAATCAGATTCAAGATCTTCAATCAGTGGCGCATCATTGGGATGAAGCGCAACAGCTGCTAAAACCTGAGTGCTGAATTTATTTGCGCAATCAACGGACCATTGCGATTCCTTAACAGAGATACCGACTTGAACTACTCGATCAATACCAACACTTCTTGCATCATCTAAGACTTTCTTTACATCATCATGATCGGGGGCAGTGCCGGTAACTATTTCTAGGTGAGCATGAGAATCAACACAATTTGTGGGAAGTGGCTCTGGAAGTGGGGCAACTCTTCGTTCACCTTCGCGACTATTTCGATCGGCCATGAGCTAAGTCGTTTAGCTCTCTAAATCTGGAAGGCGAGGAAAGAGAATCTCTCCCTTAATTACTTTGCTTCCGCCTTTTAGCTGTCCCCATGTTGCAACATCTGCAATTTTCTGCGAAGTGATGGGTCCAAGACAGCTCTCTGCGCCTAAATATGACCACAACTTGCTAGTAGCTAGTGGCATAACTGGATGAAGTAATACCGCAAGGGCTCTCAAAGATTCTGCAGTGTTATATAAGATCGCATCAAGCTCACTCTTTTTGCTCACATCTTTAGCAACTACCCAAGGCTGTTTTATCGTGACATAACCATTAACAACTTTGCAGAAATCCATAATTGCATTTATTCCACCTTGAAAATCTAGGGCAACAATTGCTTCATCTGCGCTACTAACTGTCTTTGATAGCGCGCTTGCTAGCTCGTCATCCTGTGCTGGATTTGGCAGAATGCCACCACAATACTTTTCAACCATGGCTGCAAGACGTGAGGCTAGATTGCCAAAGTCATTAGCAAGCTCGCTTGTGTAGCGGGCAGCCATATCCTCCCAAGAAAAAGAGCCGTCGCTACCAAACGGAATTGCTCTCATAAAGTAATAACGAAAGGCATCAACGCCAAAGTGATCTGTTATATCTGAAGGAGCAATCCCAGTTAATTTACTCTTGCTCATCTTTTCGCCCCCAACTAAGAGCCAGCCATGAGCAAATACTTTCTTTGGCAGAGCCAGCTTTGCAGCCATAAGCATTGCTGGCCAAATAACAGCATGAAAGCGGAGGATGTCTTTTCCAACTAGGTGAACATCAGCAGGCCAAGTTCTTTCAAAGAATTTACCACCTTGGCTTGATGGATCATCAGTTAAGCCAACTGCTGTTGCATAGTTTAAAAGAGCATCAAACCAAACATAAACAACTTGTCTCTCATCCCAGGGAACTCTAACTCCCCAATCAAAAGTCGAGCGAGATACCGATAGATCTGAAACCCCGCCTTCTAGAAATGCTATTACTTCATTTCTAGCGCTCTCTGGCTGGCAACTATCAGGGTTCTTCCTGTAATGCTCAAGAAGTGGCGCGGCAAACTCTGATAACTTGAAAAACCAGTTTGTCTCGCTAAGCATTTCAACAGGCTTTGAGTGAATTTTGCAATTTCCTTCAATTAAATCTCCAGGTAATTTGAATTCTTCGCAGCCAACGCAATATGGACCTTCATACTTTCCTTCATAGATATAGCCCTGCTCCATTAGTCCTTGGAGAAACTTCTGAACTCTCTGCGTATGCCTTGCTTCAGTAGTGCGAATGAAGTCATCGTTTGCTATCTCTAAGTGCCTCCAAACTGGCTTCCATTCCTCTTCGACTAAACGATCACACCATTGTTGCGGCGGGGTGCTGTTAGCCTCAGCTGTTCGCATTACTTTTTGGCCATGCTCATCAGTTCCGGTAAGAAACCAGACGGATTCACCTCTCTGTCTGTGCCAGCGAGTTAATAAGTCACCGGCCACAGTCGTGTAGGCATGCCCAATATGGGGCGCATCATTAACATAATAAATAGGCGTAGTCAGATAGAAAGATTTACCAGTATCTGACATGGGCTGAATTCTATCTACTTCTGTTCCACCATGATGTCAAAGACTTTTCGCTTGCTTATGCGAAGCTCTTTGGCAGTTAAGGAAATCGCCTCCTTGCGGGTGATTCCCGCTGCTTCATATCGTGCAACAGTTTCAACTACTTCTTGATCACTGATCACATGCTCGCTTGGATCAAATGGGGCAATAACTATGGTGAATTCGCCCAGCATTTCTTTACTTTCAGACCAGCTAAGTAATTCCGCTAACTCACCGCGCACTACCTCTTCATAAGTCTTGGTGAGTTCCCGGCAGATAGCTGCTTTTCTAGTTGGACCAAAGCTCTTAATCATTGATTGGAGCGACTCACTAATGCGATGAGGCGCCTCAAATACAATTAGAGTTCTACTCTCCATTGCGCGGTCTTCAAAGAATTGATCGCGCGCTCCAGAACTTCTTGGAACAAAACCATCAAATGCAAATGAATCACTAGCAAGCCCAGAGATAGCAAGTGCTACAAGTGGTGCACTTGGACCTGGAATTACTGAAACTTTAAATCCCTTATCAATGGCCATTCTCACTGCCCGATATCCAGGATCACTAACTGATGGCATCCCTGCATCACTTACTAGTAAAACCTGGCGCCCTGATGCCAAGTGATTTGCTACTTCATCCAGTCTTGAGCTTTCATTTCCATCAAAGAATGAGAGAACTTCTGCGCGGCAATCAATTCCAAGATCTTTACAGAGGCGGTTGAACCTTCGTGAATCTTCGGCCAAAACTACATTCGCACTTGAAATAACATCTTTCAATCTCGTCGAGGCATCGCCGATGTTTCCAAGGGGCACTCCAGCCAGAATCAACTCGCTCACTGCCTCATTATGGCCCTTAGTATCCTTATCCATCATGAGAGCCTTAATGGCTAGGCCGATTTTCAACCATCGCAATCAGATAGCACTTGCATTTATTTTGCTCTTTGCCGCAATTACACGTTTTGCCAATTTAGGCCGGCCCAATGAGTTGGTTTTTGATGAGGTTTATTACGTGGATGGCGCAAGAGACTTTCTTGCCTACGGAGTTGAAAACCAATCAGGCGAAGCAGAGTTTGTAGTTCATCCACCACTAGGCAAGTGGCTAATTGCAATAGGAATTCAGATTTTCGGCGATAACCCCTTTGGGTGGCGATTTAGCGCAGCGCTATTTGGCCTTGCTTCAGTAGCTCTCATCTATTTCATTACACAGTCTTTGTTTAAATCCAATTTTTTAAGTCTATCTGCCACAGCTCTTATCTCATTTGATGGATTACATCTTGTTATGTCGCGAACTGCGCTTCTAGACATCTTCTTATCATTTTTTATCCTACTTACTTTTTATCTAGTCATCAAAGAGAAGTATTGGCAAGCTGGCATCACAATTGGTTTAGCGCTAGCAACTAAATGGAATGCGCTCTATCTCTTACTAGCTCTTATTCTCTTCTTACTCTTCTATAAAAGAAGATATGTAAAGACCGCTTTTCAATTTACGGTTCTGCCAGTGTCCACATATCTAATTTCTTGGAGTGGATGGTTTCTTAGTGATATCGGATGGAAGAGAGATTCAGGAAATAATTCTCTAATCTCATTAATAAATTATCATCGAGAGATGCTAAATTTTCATACTAATCTAAAAACTGATCACCCATATGAAGCCAGTCCTTGGAATTGGTTAATTCTTGGTCGGCCAACTTCTTTTTTCTATGCAACTCCAAAGCAATGTGGTGAGCCCAGTTGCTCACAAGAAGTTCTTGCTATGGGTACACCTATGCTCTGGTGGCTAGGCTTTCTATCAATTTTTATTACTTTGGGATATTTCATATATCGAAGAGAATTAAGCGCTGGACTCATCCTGCTTTTCCTATTTGCTAATTACCTTCCTTGGATTGCATTTCCTGAGAGAACTACCTTCTACTTCTACTCCATAGCCTTTGAGCCCTACTTGATCTTGACCCTGATTTATGTGATGTCAAAAGCGCTAGAGAATCAGGATTTACGTGGCATTAGGCAGAAGTATGCCCTGGTAACTATTGGCCTGATTGGCCTTACTTTTGCATACTTTTTGCCGCTCTATGTTGGATCGGTTTTGCCATACCAAGATTGGTATGGACGAATGTGGTTTCCTAGTTGGATCTAACTATTGGCCAGCAGCTCTGTTGCTGCGAAGATGTTCTTCGTATTGATCAGCAACTTCTTGATCAAAAATCTTATCTGCACTTGGTGCTAGCACTTCGCGCATAATCTTTTCTTGTGCCTCGCTCCAAGCACCTGGAATAGTTAAGTCGATTACGCGACGAGAAACTGCCTTAGAGGAATTGGCATAGTTTGGAACTGGCACTGAAACGGGATTCCAGCTCTTATCATCTTTACTTGCGCTGCCCTTGGGAAGCAAGGTAATGCTCCCACTATCTTGGTAGTAAGACAGTCGCTCTGATAAGGGAAGCCATTGCTCCTCACTCAAACCTGAGCCCTCAGTAATGGTTGCAAGAGTTGCCGCCCGCTTTGCTCGTCCAATGATTTCTGCATAATTTGCAGCTGAAGATTTGTTGGCAACTTTATTTGCAGAATTAACTCGCTTTGCTTCTTCTTGTATCAAACTAATTTGATTTCTAGCATTAACAATATACATAAGAAAAACTGATCCTGGTAACAGAAGAATTATTGGAGAAAGTAGTCCTACTATAGTAAATAGAGAGACAACAATTGCTAATCCAATTATCGAGAAAAATTGAATTCGGCGCATCGCTAGCTGGTGTTCACGTTTCTTATTTAGAGACTCAATGTCTGGGGCGGTATGACCAGAACTCATTCCAACAACTTTCATCGCTTCATCAAATCGTTTAACAGATCTACCACTTATCTCTTCATGATTTGAAATCCAACGGGGCAGGAAGTAGGCAATCCACATGCCAATGATAATTAAGTAGATAAGCCCTGAGCCCATGAAAGATAACCTTAAAGGTAGTACTTGGACTTTTCTGGTATTTACCTGATAAGAAAAATGAGTTTTTTAAGATTTTTAAATTTCTAAATTC
This sequence comes from Actinobacteria bacterium UBA2236, assembly GCA_002347935.1. GTDB lineage: Bacteria > Actinomycetota > Actinomycetes > Nanopelagicales > Nanopelagicaceae > MAG-120802. Next base: position 36,674 of record DDYK01000081.1, read on the forward strand.
TGGGATTTTCTTTCACGTAACAAAGGTGATCACGCCATGCACCATCAATGTGAAGATAACGAGGGCGAAGCCCTTCAAAAACATAGCCGGCCTTCTCGGCCACTCTCTTAGATGCTGCATTCTCAGGTCTTAGATTAATTTCGATGCGGTGTAAACCAAGTTCCTCAAAGCCATATTGGGTCAATCTCCTTACAGCCTTAGTGGTTATCCCCTTATTGGCATATCGCTCATCAATCCAATAGCCAATGTGAGCTCCGCGATATGCGCCATAAGAGATTCCACCTAAAGTGATTTGGCCAATTAGATTCTTTTCAAACCAGATAGCCAGAGTTAGCGATCTTCCACTTCTGCCCTCACCTCGATGGTAATTGACCATTTCAAAGTAGCTAGGAAGATTCTTATTCTCATGGCTGATAGGAGAGGTTGCTTCCCACTGAGAAAGCCATGCTCTATTTAATTTTCTAACAGCTAACCAGGCTGACCTATCGCGCAATCTAAGGGGTCGAAGGGTTATCTGATCCTCTTTGAGAATTGTGGGCCACTTATGGCGATAAAGACTTGCCATAAAATCAATTGAAACGTCGTTCGAGTACTAAAACATCAACCTCAGCGCCTGCTTTGGCGCCACTTTCATTCTCCGGAATAACTATTAGACCCGTGGCATCAGATAACCCTATTAAGTCTCCTTGATTTTCAATTGGAGTAATGAGTCTCCGCTCTGGTTTATCGCCTGAGAGAATGCCTCTTATGAAAGAGTGTTTTCCAACTTCACTCAATACTTCGCTAGTTAACGTTGCCTTGATAACTGGTCGATGGATGTCATAGAGCCCCATCATGTTTCGAATCATCGGGCGGATAAAAAGCTCTGCCGAGATATATGCAAATATCGGATCTCCTGGAAGTGAGACAACCGGAGTCTGATCCGGACCCACAACTCCATATGAATGTTTACCGCTTCCTTCTATTAATGGAAGGACTTCACGAACTTTTCCAAGTTCATTAAGCACTGAAAAGATCAGTGAAAACGACTCGTCATGACTTTCGCCGCAGATGACCAATAAATCAGCCCTTACCAATTGATCTTCAATTACATCTTTCAATTGAGCTGCATTTTCTGGGATGGTATGAACGCGATAGCCCACTGCTCCAGCCTCTTTTACCGCCGTAGTTAATAGCCAGGAATTAGTCTCATACTCATCTTCGCTATCTCTAAGTGGTAATCCCGGTTCTACTAAATCATCTCCAGCTGAAACAATAACCACTCTTGGCTGTGGTCTAGTTGGCAGGCGATCTAAACCCAGAGATGCAGCAAGACCGATTTGAGTTGAACGAATTCTTGAACCAGATTTGAGTGCAACCTTCTCTCCAGAGAGAACATCCAGTGCCAGTGTTGCTCCATGGGCATCAAGTAAGGGCATATCAAAGGCAGCCAGCGGCTTGGCTAGCGCTAGCAGTTCAGTAGCAAGTTGCGCCACCTTCATCGTTTCGCTCACGTAGTAACCCTACTTTGAATCTACGCTAATCCCGTGGATTCAACCCAAAGTGCGTCAACAATTAAGTCTGAACTTCGGCAGCGCTTTCGAAGTGAGAGAGAGTTTCTCATCACAGATAGTTCTTGGCAGCATTTACTAGATAGTAAAGAAATCAAAAATTCCCAGGTTCTTGCAAGTTATCACTCATATGCAAGTGAGCCAGATACATCAGAACTAAATCAATCCTTGATCAAAAGCGGTAAAACTCTTTTATTGCCAAGACTCCTTCCAGATAATGACCTGGCTTGGATAATCTGGAGCGGCAAGGATGAAGATTTGGAATTGAACGGCAAAGTAAAGTCACCAAAGGGTGAGACTTTTACAGGCGAGATTGATGTTGTGATAGTTCCAGCACTTCACGTTGATCAAGAGGGCAATCGCCTAGGTCAAGGTGGTGGCTCCTATGATCGCGCACTTGCCAAGCTAACTTCCTGGAAGGTTGCTCTGGTCTATAGCGGAGAAATAACAAGTCAGAGACTTCCTGTTGAAAGCTTTGATTGCAAGGTAGATGCGGCTGCAACCCCTGAAATATTGGTTCGATTTACATTAAAGAATTAAGGTTGCGAGCCATCACTAGGCGCTGGACTTGATTAGTTCCTTCATAGATTTGCGTTAGCTTGGCATCTCGCATCATCCGCTCCACAGGATAGTCACTTACATATCCATATCCACCAAGAACTTGAACTGCATCAGTTGTCACCTTCATAGCTACATCAGTTGCATAACACTTGGATGCAGCAGAGAAGAAGGTTAAATCACTTGCGCTATTTTCACTCTTACTTGCTGCGGCATATGTCAGCTGCCTTGCAGCAGAAATTTCCATCGCCATATCAGCTAACATAAATTGCACTGCTTGAAAGTCAAAGATTGGTTTGCCGAATTGCTTTCTCTCATGTGCATATTTAGTTGCAACTTCGAAAGCGCCTTGGGCGATGCCCAGCGCTTGGGCAGCAATAGTAATTCTGGTGTGATCAAGAGTCTTCATAGCAAGTGGAAAGCCTGCGCCAATTTCACTAATTCTGCGATCATCACTAATTTCAACATTATCTAAGTAGACCTCGCGCGTTGGAGACCCTTTAAAGCCCATTTTCTTCTCTGGCGCTCCAAATGAAAGACCAGGATCACTTTTTTCTACGATAAATGCTGTGATTCCCTTTGCGCCTTTGCCTGGATCTGTTGATGCCAAAACCGTGTAGAACTCAGAGACTCCAGCATTGGAGATCCACTTCTTACTTCCATTTAAAACCCAGCCATCGCCTTTTCTTACCGCTCTTGTCTTCATTGACGCAGCATCTGATCCAGCCTCAGACTCTGAGAGGCAATATGAAAAACCTTTACCTTGAGCAAGCGGTGTTAGCCAGCGTTTTTTTTGTTCAGGGCTTCCACCTAACATAAGTGGAACAGAACCAAGTTTATTTACTGCAGGAATTAAGGATGCAGAAGCACAGACTCTGGCAACTTCTTCGATGATTATTACAACTCCAAGTGCATCTGCTCCATCACCACCATATTCACTAGGAACGTGGGCTGCGGCAAGGCCTGCGCCTTGAAGAGCCTCAAATGCTTCTTGTGGATATCTGGAATTAGCATCGACATCATGAGCAAAGGGTTGAATTTTTTTATCTGCAAGTGAGCGAACGCTCGCTCTCAAGGCTTGATATTCCTCAGGAAGTTCGAAGAGATTTACCATGGCGCAATACTACTTATCTTGTGATGAATTGTTCTTGCGAGAAAGTTGCTCAAGATAAGCGTTATATTCGGCAAGATCTGTACTGGAGCGACGATCTGCCCTCTTAGCTTCCCTGGCATCACTTCTTACCCACTGAATAAAAGTTGCAACAAGGGCAATAACGATAGGTATTTCACCCATAGCCCAACCAATGGCAGCTCCTGTCTTTTGATCCCGTAGAAGATCGGTGGCCCAAGGTCGATCCAGCAACTGATACAGACCACCATCAATCAACTCATTAGCTGACATCAGGGCCACTGAAAAGAAAGCGTGAATACTCATCGCTGCAAGAAGTATTACTACACGAACTAGATGATGAACCTTTCTGGGATTTGGATCAATTCCAACTATGACGTGAAAGAAAAGTAATCCAGCAGCAACGAAATGAAAGTTCATAATCAGATGACCAAAGTGTCCACTCATTAGATTAGAAAATAGCGGCGTGAAATAAAGTGCAAAGAGCGAGCCATCAAATATTGCTAGCGCGGAAATCGGATGAGTTATGACTCTACTCGGGCGAGAGTGAAGAGCTTGTATCAGCATCCCTCGAATTCCTCGCTCAGATTTGTTTCTCCCAATAGGAAGAGTTCTCAAAGCAAGTGTGATTGGAGCGCTTAATATGATTGCAATTGGAGCAATCATGCTTAAAACCATATGGGCAATCATGTGATACTGAAAAGAGAAGTGAGAGTAAAGACCTAGTCCCCCGCTTGTTGCATAATCTAGAAGTGAAATTCCAATCGCAAAGGAAACTGTTCTCCCAACGGGCCAACGATCTCCCCGGCGAGAAAGAGCAACTACGCCGCGGATATAAAGTGCGGTAGCAAAAATTAGAACGCCAAGTGCTAAACCATTTGCTTCATATTCAAAGAACACTCTTGAAAGAGTGGGTTCACTTGGCATAGAAATTCCAATTAGCTCTCTGATGCGATCAAATTCTATTTCGCCACTTTCCACCGGAGTGAAGCGGTTAAGAATTGCGCCAATTCCCAAGATCACTATCATTACCCCGATTTCAAACGAGAGTAAAGTATTGACCGATACATTCTTTCTTACTCTGCTAGCAATAATGAAAACGATAAGCGTTAGTGCAATTTTTAGCGAAATTAAAGCGCCATATCCAGTAAACCAATCTGGGCTAAAGCGAAGTCTTGTCCAGGCGTTTGCTACACCACTTAGAACAACAGCTAGAGATGACCAGAGGGCAATCACAGATACTCTAGAAAAAGCAAAGCTTTGTATCTGGCTTGGCATTACTTTCAAAGCAATCACACTGCCAATCCAAAAGCTTAAGCCAATAACATGGATTACAAGTGACCCGATTGCAAGTGAGTGACCCCCTAGCGAACTGGAATGACTCTGGAACAGCGGGGCAATAATGCCGCTCAGTGCTAAAACAAGAAGTACTAGCGCGCCACCATTTTTCTTCAGTAAATTTGAAAAGATAAATACCAGAAAAGCTACTATGACTTGATAAGTTAACAATTTACCAAGAGTTACTTGAGTGATAAAAGATTGCAAGATGTTCACTTTCAATATTTCGCCAATTCCACTGCCAAATATTTCAGCAAGGCTGGACAACAAATAACCAATGGTCACTACAAACCATACTCCCGAGAGAATTTTTAAAACTTTGAGAGTGGTTGCAGAGCTCTGCTCAAGATGACCATGATTTTCTGGAAGTAGAAAGGCGAGGGAAATTAAGAGTCCGATCACAAGGACAGCAAGAGCGGTATTTGCTAGATCAAATAACATGCTTGTCCACTATTCCGATTCGCCGAAGTAATGCATACTACCTAAGATTACGCTGTGCCGACATATCAATATCAATGCACCGCCTGTGAACATGCCTTTGAGATAGTGCAATCCTTCACAGATGATCCAATCTCAATTTGTCCTGAGTGTGGCAAAGAGGTTCGAAAGATTTACTCAAATATTGGGATCGTCTTCAAAGGTTCTGGCTTTTATAAGACTGATTCCCAAGTTAAAAAGAGTGAGGTGCCAAAGCCAACTCCGACTGCTGCTACTCCGCCACCTACAAAGAGTGATTAACTCTTAACTAGTTGCTAATGATGAGGGGGCTTGTCTCCCCGAATTTCCTCATCACGTTTATCATCTTTTTCCAACTCAATCTCATCGGATGTCACTGCTGGGATGAATTCACTCATTTCATTCCCAAAGACCTTTGGATGCCTCTTAAGACTTCTGGAAAAGATTGCCTTGGCATGAACCCTTCAATTATTAGAGAGCTGGCGCCATGCACTGCCGACCAAACCAAAACCTCACCATCTTGTCGCGCACTTTTGCTTATCAATCCAACGCTCACCAATTCATCAAGACTCTCTGAGAGCAATCTCCATGCTTTATGATCTTGGGGAACTTCTTGCATCTCACAGAATCCACCGAACAACAATCGATAAAGATTCGGTTCAGTTACAGCCCATTTGAAATATGCATTTCCCATCGCTTGAAATCTCTCTTTTGCACTACGCATGCTATTTCCGGACACCTTAGAGATGGCCTGCTCCTGCAAATCTGCTAATCGATCAAAGAGAATAGTTCCTACGGCTGAGATAAGGGCGTCTTTATCTTGAAAATAGTGATAGCTAGCACTTGGGCTAACGCCGACATCTGCAGAAACGGCTCTAAGCGAAAGGTGATCCGGGCCATACTTTCTTACCAAAGCAATAGCCGCTTCAACTAGAGCGCTTTCTAAATCTCCATGATGATAGGAACTAACTACCGCCATTCTGGGAACCATCTGGAAATTATGCTCCTTAACTTGACAATGTTCAAATAGGCGCAGATAATCTGAACATTGTATAGATTCACAAAGGGGAAACATGTTTGAACGCCTTGGTCACTTCATAGCAAAGCGGAAAAAATCGGTTCTTGCCCTCTTTCTGCTCTCCACGATCCTTGCTGGGGCTGTGGGATCTCAGGTTTTTTCTCGCTTTGATACCGGTGGCTACATCGACCCAGATAGTGACTCAGCAAAGGTTTGGGAGTATTTGGAGGAAACTTTTAAGGTTAAAGACCCATCGGTTGTATTGGTAGTAGACGGAAAAGATAAGTCGGTTGATGATCCAAGTGTGATAGCGACAGCGCAGAGAATTGAAAGTAATCTTCGAAGTGAACCCAGCGCTGAGAACGTTCTCTCCTATTGGTCTTCAGGTGGAGCACCATCGCTTAAGAGCAAAGATGGAAAGTCTGCATTTATTTTCGTCTATCTTAAGTCAACTGACTTTACCGAGATAGATAAACTCGGAGGCCTGTATCAAGAGAAGTATGATGGAGAATTTGAGGGCGTTGAAGTTTATGCATCTGGCGGCGCAGTATTTGCAAATGCCATCAATGGCCGAATCCAAGATGACTTGAAAGTTTCTGAAGCAGTATCGATTCCACTTACCTTTCTGCTTCTCTTATTTGTATTCGGAGCCATGGCTGCATCTGCGATGCCCCTAATTGTTGGTATTACTGCAATCTTAGGAACATTCCTAGTCATGTTCCTTCTTACTCTAGTCACGGATGTGAGCATTTTTGCTTTAAATTTAACCACCGGACTTGGGTTGGGCTTAGGTATTGATTACGCTCTATTGGTAGTCAATAGATTCCGAGAAGAATTAGCTAAGGGTCTTGATAATGAAAGTGCCATAGTAAATACCCTTCGCACTGCCGGCAAAACGGTCTTCTATTCTGGAGTCACGGTAGTTCTAACTCTCTTATCCTTGACATTCTTTCCACAGAATTTCCTAAAATCTATGGGTTATGCCGGAGCTGCAGTAGTTGCTCTTGCAGTCGTTGGAGCGCTAATTCCCCTGCCAGCGATTTTGGCCCTATTGGGAAGAAAGATTAATAAAGGTGTGGTTCGAAAGGGTGGAATAGTTCAAAAAGAAGATGGAAGATGGTCCAAGGTTGCACGATTTGTTATGAGAAGACCGATCAGCGTAATAACTGCTTCCTTGGCTCTGCTCTTCTTGATGATTGCTCCAATAGCAAACATTAAGTTTTCTCAAGTCGATAGTGGAGTACTGCCTAGAGACGATCGGGCATATATCGCATCTCAATTTATTGCTGATGAATTTCCTGGCCAAGAGAGCAACCCGATAGAAATAGTTTTTCCAAATGCAGTATCGCAAACCAGTGAAATCAACGCCTTTGTAAACCAAGTAAAGGCAACTAAAGGCATAACTCGAGTTGGACAAGTTGAACTAGCTGGAGAAAGTGCGCGCATGGTCGCAATTCATTCGATGCAGCCAAGAACTAGTGAAGGCGAGGCTCTAATTAAGGAGCTTCGAAATCTGCCCGCGCCTAGTGGAACCTTGATAGGCGGCGCAGCAGCAGATTATGCAGATACACAAAATGCAATCTCTAGCACTCTTCCTGCCGTTCTAGGGTGGATCATAATCACAGTTCTGCTATTGCTCTTTGCCTTTACTGGCTCAATCCTTCTTCCGATAAAGGCCGTAATTCTAAACTTTGTCTCTCTTGCCGCGACCATGGGAGTTTTAACCTGGGTCTTCATCGATGGAAATCTAAAGTTCCTGGTCGGAGATTTCAATGAAACTGGATCACTTGACACAAATACCATGGTCTTAATTGCAGTTGTTGCCTTTGGACTATCTATGGATTATGAGGTCTTCTTGCTCTCCCGAATAAAGGAAGAGCATGATGCCGGTAGATCAAATATTGATTCTGTTGCGATGGGTCTGCAAAAATCAGCAAGAATCATCACCGCTGCTGCTTTCATTCTTGCCGTGGTATTTGCCGCCTTCGTAATTAGCGGTGTTACATCAATCAAGATGATGGGATTTGGTGTCGCCTTTGCAATTCTTCTAGATGCTACTTTGATTCGCGCATTTCTAGTGCCAGCTCTTATGAGACTATTTGGTGACTGGAATTGGTGGGCTCCACGCTCACTCAAGCGCTTTCAGATAAATCACTGAAGGATTCTGCGCAGGTAGACTTCAGTAATGGATTTAATCGCAACCCTGCAATGTGCTGATCAAAGAGGCATCGTTCATGCGATGACG
>DDYK01000081.1:45057-45224 GCA_002347935.1 Actinobacteria bacterium UBA2236
CCTGAACTAACCATTAGAGATAACGCCTCACCCAAGCGAGCTTTGGTAATGGTTACTAAAGAGAGTCATTGCCTCCGTGATCTTCTCTATCTACTTGAGCTGGGAGAGCTTCCAATTCAAATCCCTCTAGTTGTAGGAAATCATCAAGAGTTGCAGAGCTTAGTTGA
>DDYK01000078.1:0-1318 GCA_002347935.1 Actinobacteria bacterium UBA2236
CTTGGCAATGATTTAGATTTCACAACTGATGCAAAACCTGAAGCAAGCGAGAAGATACTAAAGAAGTTTGCTGATGATACTTGGGATATTGGAATTAAGTTTGGAACTATTGGAGCAAAGCGCAACGAAACAACTTTTGAGGTAACAACATATAGGGCCGATAGTTATGAAGCAGATACTAGAAAACCAGAAGTTCAATTTGGCGACAATATAGAAGATGATCTGCGACGTAGAGACTTTACCGTTAACGCAATGGCTATCGAGCTAACAACAACAGAGCCTGAATTTATTGATCCTTATAACGGTGTAACTGATTTACTCAAAAAAATTCTACGTACCCCAGCAACGCCAGAGATTTCCTTTTCTGATGATCCTTTAAGAATGTTAAGAGCTGCTCGTTTTGCTTCGCAATTAGACTTTGAAATTGACGAAGCAGTGCTAAGGGCAATGAGTGAAATGAGAGATCGCTTAGAAATAGTCTCTGCAGAGCGGATACGAGATGAGTTTATAAAAATTATGCTCTCTGATAATCCTCGACTAGGAATTAATATTCTGGTTGAAAGCGGGCTCTGCGATAAATTTATCCCAGAGATTTCAAAGCTAAGGCTAGAAGTTGATGAGCACCATCACCACAAAGATGTCTATGAGCATTCATTGACCGTTCTTGAACAAGCTATTGCCCTAGAGCATCGTTTAGGTGGAAAAAATCTTGTTGTCAGACTTGCTGCGCTCTTACACGATATTGGAAAGCCTAAAACTAAAGCTTTAGTTGACGGCGGCGGGGTTACATTTCATCACCACGAAGTTGTGGGTGCAAGAATGGCTAAAGAGCGGTTAAAGAAGCTCCGTTTTGATCATGATGTAGTTGCTGCGGTAAGTGAATTAACCTTCCTGCACCTACGTTTTCATGGCTATGGCGATGGAGCTTGGAGTGATTCTGCGGTGCGAAGATATGTCAGAGATGCGGGCGATCTTCTAACTCACCTCCATGTTCTAACTAGAGCTGACTGCACAACTAGAAATAAAAAGAAAGCAGAGACTTTAGCGCGCCATTATGATCATCTAGAGGAGCGCATTGCTGTTTTAATGGAGCAGGAGGAGCTATTAAAGATTAGACCAGATCTAGATGGCAATGAGATTATGAAACTTCTCAACATTGCAGCTGGTCCATTGGTTGGGAAAGCTTATGAGTATCTCTTAGAGTTGAGGTTAGAACATGGTCCTCTTGGTAGAGATCGAGCCGAGCAAGAGTTAATGAATTGGTGGAGCGCTAGAAGTCAGAATTAAAACGCGACTTTCTAAGAAGCAGTATTGCAAA
>DDYK01000078.1:1347-3884 GCA_002347935.1 Actinobacteria bacterium UBA2236
ATTGCGCCGGAGACAATCCCGCCGTTTACAATTACATCATAAACTGCAAAAACACGGCCACGATAAGTGTCATCAATTTTTGATTGCACAAGCGCATCATTTGTCACCTTAACGCTCTGGCCTGCCATGCCGGCAAAAAAACCGGTTGCAACTAAAAAGAATTCACTTTGATTAAGCGCTAAAGCAACTGGAAGTATCCCGCTTGCAAATAGAGAGTATCTAATCCACGCATGTCTGCCATATTTCCTTACCCCAAATGGCGCAATTATTGCACCCAGTGTTATACCAAAGCCTGCCACAGTAATTGCAAAAGCAAAACCAGCAAGGCCAGCATCGGGATTTGCCGAATCATTAAAAGTATTTCGATTTAATAGAAGCGCCATTAGAGTCAGCGCGGTTAAACCGCCGCGTTGTACTGCAGTTGCTGCAATTCCAGAGAAACAATCACGAACCTTTCGAAGAAATCTATATCCTTCAGCCATCTCTCGATAAGCCGCCGCAACGCTCTGCCTTCTGAGCTCATGGGCCATAGGGCCTAATTGCTCTTTCCTTAGACGTAGCGAGAGCAGCGCTGCGATTAGAAAACATATTGAGGCAAAGATTATTAAGCTTGCATCAGCTTGGTTAGCACTAACTCTCCCTTCTAATATAGTTCGAATCCCAATCCCAACTCCGCCACCAATAACTACAAATACTGTTCCGCCGGTAACAGCGGTGGCGTTAACAGAAACTAGAGTATTTCTTCCCTCAACTCCATCAAGATTAATTAGCAACGGAAGTCCTGCAGAGAGGCCAGCAAGAATTAGCCGATTAACTCCAAAAGCAAGCAGTACAAAAATCGTTAACTCAATTCCTGTCGCACCATTTCTAACCAGCCCTGCAATAAAGATCAGCGTTAGAGCTCTAAATAAATTAGCAAATAAAATAACTCTCTGTCTTGAAACTCGATCAAGAATTGTTCCCACAAAAGGTCCAATTAAAGAGTAAGGAAGTAGCACAACAGCAAAGGCAGCGGCAGCAGACTTTGCATCTGGTTGACGCTCTGGGGAGAATAAAACAAAAGATGCAAGAGCTGATTGAAATACCCCATCAGTGAATTGCCCCATCCAACGAAGGGCAAGAAGTCTTCCCACAGCCGTTTTTGCTATGACTTTCCAGAAATTCACATCTCAAGCGTAGTTAATCTTTTGGCTTTATCCTTCTCCAATGTGGTCTAAGCGAGCCTATGTTGATTTCACTTTAAGGAAACGGGCGACTATTGCCGCCATCTATCGGGGCCTTAACACCACCTCCGATGCCTGCGATGCCCACCCATATTTGAGATTGGCTGCTAAACATCATGGACTTTTAACAGAGAGAGATTGTCCAATGTGTCGCAGAGATAAAGTCCATGAGTTGCAGTACACCTTTGGTGATCAACTAGGTCAATACTCAGGTCGCATTAAGAGCGATTCAGAATTAGATGAGATGCAGAGTGAATTTGGAGAGTTTCGTGTCTATGTTGTTGAAGTCTGCTTAGGCTGCGGATGGAATCATCTAACTGCCTCATTCCTTTTGGGCGATGGGCAAGAGCGCAAACCACCACGAAAGGCTAAGACTCTCTAGTCGGTTTCACTTGGTTAGGCTAAGCGCATGGAATGGCTAAAAAAGTCATGGGTGAAGCTGGGAATTCGCATCTCAGGCTTTCTATTTCTCATTGGAGCCACCGCTTTTACAATTGCTTACTTCACAACAGATATCCCAGATCCCAATGAGTATGTAAATTCTCAAGCCACAATAATCCAATTCTCTGACGGTGATGAAGTTGGAAGAATCGGAGCTCAAAATCGCACCATCATTCCCCTTGCTGGAGTTCCACAAGATCTCAGGCGGGCAGTACTAGCAGCAGAGGACAAGGGTTTTTACTCACAAGGCGCCTTTAATCCTCTAGCAATATTAAGAGGAGCGATAAATACTGCTCTTGGTAGAGGGCTGCAAGGTGGATCAACAATCACCCAGCAATATGCCAAGACGGCATTTCTAACTCCGGATCGAACAATTCAGAGAAAAATCATTGAGTTAATTGTTGCGATAAAACTTGAGAATCAATTATCAAAAGATCAAATCTTTGAAAACTACTTAAATACCATCTATTTTGGAAGAGGCGCATATGGAGTGGAAACTGGAGCAAAGGTTTACTTTGGAAAGAGCGCAAATCAACTAACAATTCCGCAAGCTGCAGTTCTAGCAGCGATATTGCGCTCCCCTGGCTACTACGACCCCGAATATCGAGAGGGAAATAAAGAGCGGCTTGAAGCTAGATACAAATATGTTCTTAACAATATGGCCAGTGAAGGTTGGCTAGAGCGAGAATTAGCTGATAAGTATTTAAAGAAAGTTCCTGAGATTCGTCCTCGCCTTAGCACTGGACAATTAGCCGGAAATAAAGGGCACTTAATTGAGGCAGTAAAGAAAGAGTTGAACTCTCTAGGTTTCACCGAAGAAGAATTAATGGTTGGCGGGTTAATTGTTCGAACCACCCTAGAGAAGGACCCTCA
>DDYK01000078.1:3934-4607 GCA_002347935.1 Actinobacteria bacterium UBA2236
CGGCCCGGAACAGGCGAGATTGTTGCAATGTATGGCGGGAAAGATTATCTAGAGCGGCAATTAAACGATGCCACCCAAGGTATTACTCAGGCCGGATCGACTTTTAAACCTTTTGCGTTAGTCGCAGCTCTGGAACAAGGTATTTCACTTGCAAGTATTTGGAATGGTGATGGACCAAAGATATTTGATGACTTTTTAGGTCGGCCATATGAAGTTTCAAATTATGGCAATAAATCATTTGGGGATGTCTCACTACTTAATGCAAGCGCTGTATCTATCAATACTATCTATGTTCCACTAGGCATTAAAATTGGAGTAGACAAAGTAATTGATGCTGCAAGAAGAGCTGGCATCCCAGAAAATGTTGCTATGGTTCCCTCTCCATCTGTTGTGCTCGGAGTTGCAAGTCCTAGAGTTATTGATGTTGCTAATTCATTTGCCACCTTTGCAGCAAATGGCATTAAAGCAAAGCCATTTTTAGTTAAAGAAGTACTAGGTCCAAATAAAGGGATTCTTTATCAGGCTAGGATTGAAACCGAACAGGTCTTTGATGAGAGCGTTATGGCGGATTTAAATTATGCACTTGGTGAGGTAGTAAGAGCTGGTACTGCATCCTCAGCCTTGAGAGGGTTTGGTAGACCTGCTGCTGGAAAGACTGGAACTTCTCAATCAA
>DDYK01000073.1:0-231 GCA_002347935.1 Actinobacteria bacterium UBA2236
TGCGATCAAATCTGACGCTTCAGATGAATCCTCTGTAGAAGTTGGTGGGGCAGAGCTGACCATCTATGACAATCTCAATCGCGATGGTGAAATCGCATGGAAAGATTTATGCAGAGGCCCACACCTTCCAACAACAAAGTTGATACCTACAGTGAAATTGATGCGCTCCTCTGGCGCGTATTGGCGCGGATCAGAGAAGAACCCCATGCTCCAACGTATTTACGGAACAGC
>DDYK01000073.1:297-686 GCA_002347935.1 Actinobacteria bacterium UBA2236
CAACGTATTTACGGAACAGCATGGCCAGATCAGGCGTCGCTCGATAGCTATTTGACTTTTCTCGAAGAAGCCGAGAAACGCGATCACCGAAGGTTAGGTGTGGAGCTTGATCTCTTCTCGTTCCCAGAAGAGATCGGTTCAGGATTAGCGGTTTTTCATCCAAAAGGCGGCATCATCCGCCGCGCCATGGAGGATTACTCGCGAAAGCGCCACGAGGAAGAGAACTATCAATTTGTTTATTCGCCTCACATAACTAAAGCGGCGCTCTTTGAAAAATCTGGCCACCTCCAATGGTATGCCGATGGAATGTATCCGCCGATGATTATGGATGAAGAACACCATAGCGATGGCACAATCAAAAGAGCTGGCCAGCAGTATTACATGAAGCC
>DDYK01000073.1:729-8012 GCA_002347935.1 Actinobacteria bacterium UBA2236
GATCTACCACTTCGATTATTTGAGTTTGGAACTGTATATAGATATGAAAAATCTGGCGTGGTTCATGGCATAACTAGAGCGCGAGGCTTTACTCAAGATGATGCCCATATCTATTGCAGCAAAGAGCAGATGGTTGATGAGTTAGATAGCCTCTTAACATTTGTTTTGAATCTCCTACGTGACTATGGGTTAACTGATTTCTATTTAGAGCTCTCCACTAGAAATCCAGAGAAATCAATAGGGCAAGAAAGTGATTGGCAAGATGCAACTGCAGCTCTGGCCAGCGCTGCTGCAAAACAGAATTTAGAGTTAGTCCAAGATCCTGGCGGGGCAGCTTTCTATGGGCCAAAGATTTCGGTTCAAGCAAAAGATGCCATCGGTAGAACTTGGCAGATGTCGACGATTCAAGTGGATTTCCAACTCCCAGAGCGTTTTGATCTTGGCTACACCGCATCAGATGGATCTCGCGCTCGGCCAGTAATGATTCATAGAGCACTCTTTGGTTCGATCGAGCGTTTCTTTGGAGTATTAACCGAGCATTACGCAGGCGCATTTCCTCCCTGGCTTGCGCCAATTCAAGTCAGGGCAATTCCGGTAGCAGAGGCCTTTAATTCCTATCTTGAAAAAATTGTTTCAGATATGAAGAAACTTGGAATTCGAGCTGAAATTGATGCATCAGATGATCGAATGCAGAAAAAGATTAGAAATGCGCAGAATGAGAAGATTCCATTCATGATGATTGCTGGTGAAGAGGATGTTAACTCTGGAGCGGTTTCCTTCCGCTATCGAAATGGAGAACAGAAAAACGGAATTGCCCTCTCTGATGCAATTGCTGAAATCCAAGCGGCGATAAGTAATCGAAAGCAGGTTTAGTTCTTCATGGCTTTTGAATCAAGTGGGGGAGCAGGCATGCCTGATCGCTGGGAGCGCCTTTGGGCCCCTCATCGCATGGCATATCTAGCGGGAGAAAATAGGCCGAAAGCCGATAATGATGTGGCCTGCCCTTTTTGTGAAATTTTAAAGATGAGCGATGAGAAGGCTCTGATTGTGGCAAGAGGTAAAGAGGTCTATGCCGTATTAAATCTCTATCCATACAACGCAGGCCACATGCTTATCTGCAGTAATCGCCATGTCGCAGATTTAACAGAGCTAAGCGATAGCGAACGCAATGAGATGCAGGAATTTACCTCACATGCCATGAAAGTTCTTCGTAAGGTTTCAAACTGTGGAGGATTTAACATCGGATTAAATCAAGGAGCTTTATCCGGGGCGGGAATTGCAGATCACATCCATCAACATATAGTTCCGCGTTGGTTTGGTGATGCAAACTTTATGCCGATAATCGGACATACCAAAGTTCTTCCAAAATTGCTGAGTCAGACCAGGGAAGAACTCGCCTCTGCTTGGTAGAGCTACCCGATTTGGGCTAAATACTCTCTTATCTCAGTGACTCCAAGTAACTTGGCCTCCATTACTGGAAGTATTGGAACCATTAAACCTTGAGCAAAAGAGTCAGATTCAAAAGCGGCTAGTTGCTCTTGGTACTCTGAGGCGAACTCTTGAACCAATGATTGAAGCTCGCTATCTGCCAGATATCGACTTGTTATTGGAGCGGAGTAGTCGTGCACCTCTTTACTATCAAGTGAAATCAAGCCAGTTGGTTCTCCAATTTCATCATGCAAGACCAGGTATGGCGTTAGACCTACTTCCAAAACTCGATTAACTATAAGCACGATGTCGTCAAAATCAGTTTCGCTAAAACTTAGTTGATTAACAACTACCATTCTCGGAAATTGTCTCTCCATTGCATAGTTCCACAGGTCAATCATCCCTTTCGAGATTCCAGTTTTCGCGCTAACTAAAAGAACAAGAGCGCTGACTGCTTGAGTTAATAGTTCTGCAACCTCAATGCTTGTCTCTTTGGGATCAAGAGCTGCCACCTTAATATTGCTGGAGAGTAGGGGGGCAAGGAATTCAGCCTCCGCAGAAGCATCTGCTGCAAGCAGAATCTCAAAGATACTGCTTTTCTCAGGCGAGATGTTGGGTTTGTCCATGGCTTAAGCCTACGATGTACTCAATGATTCAGAATCGATTTAAAGCCCCAGTCACAGCGTTTATTACACCGAGCTGTAGATTCTTACTGAGAATTGGGATCACTGCTAACTGGCTTACTTTCATCGGGGCCCTTGGATGTTCCATAAGCGCACTCTATTTTTTCTCGCAAGGAGAATTTTTTCTCGGAACTATATTTGTCGCTCTCTTTGCCTTAAGTGACTTGTTTGATGGGACTATGGCAAGGCTCTCAGAGCGTGGAACAACAAAGTGGGGAGCGCTAATCGATTCAACACTTGATCGGGCAACAGATGCCGCTATTTATGCTGGTGTAATTGCTTATGCGATTGGAAGTGATGAGAATGATTTAGCCCTACTTGCTCTGCTAGCTCTCATTACAGGGGCACTTATTCCATATATAAGAGCGAAGGCAGAGTCTCTTGGAGTTGAGTGCAGCGTGGGAGTCGCAGAACGGGCTGAGCGCCTAATAATCATATTAATTGCAACTGGCCTCTATGGACTAGGTGTTAACTTTGCTCTAACAGGCGGCTTGCTGCTAATTAACCTTTTAGGATTAATTACCATAGCTCAACGCTTGTTAGTTGTGGCACGTAGCTAGGAAGAATTGATGATTAAGGATTGGTTCACCTATTTTCTATATAGCGCTTTATGGAGAGTTGTTCGAACCATGCCTGAGAAGAGCGCTTACTCACTCTTTGACTCGCTGGCCAAGTTTGCTTATAAAAGAGATGGCAAGAGAGTTCAGAGATTACGCCTGAATTACGCGAAAGTTTGCCCCAAAGCGACTAAGACAGAATTAGAAGAGCTAGTTTTATTGGGACTCAAATCAGGAATGCGTTATTGGTGTGACACTTTTAGAATCTCAGATTGGGATAGAGAAAAGATTCTTAAGAGGGTGAAATGTATAAATGAAGATTTCCTCCTTGAGCCAGTTGCTAGTGGTCGTGGAGTTATTGTTGCTGTGCCACATGCAGGCAATTGGGATCACGCGGGAGCTTACTTTTCTGTCCGCGGTTTAAGGGTTATCAGCGTTGCTGAACATTTAAGGCCAGATCGATTATTTAGAAGGTTTCTAAAACACCGCGAATCAATTGGCCTTCGAATCCTGGATCTTGATGCTGGAGTGATGGGAGAACTTCGTTCTTTTCTTAATCAAGGAGAATTAGTAGCACTCGTTGCAGATAGAGATTTAAGTCGATCAGGAATCGATGTCAAGTTCTTCGGATCAAGAGCAAGAATGCCAGCTGGCCCAGCAATTCTTGCCTTAGAGACAGGGGCTGATTTAGTAACTGTCTTTGTTGGATACACTAACGAGGGAATCACAATTGATTGCGCCCCTCCAATAAAGGTTGATAAGAGCGCTGAGCGAAAAGCTGAGATTGCCCGTGTTACTCAAGTAATGGCAAATAGGTTTGAGGATGCGATCAAGGCGAATCCAACTTCATGGCATATGCAGCAGCGCATCTTCATCGATAATGATTTTGTGGAGCGAGCATGAAGATCGGATTAATCTCGCCCTATGCCTGGGATGTCCCAGGGGGAGTGCAGGCTCATATCAGAGATCTTGCTAACCACTATCTAGACCAAGGTCATCAAATCTCGGTTCTTGCTCCAGCAAGTGATGAGAGCTCAATAGTTGAAGATTTTGTAGTTAGTGCTGGAAGGCCGGTGGCGATTCCTTATAACGGCGCCGTTGCTAGAGTTTTATTTGGCCCAGTTGCCGCATCAAGAGTTAGGCAATGGGTTGCTGGAGGAGATTTTGATGTTCTTCATCTACATGAGCCAGCAATCCCATCTCTATCACTTCTTGCCTGCTCAATTGCTGAAGGTCCACTGGTTGGAACTTTTCATGCCGCTGCGCCACGCCAGAAAGTAACATTCGCTATCGCTCCTTTTTTAGAGCCTGTGATTGAAAAATTAAGAGCAAGAATTGCCGTTAGTGAAATCGCTAGGGAAACCCTTCGCATTCACCTAGATACCGATGCAATCGTTATTCCCAATGGGATTAGCGCAGAGTTCTTTGGTAGAGCGGATTCAAACCCAGCTTGGAAAAAAGAGCTGACCATTGGTTTTATTGGCAGATTCTCAGAGCCGCGAAAAGGGCTAAATGTCCTGCTTGAGGCTCTTCCAAAGGTTGCTCGTTTCCTACCAGAGTTTCGCCTACTGATTGCAGGACCCGGAGAGGGACTTGAAGCGATGGAGAGTGTTAATCCCGCTCTTCGTTCTCGAATAACTTTTCTTGGAAGAGTTGATGATGAAGCTAAAGCGTCACTTCTTAAGTCAATCAGCGTATATGTAGCGCCTAACACTGGAGGAGAATCCTTTGGAATAATTCTCACCGAAGCCATGGCAGCTGGTGTTCCGATTGTGGCAAGCAATATTCCAGCCTTTAGCCAGCTCTTAGAGGATGGAAAATACGGTCTCTTATTTGAAAGTGAAAACGCCTCTGATCTTGCAGATAAGCTAATTCGAATTCTTAAAGATAAGGAGTTAGCTGCAAAGTATTCAGAGTCAGGCCTTAATTATTCAGCTCGCTTTGATTGGAAACAAGTTGGCGAGGAGATAATGAATGTT
This sequence comes from Actinobacteria bacterium UBA2236, assembly GCA_002347935.1. GTDB lineage: Bacteria > Actinomycetota > Actinomycetes > Nanopelagicales > Nanopelagicaceae > MAG-120802. The sequence goes on from DDYK01000073.1 coordinate 5,377, forward strand.
TATCTTCACGCTAGAGGCGAGAATGAGAGAGTAACTTTATTATCTGAAGCAAGGCCGTGGAGCAGGCTCTTTACTAGGGGCGAGGAGGAGTAATGGAGTTTCCAATATTTGTTATTCCGCTATTTGTATTGTTATTAATCTGGTATTTGACTTTTAGCGCGACCAGGCTAGATCGTCTACATCAGAGAGTAGAAACTTCTTGGGCAAATCTAGATGCAATCTTGCAACGAAGAGCATCTCTTGCCCTGGAGTTAACTCATTTTCCAGAAACAGATCCTGCTGCAAACCTGCTGCTCACCTCAGCTGCGCATCATGCAAGGGCTGCCGATATCTCAGTGCGAAGCGAGGCCGAGAGCGCCTTAACTACAGCTCTAATCCTGCTTCGACAGGAGGGGTGGTTAGTTGAGAAGTATCCCGAAATATTTGAAGAACTTGACCAATTAACTGAGCGATTAAGAGTTGGTATTGCCTTGCATCTCGAGGCAGTTTCAGCAGCAAGAGCTAGGCGAACAAAGCCGATTTATCGGGTTTTTCGCCTCGCGGGAAAAGCCCCTCTTCCAGTCAAATATGCATTCGAGGATGAATCATTGGTGGAGGCGCAGAGATGAGGAGAATCCTTGCGCTGCCACTTCTCGCTCTATTTTTTGCCTCTTGTGCTTCGCTACCACTTGCAGAAAAAAAAGTAGAAATCGAAAGGAACCTTTACACCAATCTTCCAGGAAGTAGTGGAAAAGTATTTGCAGTCAAGTTTGATGACACCAATTATGCCCATCCCCAGCAAGGAGTTGAAGCAGCAGATATCGTCTACATAACTCAAGTTGAAGCGGGGCTAACAAGACTAATGGGAATTTACTCTTCCAATTACCCAGAGGTATTGGGACCAATCAGGTCGGCTCGAATAAGTGACATTTCAGTACTTGGAGAGTATGGAAAAGTTGGATTTCTCTATAGCGGGGCTCAGAGCAAGATGCGCCCGGTCATATCAGCTGCAAATTTAGTGAATCTAAGCGCCGAACGTAATCCTCCTTCTATCTACTTTAATGATCCAGATCGTAACTCTCCCTACTCCATGATGGTAAAACCAAATCTTCTCTTGGAGAAAGCTAGGGATGTAGAAATGGCGAAAGAACCAGGTTGGCAACATGGAGAAAAGGCTGAAACTGCAGAGAAAATACTCTCTGCCCAAATTAGCTGGCCAAATGCAAAGTACGAGGCTTATTGGAGCGCTAGTGAAAAAAGATTTCTACTTAAACATAATGGTCGGGAAAATATTTCCACATCCGGAGTGCAACTTGGTTCAAATATGATGGTAATTCAAATAGTAAAAATCTCGCCATCTGAGTATGGAGATAAATTCGGAGGAGTAACGCCCAAGAGCGAGGTAATCGGCAGTGGGCATGGATATCTTCTTCGTAACCAAAGAGTTGTTAAGGCGCTCTGGAATCGGGCGAGCTTGAGTGAACCAACTACGTGGAGCCTTGGAGATGGAAGCCCGGCATACTTTGCGCCGGGACAGATCTGGTTCTTTCTAACTGATTCTGAACCTAAATTCACCTACGTAGCCAAGTCGAGCAAGTAGGCCGATTCGCCAGATTGACTATTCAAAGTAGAATCGGCCTATGGCAAAAGAGAATTCAACCCAGACCGGAACATCGCGAGTCAAACGCGGCATGGCAGAGATGCTCAAGGGCGGGGTAATTATGGATGTCGTTAATGCCGAGCAGGCTCGCATAGCAGAAGATGCTGGAGCCGTTGCAGTTATGGCACTTGAGCGAGTTCCGGCAGATATTAGAGCGCAAGGCGGCGTTGCTCGAATGTCTGATCCAGAGATGATTGCAGAGATTCAAAAGAGTGTATCCATACCAGTCATGGCCAAAGCTCGTATCGGACATTTTGTAGAGGCTCAAATTTTGCAATCACTTGGCGTGGATTACATCGATGAATCAGAAGTCCTAACTCCTGCGGATTACACCCATCATATTGATAAGTGGAATTTCACTATCCCATTCGTTTGTGGAGCAACCAATCTAGGGGAGGCTTTGAGACGGATTAATGAAGGCGCTGCGATGATTCGCTCTAAAGGCGAGGCGGGTACTGGTGATGTCTCAAATGCCACAACCCATATGCGCTCTATCTCAGATGAGATTCGTCGCTTAAGTTCAATGCGCGAGGATGAACTATATGTTGCAGCCAAAGAGCTACAAGCTCCTTACGATTTGGTAAAAGAAGTTGCCACCACTGGAAAGCTTCCAGTAGTTCTCTTTACTGCAGGTGGAATTGCCACCCCTGCTGATGCAGCGATGATGATGCAGCTTGGAGCAGACGGGATTTTTGTTGGCTCAGGAATATTTAAGTCAGGAGATCCTGCGAGGAGAGCAGCAGCAATTGTTAAGTCAGTAACTTTCTATGATGATGCGAAAGTTCTAGCTGAGCAATCAAAAGGACTTGGCGAAGCAATGGTCGGAATTAATGTTGCAGATATTCCTGCGCCACATCGCCTAGCAGAGCGGGGCTGGTAGGAAAGTGAAAATTGGAGTCTTAGCGCTCCAAGGTGATGTAGCCGAGCATATTGCCTCACTTGGAGATTGCGGCGTAAGTGCAAGTGGAGTTAAAAGTAGGCAAGAGATTGAATCAAT
>DDYK01000073.1:8070-9177 GCA_002347935.1 Actinobacteria bacterium UBA2236
TTTGATTTGATTAAATCGCGCATCGCATCGGGAATGCCAACCTATGGCTCTTGCGCAGGAATGATTCTCATCGCAGATCAAATACTTGATGGCGGAGCTGATCAGGAAAGCTTTGGGGGCATCGATGCCCAAGTTCGACGAAATGCATTCGGTAGGCAAGTTGATTCCTTTGAAACTGATTTAGTTTTTGCCGGTATTGGTGGCGCTGCTTTTCGCGCCGTATTTATTAGAGCCCCTTGGGTTGAATCCGTTGGAACTCAAGTAGAAGTTCTTGCAAGTTTTAACGGCCACCCGGTTGCAATTAGACAGGGCCATCTGCTGGCTACCTCATTTCATCCTGAACTAACTGGCGACAATCGGATTCATCGATTCTTTGTAGATCAACTCTGTAAAGAGAGTTCAAAGGCTGGGATTTAGGTAATGTCAGGTCATTCCAAGTGGGCTACTATCAAGCGCAAAAAAGCGCTGATAGATTCCAAGCGATCGCGAGCCTTTGCTAAATACATTAAAGCAATTGAAGTCTCTGCAAGAAATGGTGGCGCAGATCCAGATGGAAATCCAACTTTATATGATGCGATAACGAAAGCTAAGAAAAACTCTGTGCCCAGTGACAATATTGAACGCGCCCTTAAAAGAGCGGTCGGTGAAGGTCAATCTCAAGCTCAATGGGAGAACATAATTTATGAAGGTTATGGCCCAGGCGGTGTAGCGCTACTTATTGAGTGCTTATCTGATAATCGAAATAGAGCTGCATCTGAGGTTAGAGTCGCTGTCACTAGAAATGGTGGAACGATGGCCGATCCTGGGTCAGTTTCNNATAAGCGAAGAGTTAATCTTAGATTCTGCTTTGGAGCATGGATTATCTGAAGTCAATGATTTAGGCGAGAGCTTTGAGTTAATTTGCGCTGCTACTGATTTAGTGCCAGTTAGACAGGCGCTGCAAAGTTCAAGTATCGATTATGAATCGGCAGATGTTTCCTTCCTCCCTTCAATCTCTATTCCAATTGATGCAGATGATGCCAAGGCTCTCTTTGAGTTAATCGAGGCTATTGAGGAGTGCGATGATGTACAGAATGTCTATGGAAACTTTGATGTTTCAGATGAGGT
>DDYK01000017.1 GCA_002347935.1 Actinobacteria bacterium UBA2236
GGCCTAATAACATCAAGGCCTGGAATTGCGCGTAGAGCGGCGATATGTTCAATTGGTTGATGGGTTGGTCCATCTTCGCCAAGGCCAATCGAGTCATGGCTCCAGATGAATGTGACGGGTAACTTCATTAGGGCAGCAAGGCGCACCGCGCCTCTCATGTAATCGCTAAAGACTAAGAAGGTCCCACCGAAAGGGCGAGCTAGCCCATGCAGAGCAATGCCATTTAATATCGAACCCATCGCATGTTCTCGGATTCCAAAATGAATAATTCGTCCATAAGGCGAAGCCCCCTGCATTTTGGAAGAAGATGGCAAGAATGATCCACCGCCATCGATTGTGGTGTTATTGCTCTCTGCAAGATCGGCAGATCCACCAAATAACTCTGGCAATTTGGCAGCTAGAGCGTTGATTACATCGCCAGATGCTTTTCTAGTTGAAACCTCTTTATCGCTTGCAAACATTGGAAGATCTGCGCTCCAGTTACTTGGCAGCTCCCGTCTACTCAATCGCTCAAGAAGTGCTGCTCTCTCAGGATTGGCGCTCTGCCACTTAGAAAACTCTGCCTGCCACTTACTCTTTAACTTTGCGCTTCGCTCCTGGACTTTTCTGACATGCTTTTCTACTTCTTCCGGGAAGAAGAATTCTTGCGAGGGGAGATTGAGCTCGATCTTTGTAGCCGCCACCTCATCTGCGCCAAGTGCGGAGCCATGGGACTTAGCAGTATTGCGAGCCTTTGGGGCAGGCCAAGCAATCACAGTTCTAAGGCGAATCAGAGTTGGTTTATTGGTAATCAAAAGTGCTTCAGTCATCGCTGCCTCAATTGCGATTCGATCAACATCGCCATCTGCCTTTGCGTCAACTTCAATGACGTGCCAACCGTAAGAGCGATAACGCATAGAGACATCTTCAGTGAAGGCATAATGAGTATCACCTTCAATTGATATGCGATTATCATCATAAATAACTTTGAGATTTCCTAGCTCCTGCACTCCAGCAAGAGATGAGGCTTCCGCGCTTACTCCCTCCTGTAGATCTCCATCGCTACAGATCACCCAGATGTTATGGTCAAAGACGCTCTCACCTTTTGGCGTATCAGGATCTAATAGCCCTCGCTCATATCTTGCAGCCATCGCCATTCCAACCGCGTTAGCAACGCCTTGTCCAAGAGGACCAGTAGTTGTTTCAACGCCCAAGGTATGGCCGTATTCAGGATGTCCTGGAGTAAGGGAGCCCCAAGTCCTAAAAGCTTTTAAATCATCAAGATTTAATCCATATCCTGAAAAGAGTAATTGAATATATAGAGTTAGTGAGGAGTGGCCACAAGAAAGAATGAATCTATCTCGCGCAATCCAATTTGGATCCTTTGGGTCATGGCGCAAAAAACGTTGGAAGAGGGTATAGGCAACTGGGGCCAGAGACATTGCAGTTCCAGGATGGCCATTGCCTACTTTTTGAACCGCATCCATAGCAAGGCCCCTGGCAATTGCTACTGCCTTATCATCTAAATCTATCCAAGGCGCTAACTCTGGTTGCATTACAACCCTTTCCGGGCGATCAGATTAGCGCCGAGGTTACTAGAGATAAATAAGTTCCAAGCGGATAACCACACCGCGATAGATCCGATGATGTGAGCGGCAACTAGGGCTTCAGGCAATTTGGTGAAATATTGGATATATCCAATGCCGCCTTGGGCAAGGGCAACAAGTAGAAATATCTGTATCCGCCCAGATAAGACCTTGCGAGCCTGTCCTGCAAGACCTAGGCGAATCGCAATTAATAAAGCGATGCTTACGCCAAGCAGAGCTATCACTAGGTCTGCATGGATCCAAGCCATAGTCCGTGAATCAAGATTGAATCGCTCAGCTGCGCTATCGCCAGCATGAGGTCCGCTTCCAGTGACAATGGTTCCAGCAATTAGTACTAAGGATGTTAATAAGAGGTGAAGCCAGATAAGTTTGGAAACTAATGGGATTAGAGTAATTTCAATTGGCGATTTGCCATGAGCTCTCTGGCGCAGCGAGAGGGCTCCTGCGATAAGAATTATTGAAAGCAGAAAATGAGCTGCAACTGTTGCTGGATTAAGTGCGGTTAAAACTGTTATTCCGCCAAGTACTCCTTGGGCCAAAATTCCGAGTATCTGAAGCGCACCTAATTTTCTTAACTCACGCTTTCCGCTCTTTAAAATAGTAAACATCAGAGCAAGAGCATTAATGAGAAGAACGAAGGTAAGGAGTCGATTTCCAAATTCAATCCAGGCATGTAGTGGAGCCTCTGGTTGATCAGGAGTTGGGGTATATGAGCCAGGGGTGCACTCAGGCCATGTTGAGCAGCCAAGACCAGATCCGGTAATACGAACAAGAGCTCCGGTAAAGACAATTGCTGATTGAGTAAAGACCATGAAAGTGGAGAGTTTTAGTAGCGCTTTATCGGCGAGGGGGGCCATAGCCCAACCCTAGAGTGCCAATGGGCGCTTTGAAGTGGCGCTTGGCCATGAATTACGCAACACTTGCGTTGTGAAATCCACCCTAGCCCCATCTGAGGACTTAAGAACTAAGGATCAGGTTGCCCGAGCCATTTTAGAAAACGGCCCATCAACGGCAGTTGCCTTAGCTGCCTCCCTTGGCTTAACCCCAGCTGGTATTCGCCGCCATTTAGATTCGCTAGTGGGCGAAGGAATTCTTGAAGAGCGAGAGCCGCATATTAGAAGCGCAGGTCTAAGAGGTCGCCCTTCTAAGGTATTTGTAATGAGTGATAAAGGGCGCGAGAGATTTGAGCATTCATATGATGATCTTGCGGTCTCTGCGTTGAAATATATGGCAGCTAGCGCAGGGGCTCATTTAGTTGATGGCTTTGCCAAGCATCGCGCTGATGAAATTATTCGAAGATCTAAGAAAACTTTAAATGACTCTAAGAATAATGTTGAAGGTTTAGTAAAATTTTTAAACGATGAAGGATATGCAGCAAATGTTCATCCCAAAGCAATTGGACTTGAGCTCTGCCAACATCACTGCCCGATAGCTCATGTTGCCGCTGAATATCCTCAATTATGCGAGGAAGAGACAGCAGCTTTTTCAAAGATACTAGGAACCCATGTTCAGCGACTTGCGACGATCGCTCATGGTGATGGAGTTTGCACAACTTTTATTCCCCAACTTGGAAGTAAAGGCAAGAAAATCGAGAAAACCCAAACCAGCAATAGAAAGCAGAGTAAACGATGAGCCAAATCGCCCACCCAGAGTTAGAGGGAATCGGAAACTACGAGTTCGGTTGGTCGGATAAGAATGATGCCGGCGCAAATAGCAAACGTGGCTTGAACGAAGAGGTAGTACGCGATATCTCTGCTAAAAAGAATGAACCTGCTTGGATGCTTGAGCTACGCCTAAAGGGATTAGCGCTATTTGATAAGAAGCCAATGCCAAATTGGGGATCAGATCTATCTGGGATTAAGTTTGACACTATTAAATACTTTGTTCGCTCTACCGAGAAGCAGGCAACATCCTGGGAAGATCTGCCAGAAGATATTAAAAATACCTATGACCGCCTAGGTATCCCTGAGGCTGAAAAGCAGCGCCTAGTATCAGGAGTTGCGGCGCAATATGAATCTGAAGTTGTTTATCACTCAATCCGTGAAGACCTAGAGAAGCAAGGGGTTATCTTCCTTGATACTGATACGGGATTACGCGAGCATGAAGATATCTTCAAGGAGTTCTTTGGTTCAGTTATTCCAGTTGGAGATAATAAGTTTGCAGCGCTTAATACCTCAGTCTGGTCTGGTGGTTCATTTGTTTATGTGCCAAAGGGCGTCCATGTTGAGATTCCACTTCAGGCATATTTCCGAATTAATACTGAAAATATGGGGCAATTTGAAAGAACGTTAATCATTGCCGATGAAGGTTCTTATGTTCACTATGTTGAGGGCTGCACAGCTCCTATCTACTCATCAGATTCGCTTCACTCAGCTGTTGTGGAAATTATCGTGAGAAAGAATGCTCGCGTTAGATACACCACGATTCAAAACTGGTCGAATAACGTTTATAACTTGGTAACCAAGCGCGCAATATGTGCTGAAGGTGCAACTATGGAATGGATAGATGGAAATATCGGATCTAAGGTGACGATGAAGTATCCAGCTGTATTTCTTATGGGCG
>DDYK01000069.1 GCA_002347935.1 Actinobacteria bacterium UBA2236
GATTTCACAACCCCTGCTGATCGCTTTAGTGCAAACTTAGTTTGGTTAGGTGAGGAAGAGTTGATTCACTCCCGCTCTTACTATCTAATAAATGGCTCCTCAATGGTTGCTGCAACGATAACAACGATTCGCCACCGAATTGATATCAACAATGGCGAGCATGAATCAACTAGAACTCTTGCAATGAATGAGATTGGATTAGTTGAAATCGCTACTGATTCTCCAATTGCCCTTACTAAATACTCTGAAAACCGTATCTCAGGTAATTTTGTAATTGTAGATCGAGTAACTCTTAATACCGTCGGTGCTGGAATGGTAGTTCATGCTCTTAGACGAGCATCCAATATCACTAAGCATGATTATGAAATTAATAAAGCAACTCGCTCTAACCAAAAGGGTCAGAGAGCTAAAGTAATTTGGATGACTGGGTTATCTGGCTCTGGAAAATCAACTATTGCTGATGCTCTTGAAAAAGAACTATTTGCCAAAGGTATACATAGCTATGTATTAGATGGCGATAATCTAAGGCTTGGGCTAAATAAAGATCTTGGTTTCACAAAGGAAGATAGGGCAGAAAACGTTCGTCGTGTTGCAGAGGTAAGTAAGTTAATGGTTGATGCTGGTCTTGTTGTAATTGTTGCTTTAGTGAGTCCATTTAAAATTGATCGAGATCATGCAAGAGAGATTTTTGATTCTGGTGAATTTATTGAAGTCTGGGTGAAAACCCCAGCTGAAATATGTGCTCAACGAGATCCAAAAGGGCTATATAAGAAGGCAAGAGAGGGTAACCTGCCTAATCTAACTGGAGTGGGTCAAGATTATGAGGCGCCAACATCGGCTGAGTTAACACTTGATGGCACCACAGATATCGCTTTAAATGTAGAAAAACTTATGAAGGAAGTTCTGTGAACTGGCTCTTTTTTGCACTCGCTGGATCAATCGCCCAATTAATAGATGGCGCACTTGGTATGGGATTTGGCCTTACTAGCTCAACACTTCTATTAACGCTAGGAACATCAGCGGCAGTTGCTTCAGCAGCGGTTCATGCAGCAGAGATTGGAACCACTCTTGCATCAGGTGTTTCGCATTGGCACCGCGAAAATGTTGACTTTGAAATCTTAAAACGCCTGGCAATTCCTGGCGGAATCGGCGCATTTGCAGGGGCGACATTTCTCTCCTCTATTGATCTAAGTGGAGGAAAAATATTTATCTCAACAATTCTTCTTCTACTTGGTTTCGTTCTCTTATATCGAAATGTTTTTCAAACAAGCATCAAACCAAATATAGCTGAACTTGATAATCCTAAATATCTAACATTTCTTGGCGCTACCGGTGGCTTTATAGATGCCTCAGGAGGTGGCGGTTGGGGACCAATTGTGACTCCGACGCTTCTGGCAACCACAGAGCATGAACCAAGAAAAATAATTGGCACTGTTAGCGCTGCTGAATTTATTGTCGCAGTTTGTGCCAGCGTTGGTTTTCTTGCCAATATTTCTCGACTTGATATTGATTGGTCAGCTGTTGGTGGCCTTGCTTTAGGTGGCGTTCTTATGGCGCCGGTTGCAGCAAAGTTAGTCTCTGTTGTCCCGAGAAGGCCTCTTGGAATTGCTGTTGCTTCTGCAATTATTGTTATTAACGCAGTTCGCCTAGTTACTACTTAGTGGATTAGCTTCCATCTTTCGCAAAGCTTCAATTCGCTCCTGAATCGGAGGGTGGGTGGCAAATAATTTAGAAGCGGCTGAAGCATCAAGAGGTGATTCGATATAAAAGTGGGCAACAGCGCTAGATCGAGCTTGCACTACCGTGTTATCTCGAGCTAATACCTCTAGAGCAGATCTAAGCCCTGCTGGATTTCTAGTAAATGAAACAGCTGTGGCATCAGCAAGTGATTCTCTGCGGCGAGATATTGCTGACTTTAATAACGTTGCTGCAATTGGAGCCAGAACCAAGGGAATAATGGCGAGAAATATCGGCATCTGATTTTGATGGCTTCTATTTCTTGCCCCACCAAACCAGAGCACCCGCATCAAAATGTCGGAGATTAAAGCAATAATGCCTGCAGTTGTTGCAGCAATTGCTGAAACTAAAGTATCTCGATTAGCAACATGCGCCATCTCATGTGCTGTTACTCCTTGTAATTCATCGCGATCCATTGATTCTAGTAAGCCAGTTGTAAAAGCAATGAGAGCATTCTCAGGATTTCGCCCTGTTGCAAATGCATTAGGTGCTGGATCGTTAACAATTGCTACCTTAGGCATAGGAAGGCCAGAGGCAATTACAACTTCATTTACTACATTAAAGAGATTTGGATTATCCTCATAGCTAATTACTTTTGCTCTAGTCATTTTTAATACCAATTTATCTGAGGCAAAATATGATCCCCAGACTGAGATCAAAGTGATTAGAACAGCAAGAGGTATTACTCCAGCTCCAGTGCCACCAAAATAAGTGATAGCAAGATAGGAGATACACCAGACCAAAACTGCCATGAAGAAGAGCAGCAGGAAGGTCTTTCTTTTATTGACTGATTCAAGCGCGCGAAAATCTGCCATTTACCTAGAACTTAACATTTGGAACGTTTCGAACGCTGGCATCATCAACTTCATAAAACTCTCTCTCGCCCACTTTAGCAAGACCAACAAATAGAGATGATGGAATCGTTTTAACTGCAGTATTAAGGCTTCTCACCGTGTCGTTATAGAACTGGCGAGCAAAGGAGACCTTATTTTCTGTAGTTGCCAGCTCTTCTTGAAGCTGGAGGAAGTTAGTAGAGGATTTCAGGTCTGGATAAGCCTCAGCAACAGCTAATAATCCACGCAGGGCGTTAGTTAGAGCCCCATCTGCAGCAGCAACTGCTGGAAGGGTTGATGCGGTAGTTGATGCCGCTCTTGCTTGAACTACTCGCTCAAATACTTCCCGCTCTTGTGTGGCATATCCCTTTACAGTCTCTACCAAGTTAGGAATTAGATCTGCTCTTCGCTTTAATTGAACTTCAATCTGCGAGAAGCCTTCATCAACTTGAATGTTTAGGCGGACCAATTTGTTATATTGAATGATGGCAAAGACAACGAGAAAAAGAACTAGAGCTAGCGCAATTACGGTTATATCCATGGCTTAAATCTACTTAATTTTCTATAACCGTGCTTGCCTACTTAATTTCAGTTTTATAGAAGTTAAGCCAAGACTTGCTTGGCGTTGGCCCGCGCTGGCCTTGATACCTTGAGCCATAGACTGCAGAGCCATAAGGATGCTCAGCGGCAGATG
>DDYK01000087.1:0-3753 GCA_002347935.1 Actinobacteria bacterium UBA2236
TTGTTGATATTGAATGCGAGATAGAAAGTGGCACCCCTGACTTAGTTTTAGCTGGAGCTAGAGCGAAAAGTCAAGCTCGAGCAAAGACTCTCATTGCTCCATCACTATCTGATGAAGAAGAGATTTGGAAGGCTCTCTTAGTTGGACTTAGAGATTATGTTCTTAAGAATGGGTTTAAATCTGTTGCTCTCGGTCTCTCTGGTGGAATTGATTCAGCTCTGACAGCCACCTTGGCAGTTGATGCGCTCGGCAAAGAGAGCGTCTATGGCCTGCTTATGCCAAGTAAGTACTCATCAACGCACTCGATATCAGATGCTAAAGAGTTGGCTGAAAATCTTGGTATTGGCTATGAGATTATTGAAATTGCTGAAATTGTTGCTAGCTTTCAAAGCGCTATAGAGCTCTCAGGTCTTGCTGAAGAGAATATCCAAGCAAGGGTGCGGGGCTCGCTTTTGATGGGCCTTTCAAATCAGCGAGGACATCTAATACTTGCAACCGGCAATAAATCAGAGCTCTCGGTTGGTTATTCGACTTTATATGGCGATGCGGTAGGAGGCTTTGCTCCAATAAAAGATATTTTCAAAGTAGATATCTGGCGCCTTGCCAGGTGGCGCAATAGCCAGGGGGGCAAGGCGATAATTCCAATTAACTCCATTGAGAAGGCGCCGAGCGCAGAGCTATCTCCGGGTCAAAAAGATAGCGACTCTCTGCCAGATTATGAGCTCCTTGATCAAGTCTTAAAGCTCTATATTGAGAAGAATATCGATGCCACAAAGATCATTGCATCCGGCTTTGATAAGGCTCTAGTTGATCGGGTGGTAGCACTGGTTGATAAAGCCGAATATAAAAGGCGGCAATATCCACCGGGGCCCAAAGTCTCACCAATTGCCTTTGGAAAAGATAGACGCCTGCCTATGACTTCAAGGTGGCGAGAGAGTTAGAAAAACCTGCAAATTATTTGCAAGTAGCGCTCTTTATTATTTCGCCTAAACTTGGCTCCATGTCTGCGATTCGCTCCTGGCTCTTTACCCGCCGCCGCGTAATCGATTTTGGCCGCATTGCATCAGCAACCTGCTGTTAGTAACTCACGACTTAATTCCAAGTCAATAAGTCCTTGCGCGTTATGCGCTCTTTGAAAATTTCTATTACATTAAAAACAACTTTACTTAGGAGAAGATTATGAAGGTTTATGAAAACATTACCCAGGTTTATGGAAATACCCCGCTAGTTCGGTTAAATCGCATTACAGATGGGGCAGCAGCAACTGTCTATGCCAAGTTGGAGTTTTACAACCCAACGAGCACGGTTAAAGATCGAATTGGCATCGCTATGGTTGATGCCGCAGAAAAAAGCGGAGCGCTAAAGCCAGGGGGAACAATTGTTGAGGCAACCTCTGGAAATACTGGGATTGCCCTTGCAATGGTTGGTGCAGCTCGAGGCTATAAAACAATTCTGACTATGCCAGATTCGATGTCAAAGGAGCGGCGCACTCTGCTTAAAGCATTTGGCGCAGAGCTAGTTCTTACCCCTGCAGCCGAAGGGATGAAGGGCGCTGTTGCCAAAGCTGAGGAGCTTGGAGCCAATGGCGCAGTAATGGTCCGCCAATTTGAAAATGAAGCAAACCCAGAAGTTCATAGAAGAACAACCGCTGAGGAGATTTGGCGCGATACTGATGGCCTAGTTGATGCAGTNNATTAAGATATTTGCTGTTGAGCCTGCTGCTTCTCCTATTCTCAATGGCGGAAAGCCTGGCGGCCATCCAATTCAAGGAATAGGTCCAAACTTTATTCCACCAATTCTTGATCAAGGCGTCTATGACGAAGTCCTTGATGTATCCGCTGATGATGCTGTGAAATATGCAAGAAGGGCTGGGGTTGAAGAGGGAATCCTGGCTGGAATTTCATCAGGCGGCGCGCTTTGGGCCGCTGCGCAAGTTGCAAAACGAGAGGAATTTGCTGGCAAAAATATCGTTGTAATCATTCCTTCATTTGGCGAGCGATATCTCTCAACCATTCTCTATCAAGATCTGATGGATTCATAAGCGATGTTTAAAGCAATAAGCCAAGATCTAGAAACAGCTCTCTTAAGAGATCCAGCTGCCAGAAATAGGTTAGAAGTATTCCTAACCTATCCTGGCATCCACGCTATCTGGGGCTATCGAATCTCGCATTGGCTCTGGAATAGAAAACTAAAATTACTCTCCAGAATCTACTCCAATTGGATTCGAACCATTACCGGAATTGAGATTCATCCTGCTGCCAAGATTGGCAGGCGTTTCTTTATCGATCATGGAATGGGGGTGGTAATTGGCGAGACAACTGTGATTGGCGATGATGTGATGATCTATCACGATGTAACTCTGGGCGCTAGAACTTTTGAACAGGGCAAGCGCCATCCAACCATTGGAAATAAAGTGATCATTGGCGCGGGGGCTCGGGTTCTTGGCGATATAAGAATCGGCGATGGAGTTCGAATTAGCGCCAATTCAGTTGTTGTTAAGGATGTTGAGGCGATGAGTGATATCGATCTATCGGAACAATTTGCTATCTAGAGCTCACTTTTAAGCCTAGTTAACATAGCCGTAACTCAAGGCAGGCATTATGCAGCCATGGCTAATGAGGATATTGAGATAGCAAAGCAGAAGGAATTCGTTCTTCGCACCTTGGAAGAGCGAGATATTCGCTTTGTTCGTCTCTGGTTTACTGATGTTCTGGGATTTCTAAAATCTGTTGCGATTGCTCCTGCAGAGCTTGAAAATGCCTTTGCAGAGGGAATTGGATTTGATGGCTCAGCAATTGAAGGATTTGCTCGCGGCAGTGAGTCAGATATGTTGCTAAGTCCAGATCCTGCAACATTTTCAATTCTTCCGTGGCGAACTGAAAAACCAGGGGCAGCAAGAATTTTCTGCGACATCGCACTTCCCGATGGATCTCCATCTCCAGCAGATTCAAGAAATGTTTTAAAGAGAGTTTTAGAAAAAGCTGCCATGATGGGATATACCTGCTACACCCATCCTGAGATTGAATTCTTTCTATTTAAAGATGCTCCAGCCTCTGGAGTAAAACCGACTCCGGTTGATGCTGGGGGATATTTTGATCAAACTCCAATTGCTATTGGCCAAGATTTTCGCCGGCAAGCAATTACTCTGCTAGAGGCGATGGGAGTCTCTGTTGAATTTAGCCATCATGAAGTTGCGCCAGGGCAGCAGGAGATAGATCTGCGATATGCAGATGCGCTAAGTACTGCCGATAACATAATGACATTTCGCCATATCATTAAAGAGGTGGCACTGGATCAAGGCTGTCATGCATCCTTTATGCCTAAGCCCTTTACCGAACACCCTGGTTCAGGAATGCATACCCACTTCTCGCTCTTTCAAGGAGAGAAGAATGCTTTCTATAAACAGGGATCAACTAGTGGTGAGCTATCAAGTGTGGGCAAATCATTTATCGCGGGAATCCTTAAACATGCTTCAGAATTTATTGCAGTTACTAATCAGTGGGTTAATTCTTATAAGCGCCTCCATGGCGGGGGAGAGGCTCCAGCAAAGATAAGTTGGGGCGCACAAAATCGTGATGCGATGATAAGAATTCCGCGCTATAAACCAAATAAAGAAAACTCAACCAGAATTGAATTTAGAGCCCCAGACTCTGCGTCTAATCCATATCTAGCATTTGCTGTCACCATCGCCGCAGGGCTTAAGGGAGTTGAGAGCGGCTATGAATTGGAAGCAGAGCCAAGTCCAAAAAGCCT
>DDYK01000087.1:3786-3953 GCA_002347935.1 Actinobacteria bacterium UBA2236
CCCGCCGACCTAAATGAGGCAATCCTTGAGATGCAGGAGAGTGAATTGGTAAGGCAGTGCCTAGGCGAGCACCTCTTTGATTACTTTCTTCGCAATAAGAGAGCGGAATGGCTTGAGTACTCAAAGCAAGTTACCGCCTTTGAAGTTGAGCGCTATTTGCCAGTGTT
>DDYK01000033.1 GCA_002347935.1 Actinobacteria bacterium UBA2236
TGGATCTTGAATCTGCCAGAAGTAAGCAATCTTTAACTCATTTCTTGACGCTGCGAGAAAATCTGCAAATGAATTCTGTGGAATCTGAGCAATAGCTAATAAACCTTGCGGCGTGACGGTATCAGTCATTGCTTTCATTACTTCAGGTGAGACCTCAACAATTTCAAAATAGCCCTCAGGAATTGTTGCAAGTCTGCTCATGCCATCGCTAGTTAGATAGAGGGTTGAGATTTCTTCAGGTGAAAAATCAAGGGCCTCTTTAATAGATGAGAGCCCTTCAATTACATATTGACCGCTCTCTTTTCTTGCTTTGCCGCCCCGAGAACCTAAAAGAGCCTTCACTGCCTCAACATGAGGCGAATGAAGGCTCGTAATCATCGCTTTCTAACGCGAGACTTTAGGAAACTTTTACATTCTTGCGCGCTACTTCAACCAATGCGGTGAAAGCAGCAGGATCATTAGTTGCAAGCTCTGATAGAACGCGACGATCTACCTCAACTCCTGCAGACTTTAATCCTTGGATAAAACGGTTGTAGGTAATTCCATTAGCGCGACTTGCCGCATTGATACGGGTAATCCAGAGCTGACGGAAATCACCCTTCTTATCTTTGCGATCATTGAAGGCATAAACCAGAGAGTGAGTTACTTGCTCTTTTGCCTTTGTAAAAAGGCGGGAGCGCTGACCGCGATAGCCACTAGCTCTCTCAAGTGTGGTGCGGCGCTTCTTTGCGGCATGAACACCGCGTTTTACTCTTGCCATTATTGCTCCCCCTTACTTCATTCCAAGCAAACGCTTGGCAGAAAAAGTGTTTCGATCATTGGCCGTCTGATCCTTTGAAAGGCGACGGGTTACTCGAGAAGATTTACGCTCCAAGAGGTGGCGCTTGCCAGCGCGCTCGTGCACGATCTTTCCGCTTCCGGTGACGCGAAAGGTTTTCTTGGCGCCACTATGTGTCTTCATTTTCGGCATTTCTTTCCTCCTGTTGTCTTTACTTAAACTTCTTTAGCCTTAGAGGCGCGGGCGCGCTTTGCTTCAGCAAGTGCTTCACTCTTTTTACGCACTGGTCCAAGCACCATCGTCATGCTTCTACCCTCGCGCTTTGGAGCAAATTCGACAAATCCCGAAGTCGCTACATCTTCTGCAAGACGTTGCAATAATCGAAATCCCATCTCTGGTCTTGTCTGTTCCCGTCCTTTGAATTGAACAGTTACCTTCACCTTATCTCCGCTAAGCAAGAACTTTTCAATATGGTTCTTCTTAGTCTCGTAATCATGGTTCTCAATCTTTAAACCCATTCGGATTTCCTTAACCACAATGTGGGTCTGGTTAGCCCGGGCCTCTCGCGCTTTCTGAGCAATTTCGTACTTATATTTTCCGAAATCCATAATCTTGCATACTGGTGGAACTGCTTCAGGTGCGATCTCGACTAAATCAAGACCTGCTTCATCAGCCATCTTTAGCGCTTTATCTATCGCTACGACGCCAACTTGCTCACCTAATGCTCCGATCAGACGAATTTCTGGAACGCGAATTCGATCGTTGATACGAGGATCAGTGGTGCTGATAACTCTTCCCTTCACTAAAAGCATGATGGAAGTCAGCCGCCAGAATGAGACCAAAATTTTGGTCTTGCTCTTGTTGACCAGCTCACCTAAAAGTGAGGTAGGTGGGAGCGGCTAGCTCCACTTCATGTTGGTCATTTGACCAAGGGCTAGATACTAGCGAGTGCGAAAATGAAGGTCAAAATGCGCTTATTTCCTATCCCATCTACGCTTAGCTATGGCCGTAAAGCGTTGGAATCTAGCGATGCCTAAGAGGCGCAATTATCAAAACATTACCGAGGCTGGCGCTGCCCTTTCTGATGATCTTCCCTCAAGACAGAAGCGCTATTTCGTTTCGATGATGATAAGAACTGCTTGTTTTCTCCTAGCAGTTTTTACGCCAAGTCCTTATCGCTGGTTTTTTCTAGTCGGAGCAGTAACCCT
This sequence comes from Actinobacteria bacterium UBA2236, assembly GCA_002347935.1. Taxonomy (GTDB): domain Bacteria; phylum Actinomycetota; class Actinomycetes; order Nanopelagicales; family Nanopelagicaceae; genus MAG-120802. The sequence continues at coordinate 1,987 of DDYK01000033.1, forward strand.
TCCCTACATCTCAGTGATTATGGCAAATGGTGGCAGGGAGACCATTAGAGGCAAGAGCGCAGTATTAAGAAGCAAACAACGCGAAATAGGTTAAGTCTAAGATTGCTTTAATGCGCCGCCTAATAGCCGTCTCAACCCTGGCTCTACTACTTATCTTCGGCTGTGTGCAAGGCGCTTTATGGCAATATGACAGATATGAAACTCGCCATGCAAATAACGAATTAATCCGGAAAAACATTTCCATAGCCGCTTTACTTTCAGAAGATGACTTAAGTAGTAAAAGAGCTTCAGAAATTTCTTGGCGCAGTATCTCACTTGAAGGAAACTTTGATCCAAGCAAAGAGTTCCTGATTAGAAATCGTTATCACGAGGGTAAATATGGTTTTGGTGTAATCACGCTATTTATCTCTGATAGCGGAAAGAGGTATTGGATTGATCGCGGATGGGTGATAGCTGGCAAAGATGCCCAAACTCCCCCAGTTATTCAAAAGGTTGATTCACTACCTATTGAAATCACCGCCAGAGTCAGAACCTCTGAGATTGAGTCAAGAGTTCAAGGCAGCGTCTTTGCTCTGCCTGGAGCAGACTCAACACCAAAGTTAGTTAAGTGGAACTCGGAACAAGCCATTGAAACAGAGCCCATCTACTTTGATTTAATCTCTAGTTCAAATCCTGAAGTGACGCCAGAGGTTGCAACTGCCCTGCCAGAACTAAGCGATGGACCCCATCTGGCTTACTCATTCCAGTGGATACTCTTTATATTCTTAGTCCTCTTTGCTTGGTATCTCGTAATTCGTGAGGATCGAAAAACTCAAGCGCCAAAGCTTTGACGAGAGTAAAGCTCGGCATACATTCCATTTAGCGCCAAGAGTTCATCATGTTTGCCGCGCTCTGCAATAAGGCCATTATCAAGAACTAAGATTTGATCAGCAGCTCTAACTGTTGAGAGGCGATGAGCGATAACAATGCTTGTTCTATCTTTTAAAGCATTTGCCAGCGCAGCTTGAACCAGGAATTCATTTTCAGAATCTAGATGAGCTGTTGCTTCATCAAGAATTACAATTCTAGGTGACTTTAAAAGCAGCCTTGCAATGGCAAGTCTTTGCTTCTCCCCGCCTGAGAGTCGATGGCCCCTCTCCCCGACAACGGTTTCAAATCTATTAGGTAGTGAATTAATCAGTTCAAGTATTTGAGCATCTTGACAAGCCTTCTCCATCTCAGATCTTGTGGCATCAACTTTTGCATATCGAAGATTTGCCTCTATCGTGTCATGAAACATATGCGCATCTTGGGTAACAACCCCGATGCTTGAGCGAAGAGATTGAACTTGCAGTTCTCGAATATCAACCCCATTTATCGCGATCGAGCCAGAGGTAACATCATATAAACGCGGTAGAAGCGCACTAATCGTCGTCTTTCCCGCACCTGAGCTTCCAACTAAAGCAGTCATTGTTGAAGAAAGAACTTCAAATGAAATTCCTTTTAATACCTCACCACTATCAACTGTCTCAGGCTTTGCTACTGATTCCAAAGAGGCAAGTGAGATCTCCTCAGCCCGTGGATAGGAGAAACGGACTGAATCAAATTTGATTCTCAGCCCCCCACTGTCAACTGGCTTAGCATCTGGCTTATCAGAGACCATAGGTTCAAGGTCAAGGACTTCAAATACGCGCTCAAATGAAACTAACGCAGTCATTACATCAACGCGCACATTAGATAACGCTGTTAGTGGACCATAAAGACGAGCCAGAAGCGCGGTAATTGCCAACAGGGTTCCTAGTGATATCTGCTCATTGATTGTGAAATGTCCGCCAACTCCATATGCAAATGCTGTCGCAATTGCTGCAATTGAAGTTAGCGCGATAAAAAAGAGCCGGTTTAATAGAGCGATTGAAATACCAATGTTTGCTACTTTTCTAGCTCTGGAGCTAAAAGAAGAACTCTCACTACTTGGATTACCATAAAGTGAAACTAGTAAAGCGCCAGAGACGTTAAAGCGCTCGGTCATAGTTGCTGACATTTCAGCATTTAGGTTGAATGAATCCCTGGTTAATCCCTGAAGCTTTTTGCCTACCCATTTAGTCGGAATAATGAAGGCGGGAAGCAGTAATAACGAAACCAGAGTGATCTGCCAGGAGAGGATAAACATCGTTACAGTTACCAGAATCAAACTTAGAACATTACTGATTAACCCAGAAAGGGTTGAGGTGAAGGCCTGCTGAGCCCCAATGACATCAGAGTTGATTCTTGAGATCAAAGCTCCGGTTTGAGTACGAGTAAAGAAAGCAATTGATTGCTTTTGAATATGAGTGAAGACTTGCGAGCGAAGGTCAAATATCAGTCCTTCACCAATTCTTGCTGAAAACCATCTACCAATCATGTTAATGAGGGCATCGAGGATTGCAATGAAGGCAACCAAAAGTGCTATCTGAGTAACCAAGGCAGAATTGCCTGGTATGACGCCATCATCAATTAAATTTCTAAGAAGTAGTGGAGTAGTGACAATCAAGAATGCATCGATAACTACTGTGATTAAAAAGAAAATTAAGAAGGTCTTATAAGGAAGAGCGAATCCAAAGATTCTCTTTACCGTTCCTGGTTTTAATTTCTGGTTCTTAACTGAAGAATCGGCTGTGAAGGAACGAAACGACATCCATACTGCCATTTGGGACATATCTCTACCCTAGACCAGAATCGCGAAGGAGAGGAACTAACTAGACAGTAAAGCCAATTGCGCGAAGCTGTTCACGCCCATCATCGGTGATTTTATCTGGTCCCCATGGTGGCATCCATACCCAATTAATCTTTACATCAGTGACTAGATCTTGAAGCACTGATTTAGTTTGATCCTCAATCACATCCTGCAATGGACAAGCTGCAGAGGTAAGGGTCATATCAAGTACTGCGACATTTGAAGCATCGATAGAGACATCGTAGACAAGTCCTAAATCAATTACATTGATTCCTAGCTCTGGGTCAATAACATCCTTCATTGCCTCTGTTACATCATCTCTCGATGCGCTCATCCTCTACTTCCCTTCGCTACTTGTTGCCTGAAGTATTGCATCTTTTGTAGCCATCCATCCCAATAAAGCGCATTTTACTCTAGCTGGAAACTTAGAAACTCCAGCAAAAGCTACGCCATCTCCGATTAGCTCTTCATTGCCAGAATCTGTTCCTTTGCTTAAGACCATGACCTGGAAAGAATCGATAATTTTTAGGACCTCGGCGATTTCTTTACCCATCACTAAATCCGATACTACTGAAGTGCTAGCTTGCGAGATTGAGCATCCAATTCCGTCCCAACTAACGTCTATCACCCTTTTGCCATCAGTATGCAGATTTAAAGTAATCTCATCGCCACATGAGGTGTTTATATGTTGAACTTGAATTGTTGGATTTGGTTTTAACGCCTTATTAAGAGGGCGCTTATAGTGCTCCAAAATAACTTCTTGATAGAGAGAATCTAGTTCCATTATCGGCTCTCGAAGTACTTTCTTGCGCGCTCCACTCCATCAATTAAAGCTTCAATCTCATCAAAGTCGTTATATAGATAGAAAGAAGCTCGCGTGGTAGCAACAGTCTTAAAGCGTCTCATTAGCGGCCATGCGCAGTGATGACCAGTTCTTACTGCAATCCCATATTGATCAAGGGCTTGACCAAGATCATGTGGATGAACTCCCTCGACAGCAAAGGAGACTACTCCCCCGCGCATCTCTAAATCTTTTGGTCCAATTACAGAAAGACCTTTAATGCCCTGCAAGCCATCAAGGGCTGCCTTAGTTAACTCAACTTCATGAGCGTGAATTTCATCAAGACCAATAGCGTTTAGATAATCAACTGCTGCTCCAAGTCCAATTGCTTGCGCCATATTTGGCACACCAGCTTCAAAGCGTTTAGGAGCGTCAAGATATGTCGCTCTCTCCATTGTTACAGTTTCAATCATTGATCCACCGGTTAGAAAGGGTGGCATTTCATCTAGTAAGTTCTTCTTGCCCCAGAGGATTCCAACCCCAGTTGGTCCAAGCATCTTGTGGCCAGAGAAGGCAATAAAATCAACATTCAAAGCTTTTACATCTACTTTGTAATGAGGAACAGATTGACAGGCATCAAGAACAAATAGGGCGCCAACGCTATGTGCTTTTGCTGTTACTTGATCTAGAGGAACTATAGTTCCAAGCACATTTGATTGATGAGTAAGGGCAACAACTTTAGTTCT
>DDYK01000005.1:0-2526 GCA_002347935.1 Actinobacteria bacterium UBA2236
CCTCCATAACTTCATGTTCACCCTTAGCAATTTCAAAGATTAATTCATCATGGACTTGTAGTAAGAGCCTTGAGGATAATTTTTCACTTCTCATGGCTTTTTCAACATTTAGCATTGCAACTTTTATTATGTCTGCAGCTGATCCTTGAATCGGCGCGTTGAGGGCCATTCGTTCTGCCATCTCCCGCCGGCCACGATTCTCATGGTTTAAATCTGGCAGATAACGCCTTCTGCCAAGAATAGTTTCGGTGTAGCCCTTATCTCGCGCAATTTTCACAACTTCTTTTAGATAATCTTGGATTCCACCAAATCGCTCGAAATATTTACTCATCAAAATACTTGCATCAGTTGGCGAGATATCTAATTGCTGGGCAAGTCCATAGGAGGAGAGTCCATAGGCAAGTCCATACGACATCGCCTTTATCTGCCTTCTCATATCTGCATCGACTTGTGCTACTGGTACATCAAATACTTGTGCGCCAACAGTTGAATGCAAGTCCTCCCCGGTTCTAAAGGCTTCCAAAAGCCCCTTGTCATCAGATAGGTGGGCCATGATGCGCATTTCGATCTGGCTGTAATCGGCAGTTAATAGATCGACAAAAGGCTCTTGGGCGACAAAACAGTTTCTAATTCTTCGCCCCTCATCACTTCTAATCGGGATATTTTGCAGATTTGGATCTGTTGATGAAAGCCTGCCCGTTGCAGTTGTGGTCTGCTGAAATGTAGTGTGAATTCGGTTATCTGCCTTCGTTGAATTAAGCAGGCCCTCAACAGTTGTCTTTAGTTTGCCTACCTCTCGAATTCGAAGTAATGAGGCTAGAACTGGGTGCTTTGTTGTTGAAAATAGCCACTCTAAAGATTCTGCATCAGTACTGAAGCCAGTTTTAATCCGTTTCGTCTTAGGAAGTTTTAGCTCTTCAAATAGAACTGCCTGTAGTTGCTTGGGAGAGGCTGCATTAAATTCATGTCCCACAGACTTGTATGCAAGCGAAGTTGCCTCCGCCTCCTCTTTCGCAAAGAAGGTCAATAATGATTGCAACTCCTGTCTATCAATAGCAATGCCAGTTGCTTCCATGGCAGCCAAAATATGCATCGTTGGCATTTCAATCTGGTTAAAGAGATCAAGGCAGTTCATGCCTTCGAGTTCTTTTGAAAGCACTTCCCAGAGCCCTGGAAGGTGGCAAGTAATGCTTGGGTCCCAATCTAAGGTAAAGAGGTCATCAGATGAGTTATTACTTACAATTCCAAGATACTTCTGCAAGAGATCACTCAGCGCAATATTTCTTGAACCTGCATTTATTAAATAGGCCGCCACCTCAGTATCAACAGCTACCGTCTTTAAGACCTTAGATGATATTTTCTGTTTGGCGCCATGGAAGATAAAATTCTTAAAACCAGAAATAGCACTTGCCACATCGCCAATCGGTGCAACCAATACCGTATCAGGCTCAATCGAAATTGCAGCTTGATTCTCTGAGAGAAGTAGGCCGACAAAGCCTGTGCTATCACTGAGGGCCTTTTCAAATTCGAAATTAGTCACATCGCGAAGGTTCTTCTTTTTCGCCGCAACTTCCTTAACTTGCCCATCCTTAGCAAAAGGAGCAACTCTTGCTTTTAGGGCCTTAATCTCTAGCTTTTCAAATAACTGATTAACTTTTGAAATTTCAACACCGCTCCATGAGAGCTCATCTAGTTCTGTAGACAGCGGCAAATCGCTTTTTAGTTGAGTCAATTCACGATTAGTGATTACTGAAGCAAGGCCCGCCCTGAGCGCCCCACCTGCCTTGCCTGGAACGATATCTACTTTGGCAATTAGCTCTGAAAGTGTGCCAAATTCTTGAATCCACTTAGTTGCTGTCTTCTCTCCAACTCCAGGAATTGATGGCAAATTATCACTAGGATCACCGCGGAGTGCAGCAAAATCAGGATATTGTTTTGGTGTTAGCCCATACTTTTCCAAAACTGCATCCGGTGTCATTCTGGCAAGCTCAGTAACACCTTTTTTTGGATAGAGAACGGTTACGCGATCACTTACCAATTGAAATGAATCACGATCTCCAGTGCAGATGTAGATCTCAGCTTGATTGCTGAATTTCTTAACAAAAGTTGCAATTACATCATCAGCTTCATATCCCTCAAGTTCAAAGTGGGGAATCTCAAAAGCATCTAAAAGCTCATTTATGTATGAGACCTGGGAGCGAAACTCCTCTGGGGTTGCTGCTCTATTCGCTTTATATTCTGGAAACTTCTCGGATCTAAAGGTTTTGCGTGAGACATCAAATGCTGTTGCAATGTGAGTCGGCTTTTCATCCCTGATTAGATTAATAAGCATCGAGGCAAAACCATAGATTGCATTGGTGGGCTGGCCGGCAGAGGTAGAGAAGTTCTCAACTGGTAGGGCATAGAAAGCCCTAAAGGCCATTGAATGGCCATCGAGTATTAGCAACTTCTTATTCATCGCACTTAATCTTAGGCATTGCCACATACAATTGCCCACATGACAGACTTCAATGAGATATTAAATGA
>DDYK01000005.1:2537-13715 GCA_002347935.1 Actinobacteria bacterium UBA2236
CTCCTTCATGGTGGAGCAAATGTTGTTCTAGCAGAAAGCTTAGGTTCAGTTGGAACCCACCTACATGCAGGACCCTCTAGAAGAATTGTTGGAATTGAGATAAGTGCAAGCCATCATAAGAGCGCAACAGAGGGCTATGTAACAGCAGTTGCAACAGCAGTAACACTTGGAAAAACTCTCTGCACTTATAACGTAGAGATTACAAACGATAAAGGCGAGAAAACCTGCACCGCAAGAATTACATGCTTAATTCTTGCTCAGCGCTAGTTAATCTAGCTCGTGCGCCCCTGTTCCAAGATAAGCTGACTTAACATGCGGATCATTTAGCAAGTCTTTACCCTTTGCTTCTTTAGTAATATTTCCAACTTCCAATACATAGGCTCGATCAGAGCGCTGAAGAGCTTGCTGTGCGTTCTGTTCAACCAAAAGAATTGTCACTCCAATTTTATTAATCTGGGTAATGATGCGGAAAATATTGGCAATCATCTGCGGAGCAAGGCCCATTGAAGGCTCATCTAGAAGAAGCACCTTGGGTTTTGCCATTAACGCGCGCCCGATAGCAAGCATCTGTTGCTCACCACCTGAGAGAGTTCCTCCGGCCTGCGTGGATCTCTCTTTTAGGCGAGGAAATAGTTCATAGACTGTTGCCAAATCCTCTGCAATCTCCGACTTTTTCATCTTGAGGTGGTATTTACCGAGCTCAAGATTTTCAAGAACGCTCATACCAGGGAAGATTTGGCGACCTTCTGGTGCTTGAGATATTCCAAGCGAAACTCTCTGATGCGCCTTATATTTCAATATGTCTTCACCATCGTAGGTGATACTGCCTGAAGTTGGATTTAAAATTCCAGAGATGGTCTTTAGTAATGTAGTTTTCCCGGCTCCATTAGCTCCAATTAGCGAAACAATTTCGCCCTGATTTACTACCAGGGAAATACCCTTTACTGCCTCAATTTTTCCATAAGCAACACGTAGATCCTTAATTTCAAGACGCATCTTCAGGTACTCCTAAATAAGCCTCGATAACTCTTGGATCATTCTGGACGTTGCCCGGCGAGCTATCTGCAATTTTCTGTCCAAAATCTAGAACAACCACTCGATCTGAAACCTTCATAACTAGAGACATATCATGCTCTATTAGAAGGACCGTGTATCCAGCATCGCGAATCTTCCTTATTGTTGCCGCCAGCTCAACTTTCTCTGCAGGATTAAACCCAGCTGCAGGTTCATCGAGAAGCAATAATTTGGGCTCTGCTCCCATGGCTCTTGCAATCTCAAGCCTTCTCTGAACACCATATGGAAGGTTCTTTGCTAGGCGATCTGCATACTCTCCAATTCCAATGAAATCCAATAACTCCTGCGCCCTTGCCTTATCGCGCTTTTCTTCTCGACGTGAAACTGGGAAACCAAATAATCCTGAAACCAACCCAGACCTTTTATGCGTATCAGTTGCGGTCATAACATTCTCGAGGGCAGTCATATCTCCCCAGAGTCGAATGTTTTGGAAAGTTCTAGCCACGCCTCTTTTCGTGATCTTATAGCGCTTAACCCCAGCCAATGATTTTCCATCGAAAATAATTTCTCCTGAGGTTATCTGATAAACGCCTGTGATTACATTGAAGACCGTGGTCTTGCCAGCACCATTCGGCCCAATAAGCCCAAGGATTTCCTGATTCTTGACATCAAATGTCACATCACTTAGAGCAGTTACACCACCAAATTTCATGGTGACGTTCTTTAGTTGAATTAAGGATGAACTCATGATGCATCCTTTTTGACTATAGCCTTTTCTCTTTTCTTTCGTGGCAACAAGCCATCTGGTCGCAGATTCATCATGATCACCAAAACAAGACCAAAGACTAGAAGTCTGGCGTCAGAAAGGAAGCGAATACGATCTGGTAGGTAGCCAAGAATTACAGCCCCTAGAATTACGCCCCAGATATTTCCCATGCCACCAAAGACCACACAAGCAAGAATCAAAATGGAGATCTGAAGTGTGAAGTTATCTGGTGCAATGAATAGTGTCTTTGAAGCATAGAAAACTCCAGCCGCACCACCAACGGAGGCACCTAAAACGAAGGCCCAGACTTTGTATTTAAAAGTTGGGACACCTAGCAATTCTGCGGCATCCTCATCTTGGCGAATTGATTCCCACGCTCTACCAGCGCGGCGAACTGAAAGACGACGCACCATCCAGATTGCGAACAAGATAAGAACCAATAGGGTCCAGTAATAGATTCGATGGCTATCAAATCTATACTCAATTCCGAAAATAGCAGGAGGGGTCGGAATGTTAATGATTCCTTCAGAGCGTCCAAGCGCGCCAAGGTTAAGAGCAACGATTCTTACAATCTCGCCAAATCCAAGAGTAATAATTGCAAGATAATCACCACGAAGCTTGAGGGCAGGAACTCCTAGGATAATTCCAGAAAACATTGCCATGGCGATTCCAATTGGCAAAATCTCCCAGGTGTTTAAATCTGTTTTTGTTCCCAGCAAGCCCATCGTGTAGGCGCCGATGGCAAAAAAGGCAACATAACCGAGATCGAGTAATCCGCTCTTTCCAATTACAATGTTTAGGCCAATTGCCATAAGAACATACATGGCTATTGGATAAACCAGCACCGATTCATAATCAGCAATTGGAGTATTTAGAATTGTGCCTCCCATAAATGGAAGCGCGGCTGCGATCGCAACTCCACTTAAGGCAATCCCAATACGACCAAGGCGGCCTTGGCTCTCCCAAATTTCCGCCCCCTTATCACGAAGATTAATCATCATGCCCTCGTCTGGGTTAAAGCTTCACCGAATAACCCGTTCGGTCTGGTGTAAAGAATAAGCACGAGCACAACGAATACAGTAACGGCCTTCCACTGTGTTCCAAGAAAGAATGATGCGTAAGTTTCAAGAAGTCCCAAAGCCAGTCCACCGTAAAATGCACCCTTGATATTTCCAATCCCACCCAAGATTGCTGCCGTAAACGCCGCGATTCCTAATTCAAATCCAATATTTGAGGCAGTATTTTCATACTTCAATACATAGAAAAATCCAGCAGCTCCGGTCATCAAGCCGCCCACTAAGAATGTGGCCGAGACTACGCCATCAATATTAATTCCCATTAAACGAGCTGCATTTGGGTTCATAGAAACTGCACGAATTGCCTTGCCCATTCGAGTCCTATTTACAAACGTCATCAGCGCCGCAAAAAGAATTAATGCTGAAATAACGATAATGGTGTTATCTATTCGAATACCAGCGTCAAAGAACTGTCCAATAAACTTCTTTTCCATCGCCCGCGGACTTGCAACTGGACGTGAATCGGTAAGAATTCGAACACTTTCTGCAAGAACCATTGAAACGCCGATAGCTGAAATCAAGGGAGCAAGAACTCCTGAGTTCATTCTTCTCAATCTTCTATATGCAACAATTTCTACTAACATTGAAAGGACACCAGAGACCAACATAGAAAATATCAAGGCCGTTGCAAGTATTAGCACGAGCCGGAAACCAGTTGCTGGCTCTGAGGCTTGAGTAAATTTAAATACATCTCGAACCACAATAATTGTGGCAAATGTGCCAACCATAAAGATCTCTGAATTTGCGAAGTTGATCATGCGTAGGACGCCGTAGACCATGGTGTAGCCCAGAGCGATGAGAATGTATATAAAGCCAAGGCTTAAACCACCGAAAGTGAGCGACCAGAATTGATCTAGAAAGTTTCCTATCAAGGCGCCTTATTCCTATCCAAAACTTTGAATTAAAGTTTCGGCAGGCCCTCGAAAAGAGAGCCTGCCGAAATTTTCTTACTTCTTCTTTACTTAACTGGTCCTGTGAACTTGATAACGCCACCCTTGACTTCGAAGCCATTCATGACGCCACCAGCGACATCACCATAAGCATCAAACTTAATGGTGGAACCGGTAAGTGACTTTCCGCTATATGCCTTAACGCACTTAAGCATTGCTTCGCGTGTTGAAACACCCTTTGCAACGCAGCTTAGGAATACGTTTGTAGCATCAATGGACTCAGCAGCGTAAACGCCTGAGGCCTTACCCATCTGCTTCTTGAAATCTGCTTCTAGCTTTGCGCTGATTTCAGCAAGTGGGACTGTTCCTGCAGTTAGACGAACTCCCTCAAGCACAGAAGCTGGAGCCAGAGTTACGAAGCTTGGGCTTAGTACGCCGTCGCCGCCTGCAAGAATTCCGGTGTATCCGCTATCACGTAGCTGCTTGAAGAATGGTGCAGCCTGTGGGAAGTAACCGGTGTAGATAACAACGTTTGCAGCTGCAGTCTTGATCTTAGAGATCGTTGCAGACCAGTCAGTTGTCTTGTCTGAAACGCTATCAAATCCGGCTGATTGACCAGCAGGGATTGAAGGTTTCATGTAATCAACTAGACCAACGCCGTAAGCTGATTGATCGTCAACTACGAATACCTTAGGTGATGAAACACCCTTTGTAGCCAACTTAAATAGTGATGGACCCTGAACCTTGTCGGTTGGTGGTACACGGTGGAATACAGGAACTCCCATGGCGCCACCTTCAGCAGCTGGGTTTGTAATCGACACACGTGTTGCTGATGGAGAAATCATCGGCAATAGAGTCTGCTTGTAATAAGGAAGTGCAGCAATTGTTGCACCTGAATAAGCAGCTCCAACAAGTCCAATGATCTTCTTGTTCGATGCGATTCCTGGAGCAACCTTTGCAGATTGTGCTGGATCGCCCTGGTCATCTGCCTGAACAACCTTAACTACATACTTACCTTTGTTCTTCGCATTAAAGAGTTTGACTGCATAAAGCATGCCAGCCAATTCATCCTGACCAACTGATGCTTCTTCGCCAGTTAGAGGACCCTGAAACGCGAGGGTGATTGTCTTAGCTGCTGCATTTGACGCTGGTGCAATTGCAACCAGTGACGCAGCTGCCAATGCGGCCGCTGCAGCAACCGAAATTAATCCACGCTTCTTCATTTAGTACCTTTCATTCATGATCATGCCCCCTGGGACAGGGAGGGGTGAAGGTTAGCCTTAGGTTCATTCGCAGGGCAACCGGGATTATCGCTTGGAGCATTACATTCCTGTTACTTTTTCGCCTAAAACCGTCGAGTCCTTACTTATTTGGGGCTGAGGCGGGGTCAATCACCGCTTGGGCCACCTCTTTCATGGAAATTCGTCGATCCATCGCCGCCCTCTGAATCCATGAGAATGCCTCCGGCTCCGAGAGGTTTAGGGCCGTCATCAAAATTCCCTTAGCCCTGTCAATTAACTTTCTACTCTCTAATCTTTCGTGAAGATCACTTACCTCAAGTGCTAAAGATTTCATCTGTCTATGACGACTAATTGAGATCTCAATTGCTGGAATTAAATCAGTAATTGTAAAGGGTTTAACAACATATGCCATCGCTCCAGCATCACTTGCTCGCTCTATCAAATCTTTTTGACTAAAAGCGGTAAGCATTAGAACTGGAGAGATATCGATTATCTGAGTTGCAGCAGAGATTCCATCAAGGATTGGCATCTTCACATCAAGAATTGCTAAGTCTGGCTTTAACTCTTTTGCAAGATCTACTGCCTCTTGGCCATTTCCTGCCTGAGCTACCACTTCATATCCTGACTCACTTAGCATCTCAACTAAATCCATTCGGATTAAAGTTTCATCTTCAGCAATTAAGATGCGATGAGATTGAGAATTACTATTTGTACTCACGTGCCTCGAGTCGGATTTGAACCGACACTATGCGGTGTTTGAGACCGCCCTCTCTACCGTTGGAGTACCGAGGCTAGATTAAATTCAGCAATATTCTAGCGATAGGCAGGAGCCACGCCGCTAACAGCATCTCCCACTTTATGGACCCGCATTGCATTAGTTGAGCCAGGAATTCCTGGCGGTGAACCTGCAACAATCATAATCAATTCACCGGTTGCAACTCTTTTACTCTCGATCAAAATGGCATCTACCTGCTTAACCATCTCATCGGTGGTGGTAACTAATGGCGTTAGAAGTGGTTCAACCCCCCAGGTGAGCGCCATTTGATTATAGGTAGCAGCCTCTGGAGTCAGTGCCAATATTGGAATTGGCGATCGAAGTCTGGACATACGTCTTGCAGAATCTCCGCTCTTAGTAAAAGCGACTAAAACTTGAGCGCCAATTGTCAGACCAACTTCAGTTGCGGCTTTAGTAATAGCCCCGCCTTTAGTTTTTGGGTTGTGCTGAAGTGCTGGAATTAAATGCAGAGCATCCTGCTCAGTCTTTTCAATTATTCTAGCCATGGTGGATACTGCCTCAATTGCAAATGCTCCTACGCTTGTCTCCCCTGAGAGCATCAAAGCATCAGCTCCATCAAGAACTGCATTAGCGCAATCTGTAGCTTCAGCTCTAGTTGGCCGGGAGTTGCTAATCATTGAATCAAGCATCTGGGTTGCAACAATCACTGGCTTTGCATTCTCTCTAGCTAGAGTGATGCAACGCTTCTGAACTAGCGGAATATCTTCAATTGGCATCTCTACGCCTAAATCCCCGCGGGCAACCATAATTCCATCAAAGGCTAAAACTATTTCCTCCAGGTTATCTACCGCCTGCGGTTTTTCAATCTTTGCAATAACTGGAATGCGAAGTCCGACTTGATCCATAATCTTATGAACATCATCTATATCTCTTGCTGATCTAACAAATGATAAGGCTATGAAGTCAGCGCCGGCTTTAAGTCCCCAGCGTAAGTCTTCAATATCCTTCTCGCTCAAGGCCGGAACAGATACTGCAACTCCTGGAAGATTAATGCCTTTGTTGTTAGATACAAATCCTGGCTCAATTACTTTAGTGATTACTTCGCTACCCTTCACCTCAATAACCTGAACCGTTACTTTTCCATCATCAATCAGGATAAAATCTCCGACTCTGCAATCTCCCGTCAGTCCTTTATAAGTTGTTGAGACGCGTGATTTATCGCCAGCTATATCATCAGTGGTGATTATGAAAGTTTCACCGCGAAATAATTCATGTGGTCCATTTTCAAATCTTCCTAGGCGAATTTTAGGCCCTTGAAGATCAACCATGATTGCCACCGGCTGCTTGACTCTAGAGGCTTCAGCTCTCACCAAATCCAAACGGGTTTGATGCTCTTGATATCCACCATGTGAAAGGTTGAGTCTTGCCACATTCATTCCAGCTCTAATTAACTCAGAGACTTTCTCAGCGCTCTCAACGGCTGGACCCAGGGTGCAGACAATTTTGGCGCGGCGCATAGCCCTACTTTATTGCCTTATTTGGCATAAGAGTAATTAGACAGGAGTTAAACGGTTAGCGGTCGAGCGGTTGGCTCTATCGGTGATGGCAACTGAGTATTTCCCATTAAATCTGCATCAATTGCTGAAGCAGCGCTTCGCCCCTCTGCAATCGCCCAAACAATTAGCGATTGACCACGCCCGGCATCGCCGCAAACATAGACTGAATCAATATTGGTGCGATATGAGTTATCCCGAGCGATGTTTCCTCGAGAATCAAGTTTTAACTCAAGTGCGTTAACTAATTCATTTTTCTCAGGTCCAGTAAAGCCCATTGCTAACAAGACCATATCTGCTGGAAGATTTCTTGAAGTTCCAGGAACTTTTTCAAACTTTCCATCAACATACTTTGTCTCAACTATCTTCAACGCACTCAATTGCCCAGCGCTATTGCCAATAAATTCTTCAGTTGAGATTGAGTAAAGTCGCTCGCCGGACTCCTCGTGAGCGCTACTGACTCGATATGTCATTGGATATGTCGGCCATGGCTGTGAGTCAGGACGTTCATCACTTGGCCTTGGCATAATCTCAACTTGAGTAACGCTGGCAGCCCCCTGGCGGATGGCTGTTCCTAAACAATCGGCTCCAGTATCGCCTCCTCCCAAAATGATTACATTCTTGCCCTTGGCGTTAATCGGTGGCTCAGAAGGTAATTCGTTGAGTGCTTGTTTATTTCCCCAAGGCAGATATTCCATAGCCTGATAAACGCCATTTAGTGATCTTCCAGGAATATCTAACTCGCGCCACTGGGTAGCACCCACGGCTAGAACTATTGCATCATATTTAGCACGAAGCTCTGCTGCGCTTATATCAACTCCAACATTAACTCCCGATCTAAATCTTGTTCCCTCAAGCTGCATTTGATTTATACGACGATCAAGAATCGCTTTCTCCATTTTAAATTCTGGAATGCCATAGCGGAGTAATCCGCCAACTTTTTCGCCTTTTTCATAGACCACAACAGTATGACCTGCCCTTGTTAACTGTTGGGCTGCGGCAAGACCTGCTGGTCCTGAGCCAATAACTGCAATGGTTTTGCCAGTCATCCGATCTGGTTGAAGCGGCTTCACATTTCCACTTTGAAATCCCTCTTCAATAATTCTTAACTCAACTTGCTTAATAGTCACTGGATCTTGATTAATTCCTAGAACACAAGCTGTCTCGCAGGGAGCAGGGCAGAGGCGTCCAGTAAATTCAGGGAAATTATTGGTTGCATGGAGGCGATCTAAAGCATCACTCTTTTCATTTCGCCAAATTAGGTCGTTCCACTCTGGAATCAAATTTCCTAGTGGACACCCCTGATGACAGAAAGGAATTCCACAATCCATGCACCTTCCGGCCTGCTTCTGAAGCGATGAGAACTCCTGTTCTTCATAGACCTCACGCCAATCTCTGATTCGAACATCTACAGGGCGGCGTTTAGGAACTTCTCTTCCGGTATTTAGAAAACCACGGGGATCAGCCATTTAGCGCCTCCATAATTGCATCATCTACAGATCTTCCTTCACGCTCTGCCTTATCAATAACTGCAAGAACCTTTGCATAATCTCTTGGCATCACAAGCGAGAATCTCTTTAAGGCTGCTTGCCAATCGCCAAGTAGTTGATGAGCAATCAAAGAACCAGTCTCTGCATAGAAGCGAGAGAGTATGGATTTGAGATTTTCCTCTTGATCCTTTGGAATGGATAAAACATCTACCATCTCGGTATTTACCAGAGATGGGATTAAATCAAGAACGAATGCTCGACCACCTGACATACCAGCCGCAAAATTTCGCCCTGTTTTGCCAAGAATGACCACGGTTCCGCCAGTCATATACTCGCAGCCATGATCACCAACACCTTCTACAACAGCTAGCGCTCCAGAGTTTCTTACACAGAATCTCTCGCCCACTATTCCTCTTACAAATATTTCCCCTTGAGTAGGGATACTCCATCTTGGCTCTAACTAGGAGCTTATGGCTTGCAACTGAAGCATCTGATGGGTCATCTCTAAGGGTGCGCAGAAAGAGAGACGACATCTTTAACATAGCGCCAAGCCTAGCGAATTACTTTACGTTTACTGTTGGTTCGCCCGATGCGACACCAGCAGCTTCCATCTCCTCTGCAAGGCGCATCGCCTCTTCAATCAAAGTTTCAACAATCTGCGCCTCAGGAACTGTTTTTATTACTTCACCTTTAACAAATATCTGACCTTTGCCGTTTCCTGATGCAACGCCAAGATCTGCCTCTCGCGCCTCCCCTGGTCCATTAACAACACAGCCCATAACTGCAACTCGAAGTGGAACTGTCATTCCTTCAAGACCTGCTTGTACTTTCTCTGCAAGTGAATAGACATCTACTTGAGCGCGGCCACAAGATGGGCAAGAAACGATTTCTAATTTTCGCTGCCTTAAATTTAGAGATTCTAAAATAGAGATACCAACTTTAACTTCCTCAACCGGAGGAGCAGAGAGTGAAACTCTAATTGTGTCGCCGATTCCCTCTGCAAGTAAAACGGCAAATGCGGTTGCAGACTTTATAGTTCCTTGGAATAGCGGACCAGCCTCTGTTACTCCTAAATGAAGTGGATAATCACACTTTGCAGCAAGGAGCCGATATGCCTTAATCATCGTTACTGGATCATGATGCTTAACCGAGATTTTGATATCTCTAAAGCCATGCTCTTCAAATAGACCAGCTTCCCAGAGCGCGGATTCAACTAGCGCCTCAGGGGTTGCTTTTCCATGCTTTGATAAAAGTCTTGGATCAAGTGAGCCAGCGTTAACTCCAATTCGAATTGGAATTCCAGCATCTCCTGCAGCTTTAGCAACTTCCTTTACCTTGTCATCGAATTGTTTGATGTTTCCAGGATTTACTCGCACCGCGGCGCAGCCGGCATCAATTGCTGCAAAGATATATTTTGGTTGAAAGTGAATATCTGCGATAACAGGAATTTGGGATTTTCTGGCAATATCTTTTAGCGCATCGGCGTCATCTTGGCTAGGAACAGCAACTCTAACTATCTGGCATCCTGAGGCAGTTAACTCAGCAATCTGTTGCAAAGTTGAGTTCACATCAGCGGTAAGTGTGGTGCACATCGATTGAACTGATACTGGCGCATCTCCCCCAACTAAAACACTTCCCACTTTTAATTGACGAGATTTACGGCGCGGGGCAAGAACTGGCGGCGGCGCAGATGGGATTCCCAGATCAACCATGGCCCTATTCTCTCCTAAAGATTGAGGTTAATTGGATTGAAAATATCAGCAATTAGCAAAATCACAGTCAGGACTAGAAGAACGGCAAAGACCACCAGGGTAATCGGGGTGAGCTTCTCCACATCAACCGGCCCAGGATCGGTCTTTCCTCTCATAGCTGCAATTCTTCGCCTGATCGCCTCATAGCTAGCAACTGCCATATGGCCACCGTCGAGTGGAAGAATTGGNNCCTTGCGAATTTCTCTCCTGCCCAAAAAATGTCTGCCCAATTAAAGAAGGTATTTGAGAAGGAAGTGAAATTAAAGCCTTAATCGAGCCTTCAAAGATTGCTCCAGTTGCTCTTGCACTTGAAGCAGCGGCCTTAATCGGATTTTGTCTTACTAAACCAAATTCATTAATGATTCCAAGAAAACCTCTTGAATCTCCTTCAACAACTCTTGTTGCTGGAGTGATGGCAATATTTATTACTTGCCCATCTCTTTTAATTAGTAAGGTTATTTCTCGTTCTGCAGAGGCTTGAAATATTTCTGCTGATTCTTTCCAGGCAAGCTCCTTACCATTTACGCCAAGGATTTCATCACCTGGCATCAAACCTGAGCGCTTCGCTGGAGAAATTGGATCGCCGGCCTGACAGGTACTCTCTTTAGGAACGCAAGGAAGTACTTGAGAAATCGTTGGAAGCACCTGCGATGTGCCAAGC
>DDYK01000005.1:13788-15039 GCA_002347935.1 Actinobacteria bacterium UBA2236
GCTGAGGCTAGATAAAAAGCTCTTGGTTTAAATTCATCAGCTAACTCCTCATTTGGCGACATTCCAGAGATCTTGCAATAACCACCAGCAGGTATCGCCTTTATTCCAAACTCTGTCTCACCGCGCTGGGTTGACCATAGACGCTTTCCAAAACCTACAAAGAATTCAGTGACTCTCATGCCATAACGCTTAGCAGTTATGTAATGCCCATATTCATGGATCATCACCGAGATAAGCAGAGCCAGAATAAAGGCAATTACTCCAAGAAATTCCATAACCCCGCGTCCCCTAGCCTTTCTTCAATACTTCTCTTGCATAGATCCGCGCATCCTGCTCAATAGCGCTGACATCTGAGATATCTCTAATTCTAGAAGGAGCACTTGCTGATAACTTATCCACAACCTTTTCAATCGTAACCACTATTGCTGTGAAAGCGATCTCCTCCTTCATAAATGCAGCTACCGCCACCTCATTTGCTGCGTTATAAATTGCAGCAACAGAAGAGCCTAGAGCCCCAGCCCTTCTTGCAAGTTGTACTGCCGGAAATCTCTTCTCATCTATTGGTTCAAATTCCCAACTTTGCTTTGAGTTCCAATCAATTGGCGCCATAGCCCCGCCTACTCTATTTGGATAAGCAAGGGCATATGCAATCGGCCCCTTCATATTAGGAGGTGATGCTTGGGCAAGAGTTGAGCCATCTTTAAATTCCACTAGTGAGTGAACGTTTGATTGTGGATGGATCACTGCTTCGATTTTTGAGTAGGCAATATCAAAGAGATAGTGCGCTTCAATAATCTCAAGACCTTTATTGACTAGCGTTGCAGAGTTGATAGTGACAACTGGCCCCATAGACCAGGTGGGATGGGCCAGTGCATCGGCTAATTTCACTTGAGATAAATCTTTTCTATCTCTAAAAGGGCCGCCGCTTGCGGTAAGAATCAATTTAGATACATCACTTGCTCGCCCTGCGCTCATTGCTTGAAAGAGAGCAGAGTGCTCCGAATCAACTGGAATTATCTTCTCGCTTCCATATGCCATCACTAAATCTCCACCCGCAACTAGAGATTCTTTATTGGCAAGAGCGACTTTATTACCAGAGGCAAGAGCTGCAAGCGTTGGACCAAGGCCAATAGATCCTGTGATTGCATTTAGAACTAGATCGCAAGTAAGTGATGCAATCTGCTCAGAAGCATTGCTTCCATCAATTACCTTTACTCCACTTAGTGAGCTCTTTAGCTCTTGCGCTGCGCT
>DDYK01000047.1:0-3347 GCA_002347935.1 Actinobacteria bacterium UBA2236
CGAAGTGTTAATGGATCTGAACCAACTGATCCAAGAATCCACTGCGGTGCATATTTAGCAGCTGCAGCGACAGCAAGAAGTGGAGCAGTTGCTGAAGTAACGCCAAAGAAGACCACTACTTGAGCTCCACCTGCTGCCAGTTGGGAGACCCAGGTCTGTGCAGTTGCGGCGCTCTGAGTTCCTGAGGTGTAAGGAATTGAAACATCAAACTTAGTTCCAGCTGCTTTGAAAGCTCCCATACCATCAATACCGAACTCATCGTTTTGATAAACAATGCCAAGTTTCTTTCCAGCATGGTTTTCTTTGAGGAATTGGGCGATGATCTTTGCCTCCATAGCGTAGGAAGGAAGAATCATGAAAGAAGATGGATAGCTCTTCTTATTTGAAAATCCACTAAAGCCAGTGTTTAGGAAAAGGCTTGGGACTCCGCGGTTAGCAAGGCCAACTGATTTGTGAACCGCGGTGAAGTTTGCAGTTCCAAGTGGGCCAACTAGAGCAAAAACTTTATCTCGCAAAATTAATTCATTTGTCTTAGCAATCGAGAGCTGTGGTGAGTACTCATCATTTTTCTGAATGAGCGTTACTTTTCGGCCATAGACGCCGCCATTGTCATTTACATACTTGAAGTAGGCATTCATCGCATTGCCGATCTTGTTATAGCCTGGCGATGCTGCTCCAGTTAGCGGCAGAGTGATACCAAGTTTGATTTCACTTGCGCTAACGCCCGTCTCTGCGTTTGCTGGAAGCGCTGTTGCTAGAAGAGAGCCAGAGGCAATCACCGCAGCAGCGAGCCAGGTTCGCTTTATACGAGTCTTTCTGATCATTGTTTTCCTTCCATCGAGGGTTGGGCTAAGTGCTATTAATCTACTGGTTACCTAGCGGTAACCAATCAATGCGCAGACTTCTTATGGAGATGCTTGCGCAGGTTCTCACCGGGCCCATTTGGGGTGAATATCACTGAGAGAATCAGCAATACGCTCACAATTAGGCCTGGTAGATAGTTATTTAGTTTATCTGCATCACCCAGCCTGTCGGCAAGGGCCACAGAAATCTCAGGAATAACCACCAAAATGAAGGCTCCCAGTACAACCCCAGGAAGGCTTGAGATTCCCGCGAGAACCGCCCCAGTCACCAAGGCAAATGAGAGCGCCAGGCCATAGGCCCCAGGGGCGACCAGGCTAATGGTCATCGCCAAAACCGCGCCGGCAAGACCTGCAAGGCCAGAGCTGACAGTGAAGGCAAGAACCTTCATTGCAGATGAATTCACTCCGCAGAGCTCTGCAGCTAGAGAATTTCCTCGAATCCCTCGCCAGGTGCGACCAAAGCGCGAGGAGAGAATATTTGAAGTAATAAATAGAGCAATCAATGCAACAAAACATGCAATCCAGAAAAACCATTTATATTGCGTGAATTCATCACCAAATCTCTCTGGCGGGAATCCAACATCAAATAAGAGCCCTGGTTCTCCCCCAAGGAAAGAAAATTGATTGGCAATTGCTGGAAGTCCAACAGCTAGAGCAAGAGTAGTTCCTGCTAGGTAAGGCCCAGATAATCTGGCCGCTGCTGTTCCAAGAAGTGCGCCAAATAGCGATGCAGTAACAATTGCCATTAAAAATGCAAACCAGATCGGGGTATTTAAATTATTTAGAGTCAGAGCTGCGCCATAGCCACCAACAGCCATCATCGCGCCATTACCAAGTGAGACTTGACCAGAATAGCCAGTTAACAAAACAATTGATGCAAGCGCGATGGTATACATAGCAATCTGAGCGCCTTGATAGACGCGCAGTTCGTCAACACGATCACCAATAATTAGTAATAGCCAACCGATAAGAATGAAGATTGCTATTTTCTTACGCACGGCGGGCCTTACCTTTTGCCATAATTCCATCTGGCTTAATTAGTAACACTAAAATCAAAACGCTAAATCCGCCAATGAAAACTAGAGAAGTTCCAATATAGTTCAAAATAAACGTCAGTCCAATTCCAAGCACAAGGGCTCCGATTACAGAACCGACCATGCTTTCAAGACCGCCAATAACAGCTGCAATAAATCCAAAGACAAGCAGCAGATCTAAAGAATAAGGCGAGAGGAAGTTGTTTGAAGTTACTAACATTCCAGCAACTGCGCCCACTGCTCCCGCAATTGACCACCCAATAGTTCTAGTTCGAGCTGTTCTAATGCCAGCTAATTGAGCAATTTCAGGGGCATAGGCCGAGGCTCTCAGTGCTAGACCTAAATTAGTGCGCTGGAAAATATAGGCAAGAACAATGAGAATTATAGAAACTGTGGCAATGATTAAGACATCTAGATTTGAAAATGGAATTGTGCCATCCCCGACAGTAAATCCATCGGTTGATGCCGGCGCATCAATGGATTTAAATTCTCCGCCCCAAGTTAGCCCAACAATACTTCTTATTAACCCGAGTAAACCTAGGGTGGCGATGACAGGTGCTACAACGGCTGCAGGTCCAGAGGTTGCATGTTTAAAGAGCACGCGCATAAAGAAATAATCAACTCCTGCGCCAACTAGCGCACCTGCTGCAATTGCAAAGACCAGACCTAGCCAGAAAATCTCAGATCTAGATGCAATCTCAAAACCAACATAGGTGGAGAGCATGGCTTGACCTGCCTGAGCAAAGTTGACTACCCGGGTTGATCTCCAGACCAAAACCAGGGATAGAGACATTAGGGCATAGATTGATCCGGTTGAAAGTCCTATCAATAGAGTCTCAATTACTTTTTGCATTAGTACCCCAAATACGCAGCNNTCTAACGCGCTCATAGCATTCTGTTCGACTAGAACAACTGTTAAGCCAAGTTTTCTTCGAAGTTGATCAATAGTTACAAAAATCTGTTCAATCACAAGTGGCGCAAGTCCAAGTGATGGTTCATCTAGTAATAGTAATTTAGGTCTTGAAACTAAAGCTCTTCCAATTGCAAGCATTTGCCGCTCCCCACCTGATAGAGAGTCGGCGCTCTGATTCATTCTCTGGCCCAGAACTGGAAAGAGCTCAACTACCTCTGCAATTGCTGCGCTGGTATCACTCTTTTTGTTTCTCCAGATTCCGCCTAAAATTAGATTCTCTTTAACGCTTAGCTCTGCAATTACAGATTTACCTTCAGAGACATGGCTAATACCTCTTCTTACTAGCGCATCAGGCCTTACGCCAAGGATTTCTCGCTCATTCCACTGCGCACTTCCTGAGGTTTGATTATTTAGCCCAGAGAGCGCGCGAAGTAGCGTGGTTTTTCCAGCGCCATTTGAACCAATAATTGCTGCAAGTTGACCAACCTCAACGTTAAAGGAAACAGCGCGAAGGGCCTGAATTGCCCCATGGGAAAC
>DDYK01000047.1:3431-9770 GCA_002347935.1 Actinobacteria bacterium UBA2236
AACATAGATTCGATCACAGACTGACATAACAACATCCATATGATGTTCAACGATGATAATTGAGGTTCGAGATTTCAGATTATTAATAAGGCTATTAAGCCATTCGATATCTTGTGGACCTAGTCCTCCTGCTGGTTCATCAAGTAATAATATTTCTGGTTCCGCTACCAATGCTCGAGCAATAGAAACTCGCTTAGTATCAGGATAGGCAAGAGTGTCTGCTCTTCGATCAGCAACTGCTCCAACATAAACTCGCTCAAGAGCTGCTTGCGCCCGCTCCTTTAAGCGTTTTTCATCTTTATGGTTTGTTCCAAAGGCTGCGCGAAGTAAACCTGACTCGGCGAATTTATTAGCACCTATCATCACATTGTCATAGACAGTTAGATCTGGAAAGATACCAACGCCTTGCAGAGTTCTAGCTATTTTTAGCTTTGCTAATTTGTGAGGTTTCGGCCATTTGATTTCTTTGCCATTTAATCTAAGAGAGCCTGAATCTGGAGTGACTATCCCGCAGAGCGCATTAAAGAGGGTGGTTTTTCCAGCGCCATTAGGGCCGATAAGTCCTAGAACTTCGCCCTTTCTTAATTCAAAGTTGACGCCATTTAGAGCTTTAAGGCCGCCAAAATTTACTGAGAGATCATTAACAGAGAGCGCAACGCCTTCTGTCATGCGCCCTCCTTTAGCCTTGATAGATTCGCTTTACTCTAGCTGCTATTCGCGTAACTATCTCATAATTGATCGTTGCGCTAGCGCTAGCCCACGAATCGGCGGTGTAAGAACTCGCCGAAGTATAACTATCTGAAGGATTACTTCCAATGATGTATGCCCAATCTCCAGCCTTTGCGGTGCTATCTCTGCCTAAATCCACTACAAATTGATCCATTGATACTCGCCCGATGATTGGTGCTCGCTTATTACCTATCAGTACTCCAGCATCACTATTTGCATTTCTTGGAATTCCATCAGAGTACCCCATTGCAATAACTCCAAGTTTGGTATCAACTTTTGTTATCGCACTTCCACCATATCCAACCTGAGAGCCTGCTGGGACATCCTTAACTAAATGAATTCTGGCACGAATACTCATTGCAGGTTTTAAATTTAGTTTTTCAGAACTTCCCATCTGTGAAAAATCTGGTGACAGCCCATAAATTGCAATACCTAAGCGAAGTAGATCAAAATGTGAATCAGCATCATTTATAGCAGCTGCTGAATTACTCAAATGAATTACTTGCGGAGTAATCCCAACGCTCTCTGCTTCTGCTACTGCGCTTTTAAAATTCTCTAATTGCGTTTTATTAAATTCATGTCCTGCTTCATCAGCTCTAGCAAAGTGCGACCATATACCAATAACTTTGATTAACCCAGAGTCTTGATAAGTCTTGGCTTTACCTACCAATTGACCCCACTCATTAAGTGCTCCTCCGCGAGACATTCCAGTATCAACTTCTAGATGAACTCTGGCGCACTTTCCTAAAGATCTGGCAGAGTTAGTAATTACTTCCAGGTGAGCAAGAGATGGAATTGCAATATCTATATCTGCATTGATTGCAGATTCGAAATCATCAGTGATTGGGGTTAGCCAAGCAATAATTGGCGCGCTTATCCCGCCTTGTCTTAAAGCCCTTGCTTCTTCAAGTAGCGCAACTCCTAGCCAGCTGGCGCCAGCGCTTATAGCGCTCTTAGCTACTGGAAGTAAGCCGTGGCCATAACCATCTGCTTTCACTACTGCCAGCGCTGGTTTGCCACTTTTAGCCATTAAGTACTTGATATTTTCTCTAATAGCTCCAAGATCTATAAGAACCTCTGCCCGATTTTCCATAGTTAATCGCTACTTTACTTAAATACCTATGAAGGTTGACGACTTGAAGGAATAAAGCGATCAATTGCAACAACTAAAACCAAAATAGCTCCACCTAAAAACATTCCACCAAGAAGATCGGTAAACCAGTGGGTATTGCGAAGAAGGGAAACAGCACCTACTGCAATAGTTATAACCGCTACCAACCAATAGAGCTTTAAACCCTCAAATGGAGCTCTATGGGTATAGCGAAAAATAATGTAGGCAAAGAGCCCCCAAGTTACTAGCGCATTTGAGATATGGCCACTGGGATATGCCATTCCATCGCTAAACATACATATATCAAAGTCTTCTTTTGCCTTACATCTTCCAAAAAATATTTTAGAGGCGCCAACAAAGATATTTAGAAATACAAGTGACAAAAAAGCAAGGTTGAGTGGTCTAAAGGATTTAAACCTTCTACTAATCAAAGCTGCTGTGACCAGCAAGATAAGGGCAGTAATCCATCTAAGGCCTAAGTCATCAATTCGAAGAACTAAAAAGTTAGTAAATCCAGAGAGATTTGGACGATTTAGATCTGCAACAAATTGATCAAATCTATATAGCAGGCCTTTATTGACTACATCAAGGGTTACTAAAACAAAACCCATAAGCAATACCGCACACCAAGTGAGAGCAATATTCATCTCCCGGCGACGGATCTCAATTCTTTGATCAACTACATCATCAAATAGGCTTCTCGCACCACTCATTCCACAGTCACCGACTTAGCTAGATTTCTTGGCTGATCAACATCATTTCCCCTAGCCACGGCCATTTCATAGGCAAAGACCTGCAAGGGAACGATTGCAAGGATTGATTGTATTAATTCATCACAGCTTGGAATTCTAATTATGTGCTTCAAATCAAGAGAGGTAGAAGCATCTGCAATAGCAATTACATTGGCCCCGCGCGCCCTAACTTCTTGAATATTACTCAGCATCTTCTCTGATATCGCGCTAGATGAAGGAGGCAAGATTGCGATAACTGCACTCCCCTCTTCAATTAGAGCAATCGGTCCATGTTTGAGCTCGCCACCGGCAAAACCTTCAGCATGCATATATGCCAGCTCTTTTAGCTTAAGGGCGCCCTCTAGCGCAGCTGGATATCCCACATTCCTTCCAAGAAAGAGGACTGAAGTTGCATCTTTAAAACCTCTAGTCATCTCCCGAAGCGGTTCAACGGTTTCTAATATCTCCTCAACTCTATTTGGTAGTGCGAGCAACTCAGTAATTAATTTTGCTACCTGAGAGTCACTTAAGCTTTTGTTGTTCTGAGCTAAATAAAGAGCAATAACTTTAAGTGCAACTATCTGTGTTAGTAGCGCTTTGGTTGATGCAACTGCAATCTCAGGACCTGCATGGGTGTAAAAGACTGCATCGGATTCTCGCGCAATTGATGAACCCATTGTGTTGCAGATAGATAAAGTTGTAGCGCCAAGTTCTCTAGCATGACGAGCAGCCATCAAAGTATCCATGGTCTCACCAGATTGAGAGATTGTTATTACTAGTGTTTTAGCATTGAGAAAAGGCTTCCGATATCTAAACTCAGAGGCAAGTTCAACATCAACAGCAATCTTTGCCCATTGCTCGATGGCATATTTTCCAATTAGCCCGGCGTGATAGGCAGTGCCACAGGCTAAAATCAAAATCCGATCAATATCTAGATTAAGGCTTGCAAGCTCACTGCAGATTACTTTTGAGTCATCACTAAATCTTCCAAGCAGAGTTTCAGATATTGCTTTCGGCTGCTCGAAGATTTCCTTGAGCATAAAGTGGGTATATCCCCCGCGCTCTGCTGCCTTTGCATCCCAGGTAATTTCAAAAGGCTTAGCACTTACTTGTTTTCCATCTAAATCTGTTACTAGAACTGATTCAGGACTTACCTGCACTACTTGATCTTGACCCAACTCTAAAGCGCTCTTGGTATGAGCGATAAATGCAGATACATCAGATGCTAGAAAGTTTTCGCCCTTGCCAAGGCCCACAACTAAAGGTGAATTACGCCTTGCCCCAACTATTACCTCAGGGCTATCCGATGAGATAGCAAGGAGAGTGAAGGATCCGCGAAGTCGCTTGCAAATCTTGCGCATCGCATCTGCCAAGTCTTTGCTCAAATTAAATTCATCACTTAATAGATGTGCAACAGATTCAGTATCGGTTTGGGATGAGAATTTATGGCCGCGCTTTTCTAGCTCTGCTTTTAGTTCTAGGTAATTTTCGATAATTCCATTATGAATAACTGCGACTTTGCCATCACTTGATATATGTGGATGGGCATTTTCATCTGTTGGTCCACCATGAGTTGCCCAGCGAGTATGGCCAATTCCACTTAGAGAATCAGCATGATCTGAAGTTAGCGTGCTCTCCAAATTACTTAACTTTCCCGCACGCTTAGCCACAATTAACTTCTCACCCGCTTTGCCAGTAAGAGCAATTCCAGCTGAGTCATAGCCCCGGTATTCCAACTTTCGAAGCGATTCAATCACCATTGAAAGGGCAGGTGAGGCTCCGGTATAACCGATGATTCCGCACATTTAATTTTGCTCCCTTAAAGTGAGAGTTCAGATTTTACTAGCGTTGCCAGCTCTGATGCTAATTCTTGAGCAAGAGATAGTTCTTGGGCCTCAATCATAACTCTAATTATGGCCTCGGTTCCTGAGGCGCGAAGCAGAACTCGACCTTTATCTCCTAATTTTTGCTGCACATCAACCACTGCTTTTGAAATCACTTGATTAGATGACAATCTCTCTTTAGATACTCCTGAGACATTGATAAGAACTTGCGGATAACGTTTCATAAATGATGCTAATTCGCTAGCGCTCTTTCCGCTGCGCTTCAGTTTTGAAATTAGTTGCAAGGCAGTTAATAGTCCATCACCAGTATTTGCATACTTGCTCATGATGATATGGCCTGATTGCTCTCCCCCTAAAGTATGGCCTCCAGCTAACATCTCCTCTAAGACATAGCGATCACCAACAGCTGTTGCAATGAACTTAATACCTTTTTCTTCTAGAGCTTTAATCAGCCCTAGATTTGTCATAACAGTTCCCACAACAGTCTTTGTTGGGAGCTCCATATCTTGAGCAAGAATTCCTAATATGAAATCACCATCTATTACTGATCCTTTATCGTCAATAGCTAGGACTCGATCGGCATCGCCATCATGAGCGATTCCAATATCTGCTCCCTCGCTTCTTACCCTTGCAATTAGATTCTCTAGGTGGGTCGACCCACAGTTATCATTAATATTTAAACCATCTGGAGATGCCGATATGGCAATAACCTCAGCTCCAGCCCTTTCAAGAAGTTCAGGTGCTACAAAAGATGCCGCTCCATTTGCGCAATCAACAACTACTTTTATCCCAGTTAAATTGCCATTAAGGCTCTTCAAAAGATTTTGGATATAACTCTCTTTGGCGCCCAAATCTTCAATCACACTTCCGGCTCCATTAGAGCTGCTTACTATCTGCCCCAATACGCTCTCAATCTTTGCTTCAATTTGATCAGCTAGCTTTGATCCAGTTCTATCAAAGAATTTAATTCCGTTATCACTTGCTGGGTTATGAGAGGCGCTAATCATTACCCCAAGATCTGCCCCTCGATCTTGAACAAGAAATGAGATTGCAGGAGTGGGAAGAATTCCAACTCGATAAACATCAATACCTGCGCTAGATAACCCTCTACAGATCGCCTCCTCTAAATACTGCCCAGAGGCTCTTGAATCCTGACCAACAATTGCAGTTGGGCGATGGCCGGCAAATTCACCAAGATCTGCCAGAACTGATGCGGCAGCAGTTGAGAGATTAAAGGCAAGATCTGCGGTGAGATCAACGCCGGCAACGCCTCGGACACCATCGGTGCCAAAGAGCGCCATTTTTCCTTCTTTGTTAATTAACGCTTGCTGTATTGAGAACGCTTACGTGCTTTCTTTAGACCATATTTCTTGCGTTCAATTACGCGAGCATCACGGGTTAGGAATTTTGCCTTCTTTAGAGCTGGGCGATTTGCATCAGTATCAATTTCATTTAAAGCGCGAGCAACGCCTAGACGAAGCGCGCCTGCTTGACCTGAAATTCCGCCACCATCAATTCGTGCAATAACATCATATTTGCCCTCAGCGCCAACGGTGCGAAGTGGCTCAGATACTGCCTGTTGGTGAACTTTGTTTGGGAAATAAACTTCCAAATTCTTATTATTAACAATCCAGCGGCCAGTTCCAGGGGTTAGTCGAACGCGAGCAACTGCTTCCTTGCGACGACCAATACCTGCGCCAGCTGCAATTACAGCAGCGCGGTTAGTTGCAGCAGCAGGAGTTGCAGAGCTAAAGGCGGTCAGGTTCTCTTCTTTTTCGCTCATCTTTTACTTACCAACCTTCATCTGATCAATCTGGGTAAATACATATGGAATTGGCGCTTGTGATCCATGGGGGTGCTCAGCGCCAGCATAAACTTTTAGTTTAGATGCCATCTGCTTGCCAATAGAGTTCTTAGGAAGCAT
>DDYK01000047.1:9826-10672 GCA_002347935.1 Actinobacteria bacterium UBA2236
TCAGCATTAATAACAATAACGAAATCTCCCATATCCATATGGGGAGCAAATGTTGGTTTATGTTTTCCGCGCAGCAAGATAGCGGCATGGCTAGCTAGGCGACCAAGGACAACGTCAGCTGCATCAATTACATGCCATTGACGAGCAACATCCTTAGGGGTCGGTGAAAAGGTGCGCACGGGCTTACTCTCTTTCTTAAGTACTTATCTATTAGTGCCGCTCCACAGCTAGCGGAGGCAGAAGGCGAAGATTACCTGCACTACCCAAAGGGGTCAAAATCGAGCCTGCTTAATGGCTCCAGACTGGTTCAGGGCTCTCGTAGACCGCACCCTCTGCGCCAAATATCAAAAATCTAGTAAATCCTTTAGCAAACCAGCGATCATGGGTCACAGCAATTACAGTTCCTTGATAAGCATCCAGTGCTCGCTCGAGCGCTTCAGCACTGGCCAGATCTAAGTTATCGGTTGGCTCATCAAGTAATAACAAAGTATCGCCGGCAAGTTCTAATAATAAAACTTGAAAACGCGCCTGTTGTCCGCCAGATAAATATGTGAATTGTTGCTCTGCTTGTTGGGCTAATTCATATCTACCAAGCACAGATTTAGCGGCTCCTAATTGCAATGAATTCTCCTGCCACAAGATCTCAAGAAGAGTCTTTCCGACAAATTCAGGATGAGCATGAGTCTGAGCAAAGAAACCTGGAATAACTCTTGCACCCAATTTAAATTCACCGCTATATCTAACGCTCTCATCGCCTGAAAGCCTTCTTAAAAAGTGAGATTTTCCAGATCCATTCTTTCCAAGAATTGCCACTCGATCCTGATAATAGATTTCAAAGGTAAAGGG
>DDYK01000047.1:10718-11152 GCA_002347935.1 Actinobacteria bacterium UBA2236
ACCTTCACATCTTGTTCCAGAGGCGGCGGTGGCGGCGGACCAATCTCTTCAAACTTTCTAAGCCTAGTTTGCATCGCTCGATACCTTGAGGCCATATCAGGCGATGAAGCAGCTTGCCATTGCAGAGTTAGAACTAGTTCTTTTAACCGCTTATGTTCCTCTTGCCAGCGCTCTAGTACTTGAGCGAACTGAGCATTACGCGCTTTTCTTGCATCATGCCAAGTATTAAAGCCCTCACCATGAATCCATGCGCTATTTCCCGTAATACCTTGTTCAAGAGTGACAACTTTGGTAGCAGTTGCTGCTAATAACTCTCGATCATGGCTAATAAAGAGGATTGTCTTCTTTGAAATTCTTATCTGCTCCTCTAGCCATCTCTTTGCTGGAACATCTAGATAGTTATCAGGCTCATCAAGGATTAATACCTCCTCTGG
>DDYK01000047.1:11219-13587 GCA_002347935.1 Actinobacteria bacterium UBA2236
AGTGCTTGGGCATATGCCATCTGCTGCCTCTCAGAATTATTAGCAGCCATTTCAATTTCAGCCTCTTTAAGCTTTTGGGCAGCCTGCCTAATTCGAAGCGGTGATACTGAAATTAATAAATCTCTCACCGTTGATTCATCTCGAATTGAGCCAATAAATTGGCGCATCACACCAAGGCCGCCATTAATAATTATCTGACCAGAATCAGCAGTGATATCCCCTGCAATCATTCGAAATAAAGTTGTCTTGCCAGATCCATTAGGACCAATTAGAGCAACCTTTGATCCCTCGCCAACCCGAAAGGAGACATCGCTAAGTAAAACCCGGCCATCTGAGAGGGCATACTCAATTCCAACTACATTTATCTGCCCCATTTACTCTTCATCTCGCCGGCGGGCAGTCACTTTAAATCTAGCTTCAAGTAAATCATCAGCTGGATACTCAATAGCAATCAGTGTTAAACCTCTAGCTGGAAATACTAGGCTCTCACTAACTCTAGTTTTATTGGCAAGTAGCGATGAAATCCACTCTGGCTCAAAGCGATACTCTCCAACACAGACTACTGCTCCAACTAGATTTCTAACCATTGAATAACAGAAAGCATCAGCAGTAACTCTTGCAAGAAGGGTGGAATCAGCCATTCGCTGCCAGCTAAATTCCTCTAGCCTTCTTAAAGTAGTTCCAGAGCCGCCAGGTTTACAAAACGTTGCAAAATCATGATCTCCAAGAAGTCTCCTGCTTGCCTCATTTAACCTACTTAAATCAAGGTGTCGATACCAAGGCGTGATATCAAATCTCTTTAACGGATCAATATGCTGCTGACCATCTGCAATCTTATAAATATAAGTTCGGCGCAGAGCAGAGAAGCGAGCATGGAAATGATCTGGAGCTCTACTAATCGCTCTAACTAATATCTCCTCGCTTAGCATTCTATTAAGGCGATATTGCAGATCTTGAGTTTTCCAAGGCTTTCCATACTTATCTCGCTCAGGTAGATCAAAGTGAGCAACTTGCATACTGGCATGAACTCCAGCATCTGTTCTTCCTGCCACGATCAAATCAACTTTATTTCGAACTAAACCGCTGAGAGCAACTTCCATCTCTCCTTGAATAGTTCTCTGATCTGGCTGCTTGGCCCAACCGCTAAATCCGCTTCCGTCGTAGGAAAAATCAATTCTAAAACGAAGAAACCCACTCTCAACTTTGAGAGTGGGTTGCTCCATTGACACTTCTTTTATTTATTTTTAGTTAGGAAGAGCTACTCCGCTTTAGCGGCGGCAGCCTTCTTCTTTGGCGCTGCCTTCTTAGCTGCTTTCTCTGCTTCATTAACTACTGCCTTTTTTGCAGGAGTACCTTCAGCTAATACTTCAATGATTGCCATAGGGGCGTTATCGCCTTTGCGTGGACCAATCTTGGTAATTCTTGTGTAGCCACCATTTCTGGACTCAAAGCGTGGCGCAATCTCAGTAAAGAGAGTATGAACTACGCCCTTATTAGAGATAGCGGCCATTACTTGGCGACGAGCAGCTAGATCACCCTTCTTGGCAGTGGTGATTAACTTTTCAGCAAGTGGACGCAGACGGCGAGCTTTAGCTTCGGTGGTGCGAACTTTGCCATTTTCAAAAAGTTGCTCAGCAAGAGTTCTAAGGAGCAATCTTTCATGGGATGGACCGCTTCCAAGACGCGGACCTTTAGATGGACGTGGCATTAGCTCTCTCCTTAAGCCTGGTCGTCGGAGTAATCGACGCCATAGTTCTGATGTTGTGTCGGATCAAAGCCAACTGGTGAATCCTTAAGTTGCATNNATATCTAATAGATCTGCCTCACTACGTGAGAGAAGCTCTCCAACTGTGTGGATTCCTTCACGCTTTAGGCAGTTATAGGAGCGAACTGTTAGATCTAGATCTTCGATTGGAAGGGCTAGATCTGCAGCAAGAGCTGCATCTTGGATTGATGGTCCAAGATCAATTCCTTCCGCTGCGTAATTGAGTTCATGAGCAAGACCAAAGAGCTCAACTAAAGTCTTTCCGGCAGACGCGAGCGCATCTCTTGGACTCATAGAACTCTTGGTTTCAACATCAACAATTAAACGATCAAAGTCTGTTCTCTGCTCAACACGGGTTGCTTCAACCTTATAGGTCACCCGAAGCACTGGTGAGTAGATGGAGTCAACTGGAATGCGTCCAATTTCTGCTCCAACTACTTTATTTTGCACCGCTGTGACATAGCCACGACCGCGCTCAATTGTTAGCTCAATTTCCACATTAGCTTTGGTATTTAAAGTGGCAATATGAAGATCTGGGTTATGAACTACTACTCCAGTTGGAACAGCAACATCTGCGCCAGTAATTACCCCTGAGCCATTCTT
>DDYK01000047.1:13649-16471 GCA_002347935.1 Actinobacteria bacterium UBA2236
AAAACGATATCTGTCAGATCCTCTTTAACACCTTCTAAAGTGGTGAACTCATGCAGAGCTCCAGCAACGCGGATGCTTGTGACAGCCGCTCCTGGAATAGATGAGAGCAGGGTGCGACGTAGTGAATTTCCTAGGGTGTATCCAAAGCCAGGCTCCAACGGTTCAATTATGAAACGGGAACGGCTTTCGTTTACTACTTCCTCGGATAGTACGGGGCGCTGTGCAATTAGCACTTCTTTCCTCCATTATCTTGAGAGATCCACTATTTGATCTCTCACTTAGTACCTACTTTTATGAAGTTTTTAAATCCTTGCTAGCCAGATGATTAATAAGGCAGATCGCTCTGCCCTATCAATTACTTGGAGTAAAGCTCAACGATAAGTTGTTCCTGAACTTGAGTATCGATAATGGCGCGAGTTGGTTGACCATGAACGATGATTCGCATCGAAGATGGCACAACTTCAAGCCAAGCCGGTACTGACTTCTCACCAAATTCAGCAGATGCAACAATGAATGGAGTTAAGTCTTGCGACTTTGCTCGCACATCAATGATGTCGAATTGGCTGACATGGAAAGATGGAATATCAACTTTGCGACCATTAACCAGAATGTGTCCATGACGAACAATCTGGCGGGCCATATCGCGGCTCTTTGCAAAACCAGCTCGATAGATCACGTTATCTAGCCGAGTCTCTAGGAGAACAAGAAGGTTCTCACCAGTCTTGCCAGCTAGACGGCTTGCTTCGGTGTAGTAGTTGCGGAATTGCTTTTCCAATACACCGTAGATACGTGCGCACTTCTGCTTCTCACGCATCTGGAGTAAATACTCAGATTCCTTCGCTCTTGCTCGACCATGTTGTCCTGGTGGATAAGGGCGCGACTCAATTGGACACTTAGGTCCATCGCACTTCGAGCCTTTGAGGAAAAGTTTCACTTTCTCGCGGCGGCATCTCTTGCAATCTGCTCCTGCATAACGGGCCATGTTCTCTTCTCCCTTCCTTATACTCGACGTGGTTTACGTGGACGGCAGCCGTTATGAGCAAGAGGTGTGACATCAGAGATGGCACCAACTTCTAGCCCAGCTGCTTGTAGTGAACGAATTGCAGTCTCACGTCCTGAGCCTGGGCCCTTGACGTAGACATCAACTTTCTTAACTCCATGCTCTTGCGCTTTTTTAGCGGCAGATTCTGCAGCTAGCTGCGCAGCAAAGGGAGTTGATTTACGTGAACCTTTAAATCCAACTTGGCCAGATGATGCCCAAGCAAGAACTGCTCCTGATGGATCAGTGATAGTCACGATTGTGTTATTGAAAGTACTCTTTATATAGGCATGACCAAGGGCAACGTTCTTCTTCTCTTTCTTACGTGCCTTTACTTTTGCCTTAGGGGCAGCAGTAGTAGCTCCAGCTTTAGCTTTTGGCGCGGCCATTACTTGGTCTCCTTCTTCTTACCAGCGATGGCAACGCGTGGACCCTTACGAGTGCGAGCGTTGGTATGGGTGCGCTGACCACGAACTGGAAGCCCCTTACGATGGCGAATTCCTTGGTAGCACTGAATTTCAACTTTGCGNNCGAATATCGCCTGCAATCTCACGGCGGAGATCACCTTCGATCTTGTAATTAGCTTCAATGAATTCACGAAGCTTAATTAGATCGGGCTCTTGTAGATCTTTTACTCGAACATCGGGTGAGACACCAGTTGCAGCAAGAGTTGCTTGCGCGCGGGTCTGGCCAATGCCGAAGATATATTGCAGCGCGACCTCAAGCCGTTTTTCACGCGGCAGATCAACGCCAACTAGACGTGCCATTTAGTACTTCTTTCCATAATCTGAAAGTCCTCCGCAACGCCTATCCGAAGAATTTTCTTCGGCTCCCGCTTTCAGTCAGGAGGTCAGTAATTACTTACTGTCGCGCCACGCGTTCTTATATTTAGTTTTTAAACCAGGTTTAACCCTGGCGTTGTTTATGTCGGAGATTGTCGCAAATAACCATAACGCGACCATTACGACGAATGACTTTGCATTTATCGCAAATCTTCTTCACGCTTGGTTTAACCTTCACGATCAAACTCCCTTTCTTACTTATACCGATAAATGATGCGACCTCTGGTGAGGTCATATGGACTAAGTTCTACAATCACACGATCCTCCGGCAAGATACGAATGTAGTTCTGTCGCATCTTTCCGCTGATATGTGCAAGCACTTTATGTCCATTGGTGAGCTCAACGCGAAACATCGCATTAGGTAGAGCTTCAGCTACAGTGCCCTCGATTTCGATTGCACCATCTTTTTTAGCCAAGCTTTAACCTCGTTTTGTTTGCCTCAAGCCCTCATTTGGGCAGAGGAGGAGTTTATGAGAGGGGGTTAGAAAAGGGAAATTCGCGCCTAGAGCCCAACGGAGATGATGACAGCCAAGGCAAATCCTCCGCAAGCAACCCAGGCAAGCAGGCCTAAAACAAGGGGTTTTGCCCCAAGGGCCTTAATGGCTGCCCACTTCACCGATAGGCCCATACCTAATAAGCCAAGAGATAGGAGGATCTTTGAACTCTCTTTTCCTACATTAATTGCGCTTTCTGGCAGTGAGAGGGCATTAACAATTAAGGCGCAAGCAACAAAACCAATAACAAATACTGGAGTGGCGCTCTTTAAGGATTTCTTCTCACTTGTTTTATAGGAGAGCAAGAGAATTAGTGGAATAAGCAGCACAACTCTAGTTAGCTTCACAATCACCGCACTATCAAGAGCGGCAGGGCCCATAAGTGATGCGGTGGCAATAACTTGCCCAACATCATGAACAGCAGCGCCAATCCAAGCACCCGCAGTT
>DDYK01000047.1:16517-16954 GCA_002347935.1 Actinobacteria bacterium UBA2236
CCACAGAGGGCAACAAGTGCCACAGCATAGGAAACATCTCGCTCTTCACTCTTTCGAGTTGAACTAATCGCAGCTATTGCAGTTGCCCCGCAGATTGCAAAGCCGCCTGCAATAAGAGTTGAGAGTGATTCACTGGAGCCACTTTTCATAGCTGCATATCTAAGACCTAGAAAAACTGCAGAAACGATAATTACTACAGCGAAGAGCCCCTTTGGGCCAACTTCAATGAACTTATCAATTGAGATCTGAAATCCAAGGAACACCACACCAAGGCGCATACATCTCTTTGCTGCAAAGTTTGCAGCCTCTCTACCGCCATCTCCCCAGAGACCGCTATTAACTAGAGCTAATCCAAAGAGTAGTGAGATAAATAGCGGAGAAATCGCTCCCTGCAATTTACTTATTCCATAGGCAAGAGCAACAAATATAGAGATAAC
>DDYK01000047.1:17026-17406 GCA_002347935.1 Actinobacteria bacterium UBA2236
ATTAGGACTTACTCGCTTGCTCCCTGGAAGCCTTCCTCCGCTAGCTGTAATACTTGCAGCAAGTTCATCAAGCCCTTCTTTAGAATCTTTGCCAATGCTTGCGGGATTAATGGTTATTACCGTGTGAGAAATTCCCTGCGCTTTTTTATCATCATCTGGATTAAACATATCTGGAATAGCTCTAGATAAAGATCCACCGCTAAGACCGGCTGAGAGTGATTCGACCATCAAGCCAAGTGCAAATCCCTTTGCTCCGCCAAGAGGAGCAAGCATTCCCATTAGAGCTTGCTTGGCATCGGTAATTGCTTCACCTTTTTCATTTACTGCCCAGCCCTGCGGAATCGATCTTCCAGCTTTAGCCGGGATCACACCACTGTTAT
>DDYK01000051.1:0-854 GCA_002347935.1 Actinobacteria bacterium UBA2236
AAGTGAAAGTCATAGGCCGAGAGCATTGCCCTAGATTACCGCCAATTAACTCCGGTTAATTCACTACTAACGCTCCAGAGGTTTCGTGCCAAGCCTTGATCATAGGCAAGTGAGCGAGCTCTTGTTGCTTTTGGATAACCGCGCATCTCCATAAATCCATCAGGACCAAGGAATGAAGCGCCATAGAGATTTGGAAATGTTGCTGCGCACAGAGTTGGAAGCGCTCCCCGTGATGCTGATTGCGCGATAACAGAGTTGGTAAAAGCTGCGCCGCGCTCTTCAATAAAGTTTCCCCTCATCTTAGGTCCAACGCTCTGCAAATTAGTATTTGCATAACCAGGATGAGCGGCAAATGCGCTAAAACTATAATTAGCCTTTCTGGCAATTCTCTCTAATTCGAATGTAAATAGCAGATTAGCTAATTTGCTTGCTCCATAGGCCGACCATGGCTGATACTTGATTCTGCCAAGACAGATATCTCTAATTGCATCTTGGCTTCCTTGGCCAAAATTTCCAAATCGATGGGCCGCACTTGATACTGAAACCACCCGTGATTTAATGCGATCGGATAGGAGGCCAGCAAGTGCAAAATGGCCTAGATGATTAACTCCCATTTGCAGTTCAAAATCATCTGCAGTCTTTCTGTATGGAGTAGCCATCACCCCAGCATTTAATATCAATACATCTATCTCTTGCTTTACCTCTCTGGCCGCTCTTCGAACGCTTGTTAGATCTGATAAATCTAACTCTAAGACTTTAGCTCTCTGACTAGATAGTTCTTTCACAACCTGATCAGCTTTCTTTAGATCTCTTGCAGCAATTGTGACCTGCGCCCCTGCTCTAATTAGTTCTCT
>DDYK01000051.1:905-3007 GCA_002347935.1 Actinobacteria bacterium UBA2236
TTCCAGCCGCGCGGAATTACTTGGAGAGGTAGCGAACTTTTTCCAGAGTTACTGTCCATAACGTGGAGCTAAGGGGACTTGAACCCCTGACCCCCTGCATGCCATGCAGGTGCGCTACCAGCTGCGCCATAGCCCCGAACTTTTTTATTTCATTTTTTTTCGCTTACAGAGCAGACCTTACCCCAAACTAAGCACCGCTTTCCTCCCCATATATCGGCTCAGGTAGTGAGCCAGAGTTATGTTCAACTAAAACCCAACCAGAGCGGTGATGGCCGTTTTCCAATATCGACCATGAAGCATTTGATAATCCTCCCAGTGATGACCATTGCTTCATCGGCATATCCAGCATCTTTCCTAAAATGCAACGAGCTGTTCCACCATGAGTTGCAACTATTAAAGTTGAAACATCCCCACTTAATCCTCTTTCAATTGCTCTAACCGCTCTTGTGGCAATCTCACTTCTCTTTTCACCAACTTGCCCTGCTCTCTCATCATCTCCATCTAACCAATTAACAAATCGATAATAATCCTCAGCTCTATTCTGCTCTCCAGTTTTTCCCTCCCAATTACCGCCATTGGTCTCTCTTAAATCTGGATCGATATGAACCTGGAGGCCAGATAACTTAGCCAACGCCTCTGCTGTTTTTCTTGCTCTAATCAAATCACTTGAAATTATTTTTGAAGGCTGCAGATTAAGTAGTAGTGGCGCTGCTCGCTCAGCCTGGCGAATACCAACCTCATTAAGAGCAATATCTGAATGTCCCTGAAATCGATTAGCGATATTCCAATCAGTTTGTCCATGGCGCCAAAGAACTATGCGTTGTCCCTGCATATTTACCTGCCTGCCTTAAAAGCATCTGCTGGGCTCACTGCATTCAATTTGATACTTGGACAATCATTCCAAAGCCGATCAAGGCTGTAATACTCTCGCGCCTGCTGAGTTTGAACATGAACCACCAAATCTTGATAGTCCAAAAGAATCCAGCTCTCCGAACTCTCCCGCCTAATGGGCTTTTCTTCCAAGAGCCCTAATTGGCGCTCTACTTCATCAGCAATCGCATCAATTTGTCGCTCATTACCTCCACTGATTAAGAGAAATACTTCACTTAATAGCATTTGCTCTGATAAATCAATTGCCAGTAAATCACTACCAAGCTTTTCTATTGCGGCAGCAGCAGCGATTTGAGTAAGTTCTAAGGTTGATTTACGCGGCGGCATAGATCCCATGGCTCTTGATATAGGAGGCAACTCCAAGGGGAACCAGTGATTCAAAGGGCTTAGATTCCCCTACCAACTTTCGAATCTGGGTCGAGGAGAGATCAATTGCGTCAATCTCTATCTGGCTAAAGGTAATTGAACTTGGAATCCGGGTGATATCGATTTTTTGATGCGGACGGTTGATTACTAGAAACTCCACACTTTGCGCCAGCTTTTCCAACTCCTTCCAGCTGTCTATCTTTGCAAAGGCATCGCTACCAATTATCCAGACCAGATGATCGCCAGGGTTTTGGGAGCGGAAATACTCGATACTTTCAAAGGCGTAGCTTGGCCCTG
The DNA here is from genome assembly GCA_002347935.1 of Actinobacteria bacterium UBA2236. Classification (GTDB taxonomy): domain Bacteria; phylum Actinomycetota; class Actinomycetes; order Nanopelagicales; family Nanopelagicaceae; genus MAG-120802. The sequence continues at coordinate 2,460 of DDYK01000051.1, forward strand.
AGCCATCAATTTCGAATCTGCTTATCTCCAGCTCGTTAGATTGACTCATAACATCTTTCAAAGCAATTTCAACCATAGCTAGACGATCTGCACTACTAGCAGCAACGCTTTTCTGCCAAGGAGCGCCGGCGGGGATAACAATGAATTTTTCAAAACGGCCAGAATTGATAAGTTCTTCAATCAGGAAAAGATGCCCATTATGGATTGGGTCAAAACTTCCCCCAAATAAGGCGATTGATTTAGTCGCGATCAAGGCGTAGTACTAGATAGAGCATCAGCATTAAAGTGGCAAAAGTAAAGACTCCAAAAAATACTGGAGAGGCGGGAAGTTCACGCTTGCCCTCGCTAAAGCTCTCCAACAACATTGCAATTGAAAATAATTCCATCACGCACCTATCCTAACCCTTAGGTCCATTGTTCAATAATTCTATAAAACTCTTCTCATCAAGAGTGGGAACGCCAAGCTCTGAGGCCTTGTTGGCCTTAGATCCTGGCTCACTTCCAACAACCACATAATCTGTTTTCTTGGAGACCGATGATGAGACCTT
>DDYK01000051.1:3027-3859 GCA_002347935.1 Actinobacteria bacterium UBA2236
GAACCAGTAACTACCAAGGTCAAGCCCTTTAGAGTTTGGGCTTTATCGCTGGTTGCAACCCCCTCCATTTTAACTCCAGCTTTTGCCCATTTTTTAACAATTTGAGCGCGCCAATTTTCAGCAAAGAATTCCTTAACGCTCTCTGCAATTACAGATCCCACGCCATCTACTGATGCAAGCTCTTCATTTGAAGCAGCGGCAATATTCGCAATTGATCCAAAGTGATTAGCAAGACTTTGTGCTGCCGTTGGACCAACATGGCGAATAGAGAGAGCAACTAATATCCTCCAAAGTGGTCGCTGCTTGGCTTCACCTAGCGCCTCAAGTAATTTCTCAGCGTTGGCGCCCAGGGTTCCATCTTTCTTTCTGAAGAACTCGCTCTTTAGTAATTTCTTACTATCTAAATCAAAAATATCGGATTCATCAGTTATCAATTTATCTTCTAGAAGCGCGCTAGTTGCTTCATAGCCAAGAACATCAATATCCAGCGCAGCCCTTGATCCGATGTAATAAATCCGCTCGCGAAGTTGGGCTGGACAACTCCTAGTATTCGGGCAGCGAATATCAACATCGCCTTGGCTCATGGCCCGAAGTTTGCTGCCACACTCTGGGCAAGTACTTGGCATTACAAAGGCGCGCTGAGTTCCATCGCGTTTTTCAAGAACTGGTCCAAGAATCTCTGGAATCACATCCCCAGCTTTTCTAAGCACTACAACATCGCCAATCAATATTCCTTTTCTTACCACCTCTTCCATATTATGTAGCGTGGCATTGGTGACGGTAGAGCCTGAGACTCTTACCGCCTCCATAAATGCAAAAGGTGTTACTCGGC
>DDYK01000043.1:0-854 GCA_002347935.1 Actinobacteria bacterium UBA2236
TCCCAAGGATTTCCGCTATAGCCAACCAAAGCTCCTTCAAGTCCGCGCAGCGTTATTACGCAGAAGACAATTGCCAAGATTGTGCCCTCGACATAATAAGCTTTCCAAGAAGCGGAACCATAAAAGCGAGAGCTACGTCCTTTATTAGTAATTCTTGTAACCTGGCGAATTCCAATTAGCGTAACTATTGATATTCCAGTAAGCCAAGCAAAGCTTTCAGTAAATAAGTTATATACAATCCAATGACCAATTAGAGGCAGTGCAAATTCTGGATTAATTACCTGGCCATATGCGTTTAGAAGAGTTCCAGAGAGTGCAAAGAAACCTAACATNNGTAAATTTCAACATCTTGGCATGGGTTAAAACTTCTTTTGTCATGAGAATAAAGCGTTTAGTTTTTTGATTTGATCTAGTTGGATCTGCTTGGCCAGCTTTAATCCGGCGATAGAGCTCAAGGGAGCGAATAGTTATAGCCAGGATTGCAACTACTGTGATTAGGTAGGCGCTAAGACCAAAAACACTTCGCATCATGCGCCTTAGGGTAGGTGGGCAGGGGCTAAAGCGCAGGTAAGGGCGCTATACACAGCGGTGGATAACCTGTGGAGAATTACACAGATGTAATTAATAAATAGGTATTAGCGCCAGCGAGTGGCCAGGGAGAAGCCCACTCCGATGAAGGCAAAGCCCACAACCATGTTCCAAGCCCCGATATTGGGTATTGGGTATTGGGTCTGGGAAACATAAAAAATTACTATCCAGAACAGGCCAATCAGAAATGCGCCAACCATTGTTGGGGCGAGCCAGGTTGGGCTCTCCACTTCAACAGGATCTCGTTCAGCAAGAAGTATCTCTGG
>DDYK01000043.1:918-5293 GCA_002347935.1 Actinobacteria bacterium UBA2236
CTCCAACAACTAGGGGCCGAGTGCACGGTAGTAAGAAATGATGAAGTTAGCGCAAATCACGCCGACCAATATGACGGGGTCTTAATCTCCCCAGGGCCTGGAACTCCGCAGGAAGCTGGCATCTCAGTAGAGATGATTAAGTATGCAGCTGAGATAAAAAAGCCCTTACTTGGAGTCTGCCTAGGACATCAAGGAATTGGAGTTGCATATGGGGCAACTGTTAATAGAGCCCCGGAGCTACTTCATGGAAAGACATCGGTAATTACCCATAACAATTCTGGAGTCCTAAAAGATATCCCTAATAACTTTACCGCTACTCGCTATCACTCACTTGCAATAGATGAGGATAGTTTGCCAGAGGAAATTGAAGTAACTGCAAGAAGTGAGAGCGGTTTAGTAATGGCTATTAAACATAAAACACTTCCAATACATGGAGTGCAATTTCATCCTGAATCAGTTCTTACTGAACACGGCTATCAGATGTTAGGCAATTGGTTAGTTGAGTGCGGCGATAATGAAGCTAGAGCCAGATCTGAAGGTCTGTCTCCGGTTGTATCTCGCTAGCCTTGAGTTTTATTTATAGTAATTGTTACGGAAGAACCAATTAGTTTTACCTCACCAGCAGTTGGAGCCTGCGCTAAAACAATTCCAATTACCTGATTTGCATCATAAGCTTCAACAATTTTTACCAAGAAACCGGCTTGAGTGAGGATGGTTCTTGCCTCTATTTCGTTTAATCCAACTAGAGACGGCACAGAGATATTCCCACTAGCAATCTCTAGAACTACTCCAGTACCTGCTTCAACTGTGCTTCCTGGCTCTGGGATAATTTTCAAAACAATTCCTGGCTCTTGCTCTGAATCAACAGCGATTGTTCTACTAACTCTTAAACCTGCTGCAGTTAGGGCTGCTCTCACCTCTTCAAGAGGTTTGCCTAATAAGCCGGTAGGAACCGTTGCATCTCCTGGTCCATCAGAGATTGTTAGCGTCACAGCTGATCCTTCTGATACGCGGATGGTGGCAAGCGGTAGTTGGCTAGAGACTCGATCTCTTGGAATTCTAGGATCAGGCGCCCTTTGGATAGTAATAGTAAGTCCAGCTAATTCTTGCCGCGCTTGCGCCTCCGTTAAACCAACAACATTAGGCAGAACCCTTGTTACTGAACTCTGGTTTGGGCTAAGGATGAAGTAACTAACACCGCCAACAAGAAGTACTAAAGCGATAGATAGCGCAGCGATTCGATTACGCGACTTCTCTTTTCTCATTTGTTTTGGAATCTGCGTGGTAATACCTTCACCTTTAATTAACTTCCTTAAATCCTTTAGCATTGCATTTGCGCTCTGGTATCTCTCGTTTGCATCTTTAGCTAGAGCGATACTGAAAAAAGCATTTAAGGCTGGGTCAAGACTTTCTTGAAGTTCAGTAATTGGGATGAGAGGAGCTGAGACATGTTGATAAGCGATAGCAACTGGGGTGTCGCCAGTAAAAGGAGGTCTTCCTGCCAAGAGTTCATATAGCAGACAACCAACAGAATAGAGATCACTTCTAGCATCTGCTTGAGTTCCAGTTGCTTGCTCTGGTGAAAGATATTGCGCTGTTCCGACAATGTTCCAAGTGCTTGTCATAGTGGCTCCGGTATCAGCTAGAGCCCTTGCGATACCAAAGTCCATCACTTTTACATCACCGTTATCTGTAATCATGATATTCCCTGGCTTTATATCGCGATGAATGATTCCATTCTTATGGGAATATTGCAGCGCAATTAAAATACCTTCAGTTATTTCAACAGCTCGATTTAGCGCAAAACGCTCGCCTTTATTGACCAACTCCCGTAGCGTTTTCCCCTCTACATACTCCATAACAATGTATGGCATAGCCCCACTAGGACTATCTTCTTTACCTGAGTCATATACCGAGACAATTCCTGGATGATTTAGAGCGGCAACTGATAACGCCTCTTTATTAAATCGGGTAACAAACGATGGATCTCTAGCTAAATCACTTCTTAAGATCTTGATAGCAACTTGGCGATTGAGTCTTACATCCTGAGCTAGATAGACATCAGCCATTCCTCCAGTGCCGATCATGGCTCCTAATTCATATCGCTCACCTAACATTTTTTTCATAGCGCGGCGCCAAAACCTTGAGTCTTAATATTGGCTTTACTCTGGCCAACTTCAGCAACGATCACTGTGACATTATCTGGCGCTCCAGCTTTATAGGTAAGTTCAATTAGTGAATTCACAACACTTGTTAAGTCTTGTTGCATCGCTTTAGCAATCTGTGATTCATCTAGAACAGCGGTCAGTCCATCGCTACAAAGTAGGTATCTATCACCTTTTAATACTGGATAGGCAAGAAGCACTGGTGAGAGATTTTCTTTGCCCATTAGCGCCTGGGTTAGAAAAGATCTTTGAGGATGATCTGCAATCTCATCTGGGCTAAGTCTTCCTTGGTCAATTAACTCTTGAACCACGGTGTGATCATGGCTTAACTGCTCAATTTTCTTGCCACGCAAGCGATAAGCCCTGGAATCTCCGAGATGTAGTAAAAGTAGGTGGCTATCAAAGAGAGCTATTGAGGTAAGTGTTGTGCCCATTCCTACTAGCTCTGGGCGAGCAGCCCCAATTTCTGCAATTGCTCTATCCATACTTTCAATAGATGAGCTAAGAAGATCTTCCCTGGATTCATTATCAAGCTCAGGATTTTCAAGAGTTGGTAGAAGTTGAATCAATTTTTCAATTACAGTTTTTGATGCAATCTCGCCGCCAACATAACCACCCATACCATCTGCTACTGCTAGAAGTGAATTAGATACCAAAGCTGAATCTTCATTGCCTTGACGTTGCAGGCCGATTTCAGATCGCCAAGCAATCTCAGAGAAATTCAGTTTTTCCACCATAATATTGCCAAGCCTAACGCGCAAATCGCTATTGATAAAAGCGTATGCACCCAAGATGGCCCTGCGAGTATCCTTGCGCAGTGAGAAGATACGCATATCTAGGGCCAGTTGGAACTTTTACAGAAGAAGCGCTGCGCACTATCGCAGAGCCAAGCGATGAATTACACCCTTATGCCAATGTCACTGCAGCGCTTAATGCGGTTAGAAACTCTCAAGCAGATCAAGCTCTAGTTCCTATTGAAAACTCTGTTGAAGGAGTTGTGGCAAGAACCCTTGATGAGTTGGCGATTGGCGAGCCTTTAGTGATTTACAAAGAGATAACTCTTCCGGTTTCCTTCTCACTTCTTGTCGCAAAAGGCCAAGAGAGCTCGCAAGTAAAGACAATCGCTACCCATCCTCATGCCGAAGCCCAGTGCCGTAGTTTTATTGCAAAGAATTATCCAGATGCGCAAATTATTCCAACTTCATCAACCGCTGCCGCAGCAGCAGATCTAGTTAAAAGTGGTTTTGATGCAGCAATTGCTAGTCCTGCAGCAGCAAAAGAGTATGGGCTAAGCGCAATTGCTAATAACATCGGTGATAACGATGGCGCTGTTACTCGCTTTGTGTTGGCAGGAAAGCCAGGTTTAGTGCCAGCTTTATCAGGCCATGATCGAACATCGATAGTTGCATTCATCGGAGCAGATCATGCTGGAGCGCTTTTAGAAGTCTTAACTGAGTTCTCCATGCGCGGGGTTAATCTCACCTTTATTCAATCTCGTCCAACAGGCAGAGAATTGGGCAGCTATCACTTTATTATTGATGTGGAAGGCCATATAAACGAAGAACGTGTAGGAGATGCGCTAACTGGCCTTAGAAGAATATGTGAAGATGTGCGCTATCTAGGTTCTTATCCAAGAGCAGATAAAATTGCCCCAACTACAACGACAAGAACTGCCGATACTTCTTTTAAGCAGGCAGATGCTTGGCTTTCAGCAGTTCGCGCCGGAGAGAAGATTTAAATGATTGATATAAAGCTCTTAAGAGAGAGCCCAGATTTAGTGAGAGCATCTCAGAGCGCTAGAGGGGAAGATGTAACTCTTGTTGATCGCGTAATTGCTGCAGATGAAAATCGTCGAAGTGCGATAGTGGAATTTGAAGCGTTAAAGGCTGAACAGAACGCTCTTTCAAAGAGCGTTGGATCTGCAAAAGGCGATGAGAAGGCAGCTCTCTTAGAAAAAGCAAAAGCTTTATCAGATGCAGTTAAAACTTCTGAGAGCAGGAAAAATGCTACAGAGGCAGAGTATAAAAGTGTTGCGATGTCTCTCTCAAATATCGTTGATAAGGCAGCGCCAGTTGGTGGGGAAGCAGATTTCAAAGTACTAGAGGAAATTGGCAAACCACGAGATTTTAATTTCACTCCCAAGGATCATGTTGAACTTGGCAAGATCTTAGGAGCAATTGATGTAGAGGGCATAAGCGTATTGGCTATAA
>DDYK01000022.1 GCA_002347935.1 Actinobacteria bacterium UBA2236
GCAAGCATCCCGGCTCCCTTGGCTATTCCGGTAAAACTAACACCTGAGCTCTCATAGGTAGCGATCTTTGGTTTTGAATCTGTAGTCATAATGGCTCTTGCTAGATCTTCGGTTGAATCAGTACTTAGAGTGGAGTGGGCACTTTTGACTCCTGCCAGTAATTTCTCCATATCAAGCCTTACGCCAATTAATCCAGTGGAACATATAGCAACATCAGAGGATGAAATCGATAGCAAACTGGCAACGCCTTCTGCTGATTTATGGGTATCAGCAAAGCCGTCAGGGCCGGTGGCGGCATTAGCTCCACCACTATTTAGTAAGACTGCGGAGACTTGATTATCTTTTAGTACTTGTCGGCTCCAGATAACAGGTGCTGCTACAACTTGATTGGTAGTAAAGACTGCACTTGCAAAATTATCAGGACCATCATTAACAATGAGAGCTAGATCTTTTGCTCCAGAGCCTTTAAGCCCAGCACTTACTCCAGATCCCCTAAAGCCCTTGGGAAGGCTCTGGCTATATGCACTCTTTAGAGTCATTGCCCTATCCCCAAAGCTGATAGTCCAGTTGTCTCCATAAGTCCTGAAATTAAATTAGCGTTTTGAATAGCTTGTCCTGCCGCCCCTTTTCCTAAATTATCAATGGCAACAGATACGATTAATCTAGATGTATGGGTGTCAACAGCTACTTGCANNACAAATGGCTCATCTTGATACAGTTTTTCATAGCTTTTACGAATCTCATCTTCCGAAAGAGTTGTTTTGGCAGTGAGGGTTGCAAGTATTCCTCGTGGCATGGGCGCCAAAATTGGGGTAAATGAAATTTTCACTTCTTTTGAACCAAGCTCTACAAGAGCTTGTTCAATCTCTGGAGTATGTTGATGTACTCCGCCAAATTTATAAGAGACCATCGAATTCATAATCTCGCTAGCACTTAGGCTTACCTTGGTGCTTCTTCCTGCCCCAGTTGTTCCACTTGCTGCAACAACAACAATGTCGCTAACATCTATTCCCCCTGCCAGCACGGCAGGAGCGGCTGCCAGTGCTATAGCGGTGGCGTAGCATCCAGGGTTTGCAACCCTTGAAGATTTCTTTATTAAGTCACGCTTTCCAGGAAGCTCTGGTAATCCATAAGCCCAAGCTCCTGCATAACTATCGTTGTAATACTGCTTCCAAGCTTGCTCTGATTTCAAACGAAAATCGGCACCTAAGTCAACAATCTTTACTTTTTCATCTATCTGCTTAACTATCTCAGCAGATTGGCCGTGAGGAAGGGCAAGAAAAATCAAGTCACAGTTATTGATAGCACCAATATCAGTACCAGCAAATCTCTGATCGCCATAGGTAATTAGATGTGAATGAAGATCAGTAATCTTCTCCCCTGCATTTGAACCTGCAGCGATGTAGCTAACTTCAAAATCCGGGTGCCCAGATAGCAATCGCAACAACTCGCCCCCGGCATAGCCGCTAGCCCCAAGGACTCCGATTTTCATGGAGGCAGGTTAGCCGTTGGTGCATAGTTATGCAAATCCCTGCATATTTATGCATTAAGTGCGGATTTGGGCTCCGCACTTCTTGCTGGCCATCGCCCCAGCCTTTGAGCGAAGTTCTGAAACTTCATCAGAGGTAAGAGTTCGATTTGAGGCTCTAAAAACTAGAGAAAAAGCCAGAGAAACCTGAGCCTCTCCCTCCTTCTGATATCTATCAAAAAGCGCAATGCTCTCCAATAGTTCGCCAGCGCCCTCTTTAAGGGCGGCTTCAACTTTTTCTGCTGGGACCTTCTGGTCAACGAAGAGGGAGATATCTTGAATGGCAGCTGGCATAACACTTATTGGACTGGCCTTAAAATTATCTGGAAATTTTAGAGCGTCAACGATGAGAGCAAATGCCACAGTTGCATCAGGAAGAGCAAGCGCGGAGGTTACTCGTGGATGAATCTGGCCGGCATGCGCCACAGCTTTTCCATCAACTCTGAATTCAGCGCATCTTCCAGGGTGCCAAGGCGCAAGATCAACTGCTTCAATTGAATAGTCATTTCCAGAATCTTCAATCAACTCTCTTACTAGATCAACAGCATCGCTCCACTCAACAACTCTTCCCTTTCCCCACCAACCAGAGTTTGTCATCTCTCCCGCAATTACTCCTGCAAGATGAAGAGGTTGCTTGGGTACGCTCTGATAAATCTGCTTGATCTGCGACTCCGTCGGCCTCTTGCTGACCGAAACACTTCCTGCTGGCTTTAAGGTTTCAATGTTTCTAAATATCGCACCACTTTCAAAGAGTGCCACCGACTTCTCTCCTCTAGATATGTTTCTTGCAGCTGCAGCAAGGAGTCCAGGGGTTAGATGAGTTCTTAAGTAGGGATATTCATCAGACATTGGGTTAGCAATCTTGAAAGTCTTTGCGCGATCTCCAGTGAAACCAAAGAGATCCATTTGGGATTGGCTTACAAAAGGATAGTTATGAACTTCGACCAGGCCTCTATTGGCTAATTTTAAACTCATTGATCTGCGACGCTTTTGCATAGGGGTAAGTCCTGAATTTGCATTACTTGCCAATTTCACTGGCGGAAGTTGAGAAGGAATGCGGTCATATCCAAAGAATCTAGCAACCTCTTCTGCCAGATCTGGAAGATCGTTTAGATCTGGGCGCCAGGATGGCGGGGTAACAACCCATTTCTTTCCACTCTTTCTTAGGCTAGCGCCAATCGCCTTAAGCGATTTTTCAATTTCTTTGTCGCTATAAATTGTTCCTATAAGTGATGAAATTTCAGAGGCAGAAATAGTGATGCTTCTCTTTTTTAGCGGAGTTTTCTTGACTGAGCTCCCATTATAGATAGCTCCTGCATACTCAATAAGTAGTAGCGCTGCGCGAGCAGAAGCCAACTCAGCAAGTGATGGATCTACTCCACGCTCAAATCGACGCGAAGCCTCTGAACTTAGAATATGGCTTCTTGAATTACGCGCAATTGACATCGGATCAAAGTGGGCCGCCTCTAAAGTGATGCCAACAGTAAACTCACTTACTTCGCTATCAAGCCCGCCCATAGTCCCAGCTAGGGCTAGTACTTTTTTATCATCTGTTATTAGAAGATTATCCTTAGCAAGCTTTCTCTTGACCTTATCAAGGGTGATCAATTCAGTAAATTTTCCTGCTCTTGCAACTCTTAAAGTTCCAGAAATCTTGGCGCTATCAAAGGCATGTAGTGGCTGACCCAGCTCTAACATCACATAGTTAGTGATATCTACTGCAATAGATATTGGGCGCATTCCTGCTTGAGATAGGCGTCTTGCCATCCACTGCGGTGTTGGTCTTAGCGGATCTACATTACTTAAGCTTCGCAGGTAGATTTGATCTGCTCCAGTTTTATCTGAAATCTGTACTGGAGTTATCTTTCCCCGCTTCTTTTTTTTCTCAAGTGATGTGATTAAGGCCCTTGAAGAAATATCCTTGAAGCTTAGCCCTAGCGCCATTGCTAGCTCTCTTGCAGCCCCGCGAACGCTCATCGCATAACCGCGGTCGGGGTTTACTGCGATATCAATAATTGGATCATCTGCTCCTAAAACCTTAAGTGCTGGGCTTCCAATCTTTGCCTTGCCATCTAGCACGATTATTCCTGAGTGGTCATCTCCTAGACCAAGTTCTTTTGAACTACAGATCATTCCATTGCTGGTTTTGCCATATGTTTCACGGGCTGAAATTGCAAAGTTTCCGGGCAGGATCGCGCCAGGTAGAGCTACTACAACTAGATCTCCAACAACGAAATTAGTAGCACCGCAGATTACAAATCTTGTTTTAGCTTCCCCGCAATCAAGTCCGACATAGCGTATGGGCTTTTTATGTCCGGTTAGCTCCTCAATATTTAATACCTTTCCAACAAGAAGTGGACCTTTGATTTTCTCAGCTGGATTATCGATTGACTCGACTTCAAAACCCACTTTTACAAATCCAGCAGCGATATCTGCTACTGAAATGGTTTTAGGTAACTCAATAAATTCTGAGACCCAAGATAGTGGAAGTTTCATCGCCCACCACTTCCGAACTGCCTTGAGAAGCGAACATCTCCCTCAACGATGTCATGCATATCTGTGATCCCATATTTCACCATCAAGGTTCTTTCAAGGCCCATTCCAAATGCAAATCCAGTATAAATATCGGTATCAATTCCTGCGGCTTGTAAAACTTTTCGATTAACCATTCCACAGCCGCCCCACTCAACCCAGCGGCCGTTGTAGAAGAAATCAACTTCTGCACTTGGCTCAGTAAATGGAAAGAAAGATGGCCTAATTCTCGTGGTGACGCCGGGACCAAATATCTTTGATGCAAAGTGGTCCAGGGTTCCTTTTAGATGGGCCATCGTTATTCCCTTATCAACTACTAAACCTTCTACTTGATTAAATACTGGAGTATGAGTTGCATCTAACTCATCAGCTCGATAAGTACGACCTGGACAGATCACATAGATTGGAGGTTTGTTTTCCAACATAGTTCTGATCTGAACTGGCGAGGTATGGGTTCGCATTACAAGGCCTGATGAGAGCGGCTCGATAAAAAATGTATCTTGCATAGTTCTAGCCGGATGATCTTCAGCAATATTTAGGGCATCAAAGTTAAGCCAGGAAGCCTCCAGCTCTGGCCCCTCTTGCACTGTGTATCCCATGCCAACAAAGAGATCAGAAATCTCATTAGTTAGAAGTGTTAAGGGGTGAAGCGCTCCACGAGGATTTCTATTACTAGCAAGGGTTACATCAACTCTCTCATTGCTTAAAGCTCTGCTATCTCTTAGGGCAGTTAACTCTTTTTCCTTATCATCAAATGCTTGGTTGATATTGGCCCGAGCAGTACCAATCAACTTTCCCATCGCTGCTCGTTTTTCAATTTCAATCTCTGCAAGTCCTTGATTAGCCCTTGCTATTGGCGAGCGATCACCGACATGAGCAATTCTTACCTCACGAAGTTCATCTAGGGACTGGGAGGCTTTTATCGCAGAGAGCGCATCGGCTTTAATCTGCTCAATACCAGCGTTATCTAACGACACTAGAGAATTCTACTAATCCGAGTGGCAAGAAGTGGCTATTTTCGAGCTGCCGATACGGCATACATCACCACTGAGGCAGCGGTAGCGAGATTTAGGCTCTCTGCCTTGCCTGAAATAGGAATTGCTACTTGCTTAGCTCCAAGAGTTGAGATCACCTTCGC
>DDYK01000044.1:0-3091 GCA_002347935.1 Actinobacteria bacterium UBA2236
TCGCTTGGTTTTTCCTTCGCCCAGTTTCAAGCAGATAAAGCTGTTGTTGGTTTGTCTAGACAGATTGCAAAAAATGAAGTTGCCATCAAAGCTCTACTTGAAGGATCTCAAAGCGATCTTGGCGATATGGGTGAGTATATGAAGGCGCGCTTTGCAATTAAAGAGCTCGAGGCTCAATTCTCATCTAGAAGGATCACTGGTGGGAGCCGAAGAAAACACCATGAAAATATCGAAGAGCAGATAAGTGAGCATAGAAGATTTCTGAAAAACCATCCATGTCATAGCTGTCCGAATCGCGAGAGTAATGCACGTGGTTTTGAGAAAGCAGCTCGGCTTGAAAAAGAGTCAGCGGGACTTAAATCGCGCATGGAGGGGAGAACCAACGTTATTCCTCGAACTTTTGATCGCGTTAGCGAGGTACTAAAGGAGCTTAACTATTTAAGTGGTGATCAATTAACTCCTAAAGGAGCAGTTCTTACAAAAATATATGCAGAAAGTGATCTGCTTTTATCCGAGCTCATTAGTTCTGACTTGCTTAGGCAATACTCTCCTGCAGATCTAGTTGGATTATTATCAGCGTTGGTCTACGACGGGCGAGGCGAACGCAGTAGGAGTCCAAGACTTCCAAAGACTCTTGATGTTTCTATTCCTATGGTGATAAAAGTTTGGCTCAATATTGTAAAGCTGGAAGAAGATCACGGAATTACGCCACAGAAGGAACCGAATTTTGATTTGGCATGGAGCGCATATCGTTGGGCTAATGGCCATAGCCTTCAAACAATTTTGAGAGAGACTGAAATTACCGTGGGAGATTTTGTTAGAGCAATCCGTCAGATAATTGACCTACTTGGACAATTATTAAATGCCAATCCACAGCTGGCTCCAACGGTCAAAGAAGCAGTGAAAAGAATCGATAGGGGAGTTATCGCCTACTCCGCGGTGGTGGCATGAGCCTGTTATTAATCGATAGCGCATCGCTCTGGTATCGCGCCTACTACGGAATGCCAGATAACTTGCTCTCGCCTCAAGGCGAGCCAATAAATGCAGTAAAAGGTTTTATCGATATGAGCGCAAGGTTGATTAATCAGTACAAGCCAGATCGTTTAGCTCTCTGCCTAGATGGTGATTGGAGACCATCTTGGAGAGTAGAGCTCTTTCCCGGATATAAACTCAATCGCGTAGATGATGATGGAGAAGGAGAAGAAGAGCCAGATCTGTTAACTCCGCAAGTACCTCTAATTCTTGATTTCTTTGAAGCTGCAGGGATAGCGATAGTTGGAATGGATGATTATGAGGCAGATGATGTCATCGCAACATTTGCAACCAGGGAGAAGGGTCCGATTCGCATTGCAACTGGCGATCGAGATCTATTTCAATTAGTAGATGAGAAGCGCGATGTGAAAGTCGCCTATCTGGCTAAAGGCATCAGTAATCATGATTTAGTTAATCACTCCTGGATAGAGAAGAAGTATGAGATACCAGGTGAGAGATATGCGCTCTTTGCAATGATCAGGGGAGATGCATCTGATGGATTGCCAGGTATTAAAGGAATTGGCGAAAAAGGAGCTGCTGAGATAGCTAAGAATTATTCCAGTATGGCAGAGTTAATAGAGGCAGCTAAAGGTGATGATTCTAAGCTTTCGCCAAATCATCGCAAGAAAATACTCGCGGATCTTGATTATGCCTCTGTTGCGGAGCGATTAGTGAAATGTGCAAAAGATGTAAATCTTCCAGAGATAGATTTGAGTATTCCAAAATCTGCAAAGAAAGCAAAATACCTAGAGACCATGAAAAGTGATTACGGGCTCGGAGCGAGCGTCGATCGTCTCCTCTCAGCCTTTAATTGGAAGTAGAGAATGAAAAAATTTGGCCTAGCAATTGCATCAGGGTTACTCCTTTTTGCCGCCTTTCCTCCGTTGACTCTCTGGCCTGCAGCATTCCTCGGAGCTGGACTCCTCTTTTTTCTATTGGCTGATGAGAAGTTAAGCCGACGTTTTCTTCTAGCTCTACTGGCTGGGGGAGCTTTCTTTGCCCCACTTCTCCATTGGAGCTCTATCTATGTTGGAGCCTTGCCCTGGTTGATACTGGCTTTGGGGGAGAGTCTACTATTTTCATTAATTGCTCTAGCTCCGATAAAGAGAGGTATCTATGGCGCAATTCTATTCGCATCTTCATTCACCTTAATTGAATTACTCCGGATGAAAGCTCCATTTGGCGGCTTTGGATGGGGTCGAATCGGATTTACTCAAGTTGATTCGCTACAAGTGTTCTATCCAATTATCGGAGTTGTTGGAGTTAGTTTTATTGTGTTATCTTTATCAGCCTTGGTAATCGTGAGGCCAAGACTTTTGTTTGTTTTGATTTCTATATTTGCCTTAAGTTTTTTTGATGTGAATCAAAATACGCCATCAGGGAAAAGTCTGAAAATCGTTGCGGTCCAAGGCTCTGTTCCTCAACTAGGTTTGGAATTTAATCAACGTGCCTTAGCGGTTTTAAATAATCATATAGATGCAACTCCTAAGCGGAGCAGCGCTGATTTAGTAATTTGGCCTGAGAATGCATCTGATGTTGATCCAATAGCGAATTTAAAGGCTCGTCAGGGGATAGCTAAACTCATTGAAGAAATTGAGAAGCCTTTATTAATCGGTGCAGTCGAACAGAGAAGCTTTGGGCCTCTAAATTCCAGTCTTTTATATGGGGCCGATGGGGAATTGCTCTCGAGATATGTTAAACAGGATTTAGCTCCTTTTGGGGAATATATCCCACTTAGGTCTATATCTGAGATGATTTCCCCTCTTGCCAGACAGGTTAGAGATTTTATTCCAGGGGATAATTGGGTAAAGCACAAAGTAAACGGCATAGAATTCCAATCTTTCATCTGCTTTGAAGTTCTCGATGATGACCACATTCAGTCGGGAGCAGTTAACGCAGAATTCTTAGTGGCACAGACCAATAACGCGACCTTTGGTGATAGTTATCAAGCAGCTCAGCAACTTCAAATCACTAGAGCTAGAGCGGCAGAACTTTCACGGCAATTTGCAGTAGTCAGCACAACTGGATTCACCGCACATATTGATCAAAATGGAAAAGT
>DDYK01000044.1:3280-4028 GCA_002347935.1 Actinobacteria bacterium UBA2236
ACTGTTGGCCAATACTTTCCTCGCCTCTGTATTCCAATCTCGCTTCCTAGCGGTAGCGCAGCTTCTTGGCGACTATATGGCTTATCCCAACTATCACTAACTAATGCTTCAACGGTATGAGGGGCGTTTCGTAGCGGCGAGTTTTCAAGAGAAATCTCCCCCGATTCAACAGCCCTAATCTCTTTTGCAATAGATCTCAAAGCGGCAATAAAGCGATCTATCTCAGTTATATCTTCAGATTCTGTTGGTTCAATCATTAATGTACCGGGGACCGGAAAGCTCATCGTCGGTGCGTGAAAGCCATAGTCCATTAAACGCTTAGCGATGTCATCAACGCTCACACCGCTTCGTTTAGTTATTTCACGGATGTCGATGATGCATTCATGGGCAATCAGATTATTTTTTCCCGTGTATAAAGTTGGATAATCACTGGCAAGCTTTTTTGCAATGTAATTGGCAGAGAGAATTGCCACCTGCGTTGCCTTTGTTAAGCCCTCTGCTCCCATCATTCTTATATAGGCCCAAGAAATAGGAAGAATTAAAGCTGAACCAAAGGGAGCTCCGCTTATTGGCCCAGGCCCGGTTAACGGCCCCGCTGATGAATCAAGAGGGTGATTTGGCAGAAACGGGGCAAGATGTTTTTTAGCAATTACTGGACCCACACCAGGTCCTCCCCCACCATGTGGAATACAAAATGTTTTGTGGAGATTAAGATGCGAAACGTCGGCGATTTCTCACCTCAGCAGCC
>DDYK01000032.1:0-4150 GCA_002347935.1 Actinobacteria bacterium UBA2236
GAAAATAAAGAGCGAACTCAAGCCAATTCCCGCAGGGCCCGCCTCTTTGCCTCCATCTCAACTAACCTTGAAAACATCTGGCTATATTCACTCTCACTCTCAAGCGGATTTAATCGCTGGAGGCTTGATTTAACTTCAGCGATAGATCTGGCAAGTGCGACCTCATTTAATCTGGCAGTAATACTTGAAACATAGCGATCAGAGATTTCACCATCGGTACGTATCGGCTCAACCATTAACTCAGTAATAAATGATTTCAGTTCATCAGATTCTGTTGCCTCTAAATTAACTGCCATTAAATCCTCTTGGGTGTCGATAAATTCTCTTAGCTTGATATAGGCAGGATGTGAGAAAGCATTCTTTTCTAGCTCTAGCCAATTTCGAATTAAAGCTGGCATCTGCAGGCGAACTTTCAAAACCTCTCGCTCAAGAATAAGTCTTGGCTCACTTGGATCGGGCCGCCACTGCTCCCCCGTAACTGCAGCATCAACTTTTCCAGATTTTGTCGAGGTATTTTTCTTAACCGCAGCCATTACAACTTCAACTTCCATCCCAAGCCAGCCGGCAAGAGATCTGGCATATTCGGGCCTTAATGATGCGTCACGAATTTTTCCTATCAGAGGGGCCGCCGCATTGAGTGCTTGAACTCTGCCATCTGCATTTCCTAAATCAAATTGCTTGATAGAGCTTTTAATTGCAAACTCAAAAAGTGGCACTCTCCTTGCGATGAGGTCACGAAGGGCAGCATCACCCATTTCTTGTCTTAAATCAGATGGATCTAAGCCGCTTGGCTCAACAGCAACAAAGGTTTGAGTAACAAATTTCTGATCATCGCCAAAGGCGCGCAGCGCTGCTTTCTGTCCAGCAGCATCGCCATCAAATGTAAAGATTACTTCGCCGCGGAATGCATCATCATCCATCAATAGCCTTCGCAATATTCTTATATGTTCATCGCCAAATGCGGTTCCACAAGTTGCAACGGCAGTTGGTATTCCTGCTAAGTGCGCTGCCATTACATCGGTATAGCCCTCAACTATTACTACCTGGCGCTTCTTTGCTATCTCCTTCTTGGCCTTATCAAGNNCCATAGAGAACTTGGCTCTTTTTATATATTGAAGTCTCAGGAGTATTTAGATACTTAGGGCCAGTATCTTCTTCATCACTTGCTAATTTCCTAGCGCCAAAACCAACTAAGTCTCCTGAGATATCTCTAATCGGCCAGATCAAGCGATTTCTAAAGCGATCGATAGCTCCTTTCGTGCCTTCTTTCGTTAGCCCAGCTAAGAGAAGTTCTTCTGCGCTAAAACCTTTTCCAAGTAAGAATTTACTTAACGCATCCCATTGATCAGGGGCGTAGCCAATTTCAAATGATTGGCTTGCAGTTTTATCAAAGCCACGCTTTATCAATAAATCTCTGGCATGGCTCGCATTTGGAAGTTGTAGCTGCTCTTGATAAAAAAGTGATGCTTGGTTATTTGCTTCAAGTAATCTAGATCGTGCCACTACTGGCGCCTTTGCTCCAGAACTACTCTGTTCATAAGTTAATTGATAACCAATTCTCGAAGCTAATTTTTCAATGGTTTCTGTAAAACTTAAATGATCAATCTTCATAATAAAGGCAATTACATCTCCGCCTTCTTGGCAACCAAAGCAATGGAAATATCCCCGAGCCGGTGTTACGTGAAATGATGGACTCTTCTCGTCGTGAAATGGACATAATCCCTTCTTCTGTCCCCCACCGGCGCTCTTTAGTTGAACATAATCACTGACAACTTCATCAATTGGTGAGTGATCGCGAACATAGCTCACATCCTTATCGCGAATTCGTCCAGACATAGCTGTAATCCTAAGCCCCAATCAATTTCTCATGGAGGGCATATGCACCCATATCTGTTAATGAAGCCACCTGATCTATTACTACCCGCATCTTTGCCGCAGCGCTCTCTGCAACCTGCCATTGTTGGAGGAAGAAACTCTCAAGACTTGCTGGAGCAAGGCGGCTAACTGCCTCAACTAATTCAATAATTACCTCTTCTTGTCTTGCATATCGTTCTTTAGATATTTCGGCGCCGATAATGTAGTAACCGGCTATTGACTTAAGAATTGCTACCTCAATTCTTACCTCACGAGGAACAATCAGATTTGCTTGGTATCGAGTTAAATTTCCATCTCCATATCGCTCTCTGGTGGCTCTTTCTGCATGGAGAGCGAAGCGACCAATTAATTGGCTAGTCAAATCTTTTAACTGAGCAAGGTGTCTATGGCTTCTATCAAATTCTCTTGGCCAACATGAGAGGTTATGCAAAGAGTTAAGAGCAGATTTAGCCTCTTGCTCACTCAAATCCGGTAGGTAATCTCTAATTGCAGTCTGATAGAGATGCTCTAGATCGTCATTCAACTTTGAAATATCAATCTGTCCAGTAACTAGGCCATCTTCTAGATCATGAACGCTATATGCCACATCATCTGACCAATCCATAATCTGGGCTTCCATACAAGTTTTTGATTCAAGAGATTCCTGCCTAACCCAATTAAATATCTCTAAGTCATCTTGATAAACTCCAAACTTTTCTGGATTTTCTTTGATGCTCCAAGGATATTTTGTTGCAGCATCAAGGGTTGCTCGAGTCAGATTTAAGCCAACAGAGAGTCCATTTTGATCAACGGTCTTTGCTTCAATTCGAGTTAATAACCTAAAGCTCTGCGCATTACCTTCAAAGCCGCCGATATCTTTAGCAATCTTTGCCAGGGCTTTTTCGCCGTTATGCCCAAAGGGTGGATGGCCTAAATCATGAGCAAGGCAAGCGCTTTCTAATAAATCAGGATCTGCGCCAAGTGCTGCGCCAATTTCTCGTCCAACTTGTGCGCACTCAAGTGAGTGAGAAAGTCTGGTTCTTGGAAAATCACTTGCCCAAGGAACTGCTACTTGAGTCTTTGCGGCAAGACGCCTTAGTGCAAATGAATGAATAATTCTTGCGCGATCTCTGGCAAACTCAGTGCGCCCTTTTCGCTTTGCAGGTTCATCAAGAAATCTCTCGCGATCCAGCTCGCTATAACCAAGATGCTCATTTGCAGGATGAAGGGCCATAAGGTGCTTAGGCTACGTGGTCGCTGATATGTATGCCACGGCGCCCAAGGGTGAGGTATGCAAGATAGGCCCCGCTCTCTCGCAATAAGTAGCGAAATCCAGCCTCTTCTAGGCTAGCAATACCAACCCTTGTTGGTGAGCAGGTGGCGTTAAATCCAAAGTCACTTGCCATCGTCATAGATCTCAAGCAGTGATAAGGATCGGTAACAATGATTATTTCTTTGATTCTTTTTATGCCCTCAGCTTTTGATAGGGCTTCGATGCTTCGAAAAGTATCGCGCCCCTTAGCAACTGCTGTAATGCTCTTTGCTCTTACTCCTTTAGAAATCAAGTAACTTCTTGAAGCTGCTGCCTCTGTAAATCGATCTCCTGGAGCTCCCGCTCCTAAGGTGTAGATCTGATTCGCAAATCCTTTCTCATAAATTCGGATACTTTCTTTCAGCCTTGCCTNNGCCTCTAAAACTTCTCCAGGTCTTCCATCTAATTGCGCGGCCCCCATGACAACTATCGCATCTGCTTTTCTAATGGTTTCATTCTGCGCGGTATACCAAGTTTTTCCAATTGCCCAAAGTGGAATAACTAAGACAACTAGAAGTAGAAAGCTGATAAATTTCCAAGCAAATTTAAATAAGAACATCAGCCGCCGGATCCAGAATCTTCGCCATCTACTACAACTAGTTCTTCTGGATCATTGAGCCAACCATCAGGCAGAGTAACAGCGCGCCCATGGCTGGTTCGTCCTCGCGGCGCATCACCAATTGCAACTGGATATGGTTGATCAACTAATTGATCTAATAGCTGGCGAAGCTCAAGAAGTGATGAGACCATTCCAAATTTTGCTCGAAGCTCTCTTTCAACTCGAAAGCCCTTTAAATACCAGGCCATATGTTTTCTTAGATCTCTACAAGCTCTATCCTCACTTGAGAAATACTGAGTAAGAAGCTCTGCATGACGATAAATTATTTCTCTAACCTGAAATAGTGTTGGAAGAGCTCTTATCTCTTGGCCATTAAAGGCTGCAACTAAATCTGCAAATAGCCAGGGCCGACCCAGACATCCTCT
>DDYK01000032.1:4180-4480 GCA_002347935.1 Actinobacteria bacterium UBA2236
TGGGGCAAGATGTTCAACAAGATTTTTAATCTTGCTCCAATCAGATTTGCCCTCATAGAGCTGCGCTGCAGTTCTGGCATGAAGTGCCACCCATGCAACTCCTAGATCTGCAGCAATTTTTCCAGCATCTAGATAGGTCTCATATTGACTATCAATTCCAACTCGCATCTTCACTGTTACTGGAATCTGATATTTATTAGCGCCCTTTACTGCAGCATCAACAAGGGATGCAAAGAGTCGCCTCTTATAGGGAAGCGCTGAACCGCCCCCTTTTCTAGTCACTTTTGGAACTGGGCAACC
>DDYK01000032.1:4525-7037 GCA_002347935.1 Actinobacteria bacterium UBA2236
ATAGAGCGAGGGCGCTCGCCAACTCCGGGAGTAATCATCCTTAGCGTTTCATCGTTGCCTTCAATCAAAGCTCTAGCTGTAACCATCTCTGAGACAAAGAGCGCAGCGCCTTGTTCCCGGCAAAGCAATCGAAAAGCAGCATTGGTGATTCCTGCCATTGGAGCAAGGACAACTGGCGCAGTTAAATCTAAACCGCCACCACGAATTGGAAGATGAAGCGGCTTTAGATCTAGCAGCCCAGTAGATGTGGCGCTAGCCATGCCTCAACCTGATCGATACTAATTCGCTCCTGCTTCATCGAATCGCGCTCTCTAATTGTTACCGCATTGTCATTTAAAGTATCAAAGTCAACAGTAATTGCGTATGGAGTACCAATCTCATCTTGCCTGCGATATCTCCTGCCAATAGCGCCAGCATCATCGAAATCAACGCTCCAATTCTTACTAAGCGCGGCAGCTAAATCTCTTGCCTTAGGTGAGAGATCTGCATTTCTTGATAGCGGAAGTACTGCGACCTTTATCGGAGCTAGTCGATAATCAAGACGGAGAACTACTCTTTTTTCCATCTCCCCCTTGGAATTAGGCGCCTCATCCTCGCTATAGGCATCCATTAAGAAGGTCAGAGCGCAGCGATCAACCCCTGCCGCAGGCTCAATTACATAGGGAAACCAGCGTTCATTCTTCTCTTGGTCAAAGAATGAGAGATCTTTACCTGATTTTTCAGAGTGGGCCTTTAAATCAAAGTCAGTTCTATTGGCAATGCCCTCTAGCTCTCCCCACTCAGTTCCAGCAAATTCAAACTTATATTCAATGTCAACTGTTCGCTTGGAGTAATGCGATAGCTTCTCTTTTGGATGTTCAAATAGTCGAAGGCGCTGCGGATTAATTCCTAAATCAACATACCAAGCAAGTCTGGTATCAATCCATTTTTGATGCCACTGTTCATCACTTCCNNTCCATCTGTTCAAACTCTCTAGTGCGGAAGATAAAGTTTCCAGGTGTGATTTCATTTCTAAAAGATTTTCCGATCTGGCCAATACCAAATGGAGGTTTCTTTCTAGCAGTGGTTGCCACATTATCAAAGTTAATAAAAATTCCCTGAGCAGTCTCGGGTCTTAAGTAGGCTAGTCCTGATTCATCTTCAACTGGCCCCAAATAAGTCTTTAATAGTCCAGAGAATTGCTTTGGAACAGTAAACTTTCCCTTATTGCCACAATGTGGACAGTTGATTTCAGATAAAGATGTTGGCTTCTTTCCATGCTTTGCTTCATAAGCCTCTTCTAGATGATCTGCTCGATATCTTTTATGGCACTCAGTGCACTCCGTTAGCGGATCGCTAAATGTTTCAACATGGCCGGAGGCCTCCCAAACTTCCCTAGCTAAGATGACACATGAGTCAAGACCAACAACATCTTCTCGCCCGGTGACCATAGATTTCCACCACTGACGCTTAACATTATTTTTTAGCTCAACTCCAAGAGGGCCGTAATCCCATGAGGCGCGAAGACCACCGTAGAGCTCGGATGAGGGATAAACAAAGCCGCGGCGTTTAGCCAGGCTCACAATTACTTCAAGACGATCGGCCATGGTGATCTCCATCCGGCTGGCTGCAGGCGGTGCGCACCGGTCGCAGTTCTCATATGAAATCTGGGCGCAGAACCCCGATTTTACCCCCCGACACGCTTAATTCCCTTCACCCCCATTATGAAAATGATTCTCATTTGTGATAACTTCTCGCCTATGAACCTACCAATCCTTCTTGCCGCTGCCACAGCTTTAGCGACCGCCGCTGGGGGCCTGCTTGCCCTAAGGGCAAAAGATCGCCTCCATCTAGTTCTTGGCCTTGCCGCCGGACTTCTTCTAGGACTTGTTGCCTTCGATCTCTTACCTGAAGTCTTTGAAATGTCTTCATCCACACTTCTTGGAGCTCCTGCAGTTTCAGTAGCTCTTGTCGGTGGTTTCCTATTTCTACATCTCTATGAAAAGTTCTTTGGAACTCATGAACCCGCAGAATCTGATTTCAGTGATGACCATAAGCATCGAGTAAATGTTGCTGGTGGCTTCGGAGCGCTTGCTATGGCTGGCCATGTATTTCTTGATGGTTTGGCACTTGGTGTTGCTTTTTCTATAGATGAAAAACTTGGAATTGCCGTATTCGTAGCTCTGCTAGTTCATGCCTTTAGTGATGGGCTAAACACTGTCTCACTTCTAATCAAGAGTGGTAGATGGACGCGAAAAGGAATCTGGCTAATTGGCGTTGACTCAATTGCGCGCATTAGCGGAGCTGCTGTTGGTACCAGTTTGGCGCTCAGTGAGAATTTTACTGCACTCTATCTAGCCACCTTCTCTGGAATCCTCATATATCTTGCAACCAGTCATATTCTGCCCGAGGCACATGCTCGTCATGAATCTCGTTGGACGCTAGTGTCAACAATTCTTGGTGTTTTAATTATGTGGGGCTTAGTTAGTCAATTAGAAGCAGTGCATGTTCACGGTCACGAATCTGGAATTGA
>DDYK01000032.1:7089-10906 GCA_002347935.1 Actinobacteria bacterium UBA2236
GATGAACATGGCGATGAACATGATCATGAGGAAGAGGAAAATGGGTGATATACGTGGGATCCCAACCCCAATTTGCCCCTTTTGCCAGAGCAATTTAATTAATATCACGGCATCTTTTAATCCTGAGAACTATGAGATTGAGATGTATTTGCTTGATAATGCAAGTTGCGCAGATTGCGGGGCGCTATTAACTGCCCCCACCCCTGCAGACCTGCCTTCCTAAAGAATCTAAGGACAAATATCTGATTTTTACTCTGCTTGACTCAATCAACTGAAATTTTAAACTCTAATCAAAGATTGGACCAACGCTTCTACTCCTCTTGATTTCAAAAAATCCTGGATAGCTTGCTGCAAGTAATACTCCATCCCATAACTTTCCTGCTTCCTCACCCTTTGGAGCGGGAGAAATTACTGGACCAAAAAATGCCGTTCCCTCAACTTCAATAATTGGAGTCCCCACATCACTTCCCACTAGGGCAATTCCCGCCTCATGGCTAGCAATAATTGCTT
The DNA here is from genome assembly GCA_002347935.1 of Actinobacteria bacterium UBA2236. Taxonomy (GTDB): domain Bacteria; phylum Actinomycetota; class Actinomycetes; order Nanopelagicales; family Nanopelagicaceae; genus MAG-120802. Next base: position 7,600 of record DDYK01000032.1, read on the forward strand.
TATCAAAGCTGGAATCACTCTCTGCGCTAGCAAGATTTTCATCTGCGCCAACTTCCTTGAGAGCTTGTGTGAATAATTCCTGGCCTACATCCATTTTCTTTATGTGAATTCTTGATGAGATAGCGGTGTAGAGCGGAAGGGTTATATCTTTCCCGTTTTTCTCTTGCGCAGCAGCAATGACTCTTGTTGTCTGCCAGGAGCGAATCAGCCTTGCTTTATATTCCGGCGCAAGGTCTTTATCTTTATTTAGATGGGCGAGGCTAAAGAGATTCCAAGTAATAGAGATATCCCTTATCTTCTCAACTTCTAATAGCCAGCGCGATGTCATAAATGCCCAAGGGCAGATTGGGTCAAACCAAAATTGCACCTTACTTTTACTCATTTCAAGCCTTTCCGAATCGGCGATCACGTTTGGAATAAATCTCTATTGCCTGCCAGAGCGTTTGTCTATTCACATCGGGCCAGAGCACATCCATAAAGACTAGCTCAGCATAAGCCGACTGCCAGATTAAAAAGTTTGAAGTTCTCTGCTCACCAGAGGATCTTAAGAACAGATCTACATCACTCATTCCTGGCTCATCTAGGTATTTCGCAAAGAGACGCTCATTTATCTGATCTGCTCTGATTTTCTTTCTTGCCACATCTCTTGCTATCTCTTGAGCTGCAGATGCAATCTCTGCTCTGCCCCCATAATTAACACACATATTTAAGGTTAAAACTTTATTTTTCTTAGTTAGCTCTTGAGCAATCTCAAGTTCTTCAATTACCGACTTCCATAACCGCTTTGGGGCGCCAACCCAGCGAATTCTCACCCCCATCTCATTCATCTGATCTCGCCTACGTCTAATGACCTCACGATTAAAGCCCATTAAGAATTTCACTTCATCAGGAGATCTCCGCCAATTCTCGGTTGAGAAAGCAAAGGCTGATAGTTCTTTGACTCCAATCTCAATAGCGCCTTGCACAACATCAAATAAGGCAGCCTCCCCAGCCTCATGCCCCTTTGTTCTTGCAAGTCCGCGCGCTTTTGCCCACCTGCCATTGCCATCCATGACAAGTGCCACATGGTTAGGAATTTTCTCCTTAGCAATTTTTGGCGCTTTCATAATATGACTCTTTCAACCATAGGAAGAGAGCGCAAGTTTCGCTCAAGGTGCCATTGCAAGTATGCTGCGATTAAACCAGATGCCTCCCTGCGATTCTTNNTTGAAGAGTTTCAGGAGCTGGAGTTGCTGAGGCAGAGGGTCGACAATCTAAACAAACTGATCCGCCGCCAACGAGTGAGAAGTATTTATGTGGCCCTGGCGCCTCACATCTAGAACAAATTGTCATCGATGGGGCATATCCAGCAATTGAAAGTGATCGAAGAAGATAGGCATCAAGAATTAGTGATGGATCGTGGCTCTGATGAGCAAGTGATTTGAGTGCGCCAGTTAGAAGCAGGAACTGTTGGAGGGCTGGCTCTCCTTCATTATTGGTAAAACGCTCAGCGGTTTCTAGAATTGCAGAGGCAATAGTCCACCTCTGATAATCACCAGAGATAGCATCACCATAATTTTCAATTGCTTCAACTTGAGTAACGACATCAAAAGTCTTGCCGGTGTATAACTGGATATCGACATAGCTAGCTGGCTCAAGCCTTGCGCCAAACTTTGACTTAGTCCTTCTTACTCCCTTTGCAACAGCCCTGATTCGACCGCGCTGTCTTGAAAAGAGCGTGACGATGCGATCTGCCTCCCCAAGCTTCTGGGTTCTGATAACAACTGCCTCATCACGATAGAGCGCCACAGGCACAACTTAGAGCAGATAGTTATCGAAGAGCGCGATTGACCGCAGAAATCACCGCTTTTAGCGATGCTGTAGTCGTTGATGGATCAATTCCCACGCCCCAATAAGTTCCCCCATTAACGCTGCACTCCAGGTAGGCCGCAGCGCTTGCATCTCCGCCAGCGCTCATCGCATGTTCATAGTAATCGGCTACTTGGATATCAACTCCATAGCTCTGCATCACATTACAGAATGCAGAGATAGGGCCGTTACCACTTCCGCTAAGTGTTATCTGTTTTTGATTATCGAGAAGATCAACGCTTAACTCAACATCTCTGCCAGCAGTGCTACTTTGATTAAGAGAGGTAAACCTAAATCTTCCCCACTTGTTATCTTCACTCGGCAGATACTCATCAACAAATATCTTCCACATCTGATCTGGAAATACTTCGCCGCCTTGATCATCAGTATGGGCTTGAATCACATGGCTAAATTCAATTTGTAGACGTCTAGGAAGGTCTAGTTGGTGCTCGCTCTTCATCACATAAGCAACCCCTCCCTTGCCAGATTGAGAATTAACTCTGATAACTGCTTCATAACTTCTGCCGATATCTTTTGGATCAATTGGTAGATACGGAACTGCCCAGGTGAAATCATCGACTTGCTTGCCGGCAGCCTTGGCATCTCTTTCTAGATGCTCAAAGCCTTTCTTAATAGCATCTTGGTGAGAACCGCTAAAGGCGGTAAATACAAGATCGCCGCCATATGGATGACGCTCTGGAACTCTTAATTGATTGACATACTCCACAGTCCTTCTAATCTCTGGAATATCGCTAAAGTCAATCATCGGATCAATGCCATGGCTTAACAAATTAAGCCCAAGGGTTACTAAACAGACATTTCCCGTTCGCTCGCCATTGCCAAATAGCGTTCCTTCTATGCGATCTGCTCCTGCAAGATATCCAAGTTCTGCTGCAGCAACTCCAGTTCCGCGATCATTATGTGGGTGAAGACTTAGTACTATGGAATCTCGATACTTTAAATTACGCCCCATCCATTCAATTGAATCGGCATAAACATTAGGGGTGGCCATCTCAACAGTTGCGGGGAGATTAATAATGCTCTTATGAGAGGGGGTGGGCTGCCAGATGTCATTAACTGCGTTGCAGACATCGAGTGCAAACTCCAGCTCAGTGCCGGTGTAGGACTCAGGTGAGTATTCAAAAGAGATCTTGGTATCAGGCAGAGTTGAAACTAACTCTTTACACAACTTAGCTCCATCCACCGCTATCTTCTTGATTCCTTCTTTATCTTGCCCAAATACCACTCTGCGCTGAAGTGTTGAGGTGGAGTTATAGAGATGAACTACCGCGCTCTTTGCCCCCGCTAAAGATTCATAAGTTCTTCTAATTAAAGTATCTCTAGCTTGAGTCAAAACTTGAATTGTTACATCATCTGGAATTAGCCCATCTTCAATGATCTTTCTTACAAAATCAAAGTCAGTCTGGCTAGCGCTAGGAAAACCAACTTCAATCTCTTT
>DDYK01000014.1:0-1622 GCA_002347935.1 Actinobacteria bacterium UBA2236
AACGCATCGCATCAAAGCGAGCAAGATTTGATGAGCACTCACTTGGTGCAATTAAGTAATAAGCAGCTAGAGCATAATCAAAGTATTTACAGGAGACTTCTACAATCTCAGCGCCAAGTGATGCCAGAATCTCTAGTGATTCATTAAATAACTTTAAAACGCCAGCTTGATAACCATCTCCTTGAAGTTCTTTAATAACGCCAATCTTCATTCCCTTTATATTTCCATCCTTAGCAGCGGCAACAACTGCTGGAACTGGGGCGTTAATGGAGGTGGAATCAAGTGGGTCATGACCGGCAATTGCTTCATGTAGATATGCCGCATCAAGAACAGTTCTAGCGCACGGTCCTGCTTGATCAAGAGATGATGAGAAGGCAACTAAGCCATATCTTGAAACTCCGCCATAAGTTGGCTTAACTCCAACAGTTCCTGTTACTGCAGCTGGCTGGCGAATTGATCCTCCAGTATCAGTTCCAATTGCAAGAGGTGCTTGAAATGATGCTAGAGAAGCAGATGAGCCGCCGCCTGATCCACCGGGGATGCGAGTTAAGTCCCAAGGATTTCGGCTTGGACCATAAGCTGAATTTTCAGTTGATGAGCCCATAGCAAACTCATCCATATTAGTTTTACCTAAAATAACTATGCCGTTTTCTTTTAACTTTCTAACTACCGTTGAATCATAAGGAGGGCGCCATCCCTCTAACATCTTTGAGCCACATGTGGTGGGAATTCCTTTTTGAACTAGAACATCTTTAAGAGCTAATGGAACTCCAGCTAGGGCGGGAAGTTTTTCGCCAGCACTTCTCTTTGCATCTACTTGGCTTGCCTGTTCTAAAGCTCCTTGGGTATCAACATGAAGAAAGGCATGAACCTGTCCATCAACTTCACCAATCTGCTTTAGATGCGCCTTAGTTAATTCAACGCTTGTGATTTCGCCCTTGTTTAGCGCCTCTGCCATCTCAACTGCGCTCTTATTAATCATCACTCTTCACCCAAAATCTGCGGGACTTTAAATCTCTGCTCCTCTTGCTCTGGAGCACCAGAGAGAGCTTCCTGTGGAGTAAGACTTGGACGGACAACATCTTCACGAAAGACATTTACTAATGGAAGCGGATGAGAAGTTGGTGGAACATCTTCGCCTGCAACTTCTTGAACTCGAGCAACGGCGTCAAGAATTACGGAGAGTTCTTTAGCAAGACCAGCCAATTCATCTTCTGTTAAATCAATGCGAGCTAACTTGGCTAGATTTGCCACATCATCGCGCGAGATATTGGACATACAGGTCACCTTACCGAAGAGCTATCGCTGCCAGCGAATTACTTTCGGATCTGGCCATCTCCTCTCACAATCCATGAAGTGGTAGTCATCTGCTCAAGGCCCATCGGACCGCGAGCATGAAGCTTCTGATTTGAAATTCCAATCTCTGCTCCAAATCCCATTTCTTGGCCATCAGTAAATCTAGTTGAAGCATTGACCATAACTGCGGCGCAATCTGCAAGAGCAATGAATCTCTCTGCGCTCTCATTGGACTCAGTGACAATTGCCTCAGTGTGATTGGTTCCATACTTCAAAATATGAGCAGCAGCGCTTTCCAAATCAGATACAACTGCAACATTCATCTC
>DDYK01000014.1:1644-4512 GCA_002347935.1 Actinobacteria bacterium UBA2236
TCAAGGCTTACTTGATCGCAATGCAGAATTACCCCCGCCTGATTGAGTTCTTTAAGAGCTAGCGGTAGGAAGTCTTTGGCTATCTCTTTATGAACCAGAAGAGTCTCTGCAGCATTACAAACGCTAGGTCTATGAGTCTTTGAGTTAATTACGATTGGAATAGCTTTGGCAAAGTCAGCGCTCTTATCAATATAAACATGACAGACTCCGGCTCCAGTTTCAATAGTCGGCACAGTTGAATCATCAACAACCATACGGATTAATTCTGCGCTTCCTCTTGGAATAACTAAATCAACTTTGCCTCGAGCATGAAGAAGAGCTCTGGTGGTATCACGATCACTTGAAGGAATTAACTGAATTACCTCACTTGAAATTTCTCCCGCCTCAAGTGCGCCTCTCATTACTTTAACTAAGACCTCATTACTTGCCTGAGCAGATGATGAGCCGCGAAGTAGCGCTGCATTTCCTGACATTAGAAGAATCACTGCAGCATCAACAGTTACATTTGGACGAGCCTCATAAACCATTCCAATAACCCCAAATGGCACCGTTACTTGAGTGAGTTTCAATCCATTACTTAGAGTTCGCTGCCTTAAAACGATTCCAAGTGGGTCATCAAGTGCTGCTACTTGGCGCGCCCCTACGGCAATATCTTTAATTCGCTCTGGGTTTAAAGCTAGGCGATCTAAAAGGGATGAATTAAGGCCATTAGCTTTCCCGCGCTCCATATCTAACTTATTGGCTTCAAGAATCTCACCCATATTGGCCTCAAGTGCATCCGCAATTGCAAGAAGTGCACCTTGTCTCTTGCTATAGCCAGCAGTGATTAAAGTCTTTGATGCTTTTCTTGCCTTGTCTGCTAGATCTGCAACTAATTGATCATTGCTCATAACAGCACCATGTCATCGCGGTGGACCAACTCTCGCTCATACTCAGGCCCTAATTCTTTCGCAAGATCTTTAGTGGAGCGTCCAAGCATTGCCGGAATTTCTGAAGAATCAAAGGCAACTAATCCGCGGGCAACGATGCTGCCATCTTGAGCTGTTATTTCAACAGTGTCTCCTGAGCTAAATTCCCCTTCAACAGCTTTTACTCCAGCAGGAAGAAGTGAGGTGCCACGCTCACGCAGCGCGCTAACAGCGCCAGCATCGATAATTAATCTTCCACTGCTACTTGCCGCGTGCGCTAACCAGAGCAGACGAGAAGACTTCTTATCTGTTGATGCAACAAAGTAAGTTCCAAGTTCGGCTCCAGATAAAACTTTGGAAACATCAGCAAGGCAAGTTAATAACATTGGAATTCCAGCTTCGGTTGAAATTCGCGCAGCTTCAATCTTTGTAACCATACCGCCACTGCCAACTTTAGATCCAGCTCCCCCAATTTGGGCATCTGCTAACTCGGCAAGGGAATCAACTTGAGAGATTTTCTTAGCTCCAGCCTCTTTTGGATTAGCATCATAGAGCGCATCAACATCGCTAACAAGCACCAATAAATCTGCTCCAATTAGGTGAGAAACTAAAGCAGCGATTCGATCGTTATCACCAAATCTAATCTCTTGTGTTCCAACTGAATCATTCTCATTAATAATTGGAACAACGCCGAGGGCAAGTAATTTAAAGAGGGTGCGCTGCGCATTTTGATAATGAGACCTACGAACAATATCCTCAATTGTTAATAGAACTTGAGAAGCAATGATTTTATGTTTTCTTAACGCTTCGGTATAGCTATGAATCAATAGCCCCTGGCCAACAGATGCTGCTGCTTGTTGAGTTGCAAGATCGGCAGGCCTGCTGCCTAGCCCAAGGGGGGCAAGACCTGCAGCAATTGCTCCTGATGAAACAACTACAACTTCTCTACCCTGCTCTTTTAATTCAGCAACTGCTGCTGCCAATTTAGTGACGGCAGCGCTATCAAGACCAGCGCCATCTGCTCCAGTAAGTGTTGAGGAGCCAATCTTGATAACTATTCGCTTTGCTTTAATAACTGCATCGCGATTCATCTCTGCTCCTCCATTTCAACTCCTGGATCTGTTGGATCTTCCACCTTGTACTCCCATTGCTGGGCTAATTCTTCATCATCTAATTGATCAATTGCCTCTTCATCAAACTTCTCCCATCCCCGCGGGATTCGCATATCATCACCGCGAGGTCCTGATAGAAGTTCTGCGCCTGCCTCAATTGTTGGCTCCCAATCAAATACCACTGCATCATCACCTAATCCAATGCGCACCTCATCGCCCTGCTTAGCACCTAATCTAAAAAGCTCTTTTTCAACACCCAAACTTGCTAAGCGATCTGCAAGATATCCGACAGCCTCAGCATTACTAAAGTTTGTTTGATGAACCCATCTCTCAGGACGTGAACCAATAACGGTAAATGAGCCATCATCGTTAGCCATAGTTTTAAAACCAACATCATCAATTGGAGTTGGGCGAAGCACAATCTTTACCTTCTCTTGTGCGCTCTCCTGCTTTCTATGTTCTGCAACTAACTTAGCCATGGCGTATAGAAGTTGGTCAAGTCCAATTCTTGATGCAGCAGAGATTTGATAAACCTCATATCCCATCTTTTTTAAAGTTGGCTCGACCATATCTGCCATTGCTTTAGCATCAGGAAGATCAACTTTATTAAGAGCAATGATGCGGGGTCTGGTGCTTAAATCCTCTGCATAATTCTCTAGTTCATCTTCGATTACTTCAAAATCCCTAACGGGATCGCGCTCGGTCTCTAGCGTTCCACAATCGAGAACATGTACTAGAGCTGCGCAGCGCTCAACATGGCGAAGAAATTGCAAGCCAAGGCCTTTTCCTTGCGAAGCCCCTGGTATCAAACCTGGAACATCTGCAACGGTAAATCTCGCCTCTCCTGC
>DDYK01000014.1:4589-19135 GCA_002347935.1 Actinobacteria bacterium UBA2236
ATTAAACCAATATCTGCAACAGATTTAAGTTCTAAAATTAAAGTTCGTTTTTCTCCAGGTTCACCAAGGAGCGCAAAACCTGGAGCTCTACGCCGGTTTGAGGCAAGTGCATTATTGCCAAGGCCACCTAAACCACCTTTAGCAGCAATGAATCTTGTTCCATTACCTACTAAATCTGCCAAGATACGGCCTTCTTTATTCATCACAACTGTTCCATTAGGAACACCAAGAATTAAATCTTCGCCATCAGGGCCATTTTTTAGCGCGCCATATCCCTGCCGTCCCGAGCTAGCGCTGCGATGTGGCGAGTGATGAAAGTCAAGCAAGGTAGTAACACTTGGATCGACAACCAAAATAATGTCGCCGCCCCTTCCACCGCTTCCGCCATCAGGGCCGCCTAGTGGAACGAATTTCTCACGGTGAACCGAAACACAACCATCTCCACCTTTTCCTGCTGCGGCATGAAGAGTCACGCGATCAACGAAGGTTGTCATCTGACCCTTGCCTTTCTATAAATTAGGTGGATAAGTAAAAAGCGGGCCCGTATGCACGGACCCGCAATTTTTTAAAGTCCGTTGCTTAAGAAACCGGGACGATATTTACAACGCGACGACCACGGGCACTGCCAAACTCCACTGAACCTGAAGCAAGTGCAAATAGAGTGTCATCTTTTCCGATTCCTACATTCTTGCCTGGGTGGAACTTGGTGCCACGCTGGCGAACGAGAATTTCGCCGCTACTAACTACCTGACCACCAAATCTTTTGATTCCAAGAAATTGTGCATTGGAATCGCGACCATTTCGGGTTGAGGAGACGCCTTTTTTCGATGCCATTTATGCCAACCCCTTTACTTCACACCATTAATCGCAGTGATTTTCACGCGAGTATTCTTAGAACGAAAACCCTGACGACGGCGATAGCCAGTCTTATTCTTAAAGCGCAAGATATGAATCTTTGGCCCCTTAACCTCTGAAATAACTTCTCCAGTTACTTTAACTCCAGAGAGCAGCTTTGGATCACTTGTTACTGCTGATCCATCGACAACTAAAACCGCAGGAAATGAAACGGTGGAACCAGCAGCTGCATCAATACGATCAACAAAGAGAGTATCGCCGACAGCGACCTTCTCCTGGCGACCGCCAGCTTTAACTATTGCGTACACAATGGTCCTTCCATTTCTTGAACTCTTGCCAAAGACCCTTATCGGGGCAGGGGCATAGGTTACGGATTGAGCCTATCTAGGGTCAAACTGAGTTAGGCCGTTACAACTCCAGAGCTGGCAGCCCTTCGTTTACGCCTACCAAAGCCTTTCTTTTGGCCAGAATCTCCATCTTTTTTGGCCGGAGTCACATTTTCATCCAGGCTTTCTTTCTCATCACTTTCTGAATCATCAGATGAGAGGTTCTCCTCTTTATTGACCTTTGCTGGAACAAATTCGCGATCAAGGCTCTTCTTATTAACTGGCTCCATGTGAACATGAATGCCTCGACCGCCACAACTATCGCACGTTGTAGAGAAGGCTTCAATTAGACCTTGGCCAACTCTCTTTCTAGTCATTTGAACTAAACCAAGTGATGTTACTTCAGCTACTTGATGCTTAGTTCTATCTCTTCCTAAGCACTCAACTAATCTTCGTAATACCTGCTCACGATTTGATTCTAAAATCATATCGATAAAGTCGATAACGATAATTCCGCCCAAATCTCGAAGCCTTAATTGACGAGCAATTTCCTCTGCTGCTTCAAGGTTATTTTTAGTCACAGTCTCTTCTAGATTTCCACCCTTACCGATGAACTTTCCAGTNNATTCTATTTTCAACAAAGAGATCATTGCCCTGGCTATATTTTTCAATTTTTGTTAAAAGCTCAGGGGCGATATGTCCAAGATAATTATTAATATCATCCCAAGCATCGCTTCCTTGAACTGTGAGTTTGCGGAAATCTTCATTGAAGATATCTCTAATTACTCGAACTGTTAGATCAGGTTCACCATAAAGAAGTGATGGAGCTGAAGTGCTGGTGTTTTCAGACTTTGCCTTAATGTCATCCCATTGAGCTTTAAGACGGATTACATCGCGCGTAAGTTCTTCATCGCTTGCTCCCTCTGCAGCGGTTCTGACAATTACACCCTCTTCATCGGTGATTAGACCTTTCAGAATCTCTTTCAAGCGTGATCGCTCAGTATCAGCAAGCCTTCTTGAAATTCCGCTCATTCCCCCACCTGGTACATAAACCAAATAACGACCAGGAAGTGAGATCTGACTAGTTAGTCGAGCACCCTTTTGACCGATCGGGTCTTTAGTTACTTGAACTAATACTGATTGACCAGTTTTTAGAACTTTCTCAATCTTTCGCTCTTGATTATCAGCAAGGCCTGTGGCATCCCAATTAACTTCGCCAGCATATAAAACAGCGTTTCGTCCTTTACCTATATCAACGAAGGCAGCTTCCATTGAAGGTAAAACGTTCTGAACTTTTCCAAGATATACGTTTCCAACATAGGAGATATTGCTATTGCGATTGACATAGTGCTCAACTAAAACTTTATCTTCCAAAATTGCAATCTGTGTTCTATCGCCTTGCTGGCGAACTAACATCTCACGATCTACAGATTCACGTCTTGCAAGAAATTCTGCATCGGTAAGAATTGTTCCGCGGCGACGATTTTCACGATAGTCGCTGTAGCGAGGTTTATCTCGTCCTCTATCTCTATCTCGATCTTTGAAACGGCGAGGTGGGCGATCAAAGCTCTTCTTCTCTCTAACCGGCTTTTCTTGAACCGGACGAGGTTCGCGAACTTTAACTACAGTTAAGACGCCATCTTCTTCAATCTTCTCACCTGGCGCGACACCATCAGCGCCTGAGCGACGTCGTCGGCGACGCTTTTTAAATCCAACGCTGCCTTCAGAATCACTACTTGGGCCTTGGCTTAGCTCTGAACTAGTTGTAGGACTTTTATCTTTTTCTAACCTGCGACGAGAACGTCCTCCCCTGCGACGACGGCGTCGGCGATTTTCTCTCTCCGCCTCACTCTCGCCAGAGACTTCAGGTGAGCTCTTTGCAGCAGGTTTTGTTGTTGCTGGCTTTGCCTTTGGGGCTGCAGCAACGGGAGCTGCTTGAAATATTGGAGCTGGGATTACCCCGGCTTTTGATTTCTTCTCTTTAGCAGCAGGAGCGCTCTCGTCCTGTTCTACTGCTTTACTCGCGCTTTTCTTTACAGCGCGCTTACGCACTTTTTTTGGCTCTTCGGCCATACGATCAAATCCTTCTTATAAGTTTTCATAAACGCTTTTGTTAAAAGCATTTGCTAAAAAATCTGTGGTGGCACCTTTTTTTCCGGATCTGCCGACCGCACCTAAAGAGCGGTCTTGGCGACCTCAAGAACCTGAGGCGACTTCGAACTGGGCAAGTATGGCAGATAGTTAAAGCCTTCGCCTAATTAGGCGCAAAAAGCAGCTCTTATCGCGTCCTTTGATAGACATTTTGCAATAGGCCAATAGCGATCAAATTAGCAAACATTGCAGAGCCCCCATAGGAGAGAAAAAGGAGTGGAACCCCGGTCATTGGCATAAGCCCCATCGTCATTCCAATATTTTCAAAGATTTGAAATGAGAACCAAGCAACCACGCCGATACAGACCATTTTGCCGAAGAGATCTGTTGTTGCTCTTGCGATAGCAAAGGCTCGCATCAAGACTATGAAATAAAGTAGCAATATAAATGATGAACCAAGAAAACCTAACTCCTCGCCCGCGACTGTAAAAATAAAGTCTGTCTGCTGCTCTGGAACAAATCGACCATTGGTCTGTGGTCCTTCGAACAAACCCTTCCCAAGCAGGCCACCTGAACCAATAGTTATCCGAGCCTGTCTTAATTGATATCCACTGGCCTGCGGATCTGCTGAAGGATCAACAAATGACTTGAGTCGATTTATTTGATACTCACTCACCTCACCACTAGCAATGGCTAGATAGACACCAGCTACACCGGCAATAAGAAGTCCAGTTACCCAATAGAGCGATGCGCCAGATAGTGCAATCATGGTAATCACTGCTGCAGAGATAATTAGCACAGTTCCTAAATCTGGCTGCGCAACGATCAAGATAAGCGGAAGCCCAGCAACTCCTAGCGCTTGTAAGACCTGCTTATCACTTGGCTGCGCTTGCCCTGCTAAACGCTCTGAGAGAATTAGAGCCATTCCAACAATAATTGAAATCTTTGCTAGCTCTGCTGGCTGAAATTGCAGACCACCAGGAAATGAAATCCAAGAGCGCGCGCCATTAACTGTTGAACCAAGGCCAGGAATTAATACCGCAACCAGTCCCAATACACCAGCTCCCCAGAGAAATGGTGTGTAGGCCCGAAGAAGGCGGTAATCAACAAGAGTTGTGCCATAGGCCAGGGCAATACCAATAATGACATTAACTATCTGGCGCTTTAGGTAATACTCCGGATCTAGGCTATTTGCTGCAAACCAATCTCTAGTCGCTGCATAGACCAAGATAATTCCAATTAAGAGAAGGAAGAATACAGCCATATTTAATACCTGATCTGCCCCTGAGAAAAACCCTTTCTTGCTCTTAGGTTTAAGAAAAATTTTCATGGCAGCACTGTCTTTGAGGAATCAATTCTTGGGAGTTTCTTCGGTGTTCCATTAGGAAATATTGCTACTCTTCCATTAGTACCAAAGATATGTTCATAGATCTTTCTTACTCCAACACCGCTTGTGCTAGCACCAAAACCACCCTGACTTACCATCATGACAACGGCATACTCTGGTTTCTTACTTGGAGCAAAGGAGGCAAACCATGAAGTGTCATCTTTACTTGTACCATCTAAATTTCTACCAAATACCTGTCCGGTTCCAGTTTTGCCACTTACCTCAACTCCAACTCCAGAGAATGCCCCAGTTGCAGTTCCTGCAACCACCACTGCACGAAGTGAGTTTTGTATAAATTTAAGGGTTGATTTCTCAATTGGAAGACGACCACTAATCTCTGGCTTAAATTCCTTAACTACTCGCCCGCTTGGTTCAACAATCGCCTTAGCAACCTTTGGCACCATCAACTTTCCACCATTGGCAAGAGCTGAATAAGCAACTGCCAATTGCAGGGGTGTCATCAAAGTATCCCCCTGGCCGATTGAAAAATTGACCATATCTCCTGCTCTAACTTTGTCACCATCAAGGCAATTCTCTCTAGCTATCTCAATTAGGTATGGGGTGAGCTGGGGTTTCTTGGCCTTTTCGGTGTAATTACAGTAGAAATCTTTGTTTTTCTCATACCAGTTTAACTTCCACTGCCGATCTGGAAGTCGCCCAGAAAGCTCTGAGGGGAGATCAATTCCAGTTTTCTTTCCTAATCCAAATCCTTTAGCTGAGTTGAAGAAGTAATCATTGGGGTTTGATTTTGGCTTTAAACCACCATCTCGTACCCATTCGTCATAGGCAATCTGATACCAGATTGAGTCGCAAGAAATCGCAATAGCAGTTGTCATGCTGATTCGCCCTGCCGCCTTACTATCAAAATTCTTAAAAGTCCTATCACCGATTTTAACTTCAGCGGGGCACTCATAAGTGCTCTTTAAGCTATACCCAGCATCTACTGCTGCAGAAAGTGATATGACTTTAAATGTTGATGCAGGAGCAAACTCCCCTTGGATTGCGCGTGAGAGAGCTGGAACTCCACTCTTTTCACTATAGAGATCTCTTGCCTGATTAACAGTGATTCCATTTTCCCAGATATTTAAATCATAATCAGGATATGAGGCCATCGCTAGCACTTCGCCTGTCTTTACATCCATAACAACGGCAGCTCCAGAATCTCCGCGATATCCATTAGCTCTTGCGCGAAAGACAGCATCTCTTAGCTCTACTTCAACTGCTGCTTGTAATTTAGCGTTCAGGCTGAGAATTAGATGATTGCCAGGAACTGGCGCCCTATTTAGTGACTCTTGTCTAACTATTTCTTTACGATCGACAATTACTGTTCTGATTCCGGGAACTCCTCGAAGCTGATCATCGTAGAGCAATTCAACGCCAGCCTTGCCAATCAATTCATTTCGGTAATATCGCTTTCCTTCTTCGTTATTTAGATTCTTCTCTGTAATTGGCCCTAAGTAACCCAGCACATGGGTGGCTTTCTGCCCGGCAAGAGATGGATAGGAACGAATTGAAACTGGTTTAGCGTCGATTCCTGGAAAGAGGTCAGATCTTTCTAGAATAGTAAAGACTTGATTCTCATCGGCATCTTTAGTTATTGGAATAGGTTGATAGCGATTTCCATTCCAACATCCATTTCGCTCGCCACTTGCTAGCTCGCCACAGAGCCTAGTTCTGGTGTAGATATCGTTATATTCCAGCTTTAAAACCTCTGCCACTCTAGTTAATACTGAGACACCTTTATCTTCTAACTTATCCAATATTGATCGATCTGCTGTGACCATTAGCCCTGCTTTATTTGTTGCAAGCGCAATTCCCTCGTTATCAACAATTAAACCTCGAAGTGCTGGAGTTACGATATCTCTACTTTGGATATCAAGTGCTGCTTCTCGATATCGAGGTCCATCCGCAATTTGCAGATAAAAGAGTCGGCCAAATAAGGAGAGCATTAATGAAATCACTAGGACTTGTGCAACCAAAAGAGTTAATGTGGAGCGATCTCTCATTTATCGCTGCCTTGCAGTAAGGGTTGCTCTATAAAGTTTTATCACTAGGGGAATGTAAAGCGGTGAGAGTAGAGCGCTCCAGAGGGCATTTCCTGAGATGCTTCTAACTAGGTAGGTGGCGGAGCCAACTTCTTGGCCCAAAATTGCGCCAAATAATAAGAAGAGAATCAATGCAGATGAACTTGCCAAAACAGCAACACTTAGCATTACAAGAGGGCTTAACTGTGCATCTAAAGCTGCTCTTACATTGCTTGCTAGCAAATAGCTTAAAGCGGTGAGCACTAGTGTCCAGAGTCCAAAAGGTGCTTCAATAGTTGGAGATAGATCTAGTATAAATCCGGCAATGAATCCAGTTACTACTGCGCTATTTCTCTGATCTTGAATTACCCATGCCATAAAGAAGGCGAGATATAAAGAGAATCCTGCGATTAAGAAATCAAACTGATTAATCAGAGCTTCTTGAATAAGAAAGAGAGATAGAAAAACAAGTAAGACTTTAGGAAGGCGATTAATCTCCATAGCCTTATTCCTTGGGCGTGGGGCTAGGTGTTACAAATACCGTAGCTGTTGGCGCGGGTCTTGGAGCTGTTGGCACTAGAGCATCACCAGGATCTCCGGCAACTGCTGCCAAAACTACACTCACTACAGAGAGAGAATTCAGGTCAACAAATCCATTAACTTTTCCCTCTCTAGTTAATTGACCGACAGTATTTTCTACATAACTTATGCTTCCAACCGGCACCCCAGGAACAAAGGGTTTATCTCCGGAGCTGCCGCGCGCAAGTAAAACATCGCCAACGCTAATTGCTGATGTTGCACTTAACATCTGTAGTGAGTAGTTATCATCGCCTTGCCCAAGCAGGATTCCCATATCTTGCTTCCCAGCAACCCTTACCCCAATTCGAAAAGAGGGGTCGTTCATCAAAAGCACAATCGAAGAAGAGGAAGTTGTTGATTTCACGACCCCAACAAGTCCGCTCGCTGCAACAACTGTCATATCTCTTCTAACTCCAGAATCACTACCGATATCTAGAACTATAGTTTCGCTAAAAGTTCCAGTTCCACCTCTACTAATAACTCTCGCAGATACTGTTTTATAGCGAGCCTTTCCAGCAAGATCTAAAACGCCCTTGAGCGACTCTAATTGCGCCAGAGTCTCCTGGTTGAAAATAACTTGATTCTTTAACTCTTGGTTCTCTTCTTCTAACTTTTCAATCTTTGCTCTACTTCGACCTAAATTGCTAAGTTCTGAAAAGAAATCTTCCACTGGTGAAAATGCTCTAGTTGCAAGGCGCTCAAAGGGCGCTATGACACTTTGAGTTCCACTGCGAAGCGAAGTAAGAAGACTTACCCCTCTTAGATCGAGAGTAATAATAAAAAGCGAGGTCACCAATAAGGAAACCCATAGGAGCCTACTTCGATTAGAGCCTCGATTTGCCATGAGTTAACTAACGGCGAGGCTCGGAGATCAGAACTTTCTCTAGCGCCTCAAACTCTTCAACGCACTTTCCAGAACCTTCAACCACTGCATTGAGCGGTCTATCTGCAATGTGAATCGGCATATTTGTTTCATGGCGCAGTCTCTCATCCAAGCCCTTAAGCAGTGCTCCTCCGCCAGTTAAGACAATTCCGCGATCCATTAAATCTGCCGCTAACTCTGGTGGAGTTTTATCTAGCGTTCCCTTAACAGCGTTAACGATCGCATTCACTGGTTCTTCAATTGCTTTGCGAATATCTTCGGATGAAACAACGATTGTTTTTGGTAGCCCAGTTGCTAAATCTCTGCCCCTAATTTCAGCATCTGGTTCATCACGGAGTGGATATGCAGATCCGATTGCCATTTTTATCTCTTCTGCAGTGCGCTCGCCTAGTAATAGAGAGAACTCCTTTTTAACCCAGTTAATAATGGCATGATCAATCTCATCTCCGCCAACGCGAATTGAGAGCGCGGAGACGATACCGCCAAGTGAAATAACAGCAACCTCTGTAGTTCCACCGCCAATATCTACCACCATGTTTCCAGTCGGTTCATGGATTGGAAGCCCAGCGCCAATTGCTGCAGCCATGGGCTCCTCAATAATGTAAACCTTTCGAGCTCCTGCTTCATATCCTGCATCTTTAACTGCGCGCTGCTCAACCCCAGTGATTCCGGAGGGAACACAGATAACAATTCTGGGTTTTGCAAGATAGGTGCGCTTATGAACCTGGCGTATGAAGTACTTAATCATTAGTGCAGTGGTATCAAAGTCAGCAATGACTCCATCTTTAAGCGGCCTTATTGCCACAATATTTCCTGGAGTTCTGCCAATCATTTTCTTAGCCTCGGCGCCAACTGCAAGAACTGCCCCAGTATCTTGATTAACAGCAACCACGCTTGGCTCATTGAGAACGATACCTCTGCCACGAACATAGACCAGGGTATTTGCTGTTCCTAGATCAATTGCCATGTCTCGCCCTAGGAAGGACAAGTCAGTTTTCATCTTTGCCATTTAATCGCTCCTTACGAGTTAGGGAAGAAAATCTTTATCTCGCGCTGCGCTGATTCAACTGAATCCGAGCCGTGCACGATATTTTGTACAACTTTTGTTCCTTGATCACGGGCTAAATCCCCTCGAATTGAACCGGGTGAGGCAAGCGTCGGATCTGTTGCGCCAGCTAGAGATCTAAAACCCTCGATTACTCTCTGACCTTCTGCGATCATGGCCACTATTGGACCTGATGACATAAATTCTATTAGGGGTTCATAGAAAGGCTTGCCTTGATGCTCAAGGTAATGATTAGCCAATAGATCTTTGTCTGCTGTTAGCATTCTAAGAGCAACAATGTGATATCCCTTGCTCTCAATCCGACTGATTACCTCGCCAACTAAACCACGACGAACGCCATCTGGTTTAACCAAGATTAGGGTGCGCTCTAAGGGAGCTGACGAATTAGTCACGGGGTAAGTCTATGCGCATTTCTAACTCTGCGAATCTTGCCCTTGGCCCTTGGCTAAATGGGCCGCTTTGGCCGCCTCGCCCTTTCGACCCAAGATAATTGCCACCACCCAGAGTCCAAGAAATAGGGATCCCAGAATAAACATCGTGGGGATAAAGAAACCATATGCAATGAGCAGAATCTGAGTCAACCAACCTAAGACCCAGCCAACTCTATATTTCAAAAGGCCAGATGAGAGAAAAGCTAAGAGCGCAATAAATATGCCAAAGTAAAGGCCACTGGTGGTTGAAAGGTCTTTAGCAACTAGGAGAGCAAAGCCAACAATGAAGAATTCCATAATCAAAACACTTCTAAGAAGCATCAACATTTCTGTCAAATTCCTTTTCTTCTAATTATTGCTCTTGCCTCACCGGCGCTAACAACAGATCCTGCGATTAATACCGCGGTATTTAAATCATTTAGTGCATTACTACTTCTTGCCATATCAATTGCTTGAGTAATTGCTTGCTCCAAAGTTTCGGAAGAAGAAACTCGATTACTTCCAAATATCTCCATAGCCAGCGATTTTAGTTCATCTACATTTGCTGCGCGATGTGAACTGTTTCTAGTAACAATAATTCGATCTAAAATTGGCTCAAGTGCTTCAAGAATCCCAGCAACATCCTTATCCCCCATAGGGGCAATGACTCCGATAAGTGCTGAGAAATCAAATTCCTCACTTATCGTCTTTTTCAAAGAATCAGCGCCATGTGGATTATGAGCTGCATCAATAATTATTGTGGGGTTTCTGCCAACAATCTCACATCTTCCCGGCGAACTCGCCTTGGCAAAAGCCTGACGCACAACTTCTTCATCAAGTTTTGTCTCCCCTGCAAAAACCTCTACGGCAGCCAGGGCAGTTGCTGCATTACTTGCTTGATGCTGGCCATATAAAGGAAGATATAAATCTTCATACTCTCCATAAACTCCAGAGATGGTTAGCATCTGGCCACCTAGGGCTAACGCCCTTGATTTAAGGCTAAATTCGATACCAGATCTAATCGGAGTGGCATCAGCCTTAGCGCAAGCACGCATCAAGACGGCTGCTACCTCACTTTCTTGCTCTGCTAAAACAACAAAGGAGTTTTCTTTAATAATCCCAGATTTGGTTTGTGCAATCTTTTCAAGAGTATCCCCCAGATACTCCATGTGATCAAAACCTATTGGAGTGATGACATTAACTGCGCCTTTAACTACATTTGTGGAATCCCACTCTCCCCCCATTCCGCATTCAAATATTCCAACATCTACTGGGAATTCAGCGAAGGCAACAAAGGCAAGTGCGCACATGGATTCAAAGAAAGAGAGTTTGTTAGACATCTTGGAATCAACCAGCTCTAGATATGGCGCTATATCGTTGTAAGTTGCGATCATAAATTCTGGCGTTATTGATTGGCCGTTAATAGTGATTCGTTCCAAGAAACTTTCTAGATGAGGGCTGGTAAATCTTCCAGTTCGCATCCCTAATTCAAAACAGAGTGAATCAATTAAGCGCGTAGTTGTAGTCTTGCCATTAGTTCCAGCAATATGAATTGTTGGATATGAGAGCTGCGGCGAACCTAGGTAATCAGCTAGCGTTGCAATGCGCTCAAGTGTTGGAGCGATCCTGCTCTCTGGCCACCTATTTAGTAAGGCTTGCTCAATGGCATCTAGGCGTGAGAGGTTTTCAGCAGAACTCATCTTTATTCTTTTGGAAGTGCAGCAAGGAGGTTGCTGATTCGAGCAATTTCGCTCTCGCAAAATTCCATTCGCTCTCTAATTTCCTTAACTACTTCCATGGGCGCTTTAGCCATAAAGTTCTCATTTTCTAACTTAACAACCGCGCTCTGCAAATCTTTCTTAATGCCCTCTAGGTCCTTACTTAGTCTTGCTCGCTCAGCTTTGACATCAATTGCTCCTCTAAGGTCGAAGGCGATACTAAATTGACCAATTTCAATTCTTGCGCTCTCTTTAAAATCACTTCCAGGTTTATCAAGGCGAACCAGAAATCGAATGGCATCTTCATAATCCAGCAAATCTCCCGATAAGCCTGAAATTTTCGCGCTAATTCTGGCTGAAGTTTTAATGCCTTGCTCACTTCTAAACCTTCGAATCTCAGTAATAAGAAGCTGCATATCCTCAACTACTTTATTGGCTGATAAATCCTCTGCGCTTTTATTCACTTCGGGCCATTTAGCAATTACAAGTGACTCTCCCCCAGTTAATTCACACCAGATGGTCTCGGTGATAAATGGCATTGATGGGTGCATAAGTCGAAGTAGTTGGTCTAGAACATGACCTAAAACCCTACGGCTTTTATCAGCCTGAGCTCCGCCTCTGGCAAAACTCTCTTTAACTAGCTCTAAATACCAATCACATAGATCATCCCAAGCAAAGTGATATATCTCTTCGCTCGCCTTAGCAAATTCAAAAGTTTCATATCCTTTATCAGCGATAGAAATGGTGCTCTCAAGGCGATTTAGAATCCAGCGATCAATATGGTTTAGCTCCGACCTACCTGGTAGCTCACCAGTTACATGTGCCCCATTAATCATGGCAAAGCGCGCAGCGTTCCAAACTTTAGTAGCAAAGTTTCTAGACCCTGCTATCCACTCCTCAGCAAGTGCTTGATCGGTTCCAGGGTTAGCTCCGCGCACTAAAGTAAAGCGCAGCGCATCGGAGCCATACTTATCCATAAACTCCAATGGATCAACGGTATTTCCCCGAGACTTACTCATCTTCTTGCCATGTTTATCTCTAACTAGACCATGAAGGGCAATAACTTTAAATGGCGCAACTCCATCCATAGCAAACAAGCCAAACAACATCATTCGAACAACCCAGAAAAATAGAATGTCATAGCCAGTAACTAAAACGCTGGTTGGATAAAACTTCTTTAAATCATCAGTTTTATTTGGCCAACCAAGAGTTGAAAATGGCCAGAGCGCAGATGAAAACCAAGTATCTAAAACATCAGGATCTTGTTCATACCCCGTAGGAGCGCTTTGATTTGGACCTAATACGATTACATCTCCATCTGGGCCATACCAAACCGGGATGCGATGTCCCCACCAGAGTTGGCGCGAGATGCACCAATCATGCATGTTATCGACCCACTCAAAATATCTTGGCTCCATAGATTCTGGATCAATTCTTACCTTTCCATCACGAACTGCATCAGATGCAGCTTTAGCAAGAGGAGCAACTTTGACAAACCATTGCTTAGATAGCCGAGGCTCAACCGTAGTTTCACAGCGCGAGCAATGGCCGACAGCGTGAATATAAGGACGCTTTTCAGAGACAACTCTTCCCATCTGGCGAAGTTTTTCAACGACAGCAACTCTTGCCTCAAAGCGGTCCATACCATCAAATTCAGTGCCAGTTCCTTCCATCACCCCAGCTTCATTCATAATCACAATTAGCGGGACGTTATGACGCATTCCCATCTCAAAGTCATTTGGGTCATGCGCAGCTGTGACTTTAACTGCGCCAGTTCCGAAGTCAGGTTCAACTAGCTCATCGGCGATGATTGGAATCATGCGATTTACAAGGGGAAGAAGAACTGATTTACCAATCAGGTGCTTATAGCGCTCATCTTTTGGATTAACTGCAACAGCGCCATCGCCCAGCATTGTTTCAGGACGGGTGGTGGCAACAGTAATACTCACCTGATCATCACCATATCTAACCTGCACAAACTCACCAGCATCATCGCTATGTTCAACTTCAATATCTGAGAGCGCAGTTAAGCAACGCGGACACCAATTAATAATCTTCTCGGCGCGATATATCAGCCCTGCATCAAAGAGTTGCTTAAAAATCGTTAATACTGCATCAGAGAGGCCCTGATCCATTGTGAATCTCTCGCGCGACCAATCAACGCTATCGCCCAGGCGCTTCATCTGGCCCAAGATCGCCCCGCCAGATTCCTCTTTCCACTTCCAGACTCTCTTTAAAAACTCTTCTCTTCCTAAATCATGTCTACTTACTCCAGATGTCGCTAACTGTTTCTCAACTACATTTTGGGTTGCAATTCCAGCATGATCCATGCCTGGTAACCATAAAACTTCGAAGCCTTTCATTCGCTTCATTCGAGTTAATAAATCTTGTATCGAGTGATCTAGGGCATGGCCAATATGTAGACTTCCTGTGACATTTGGGGGTGGAATTACGATTGAGAAAGGTTCTTTATTCGAATCTGCATTTGCGGTGAAATATCCAGCGCTAAGCCACTTTTGATAGAGCTCAGATTCAATTTGACTTGGATTAAATTGCGCGGGTAGCTCAGGCATAAGATGTAGATACTACCGATTACTACGCGGTCTTCTCTTCGCCTCGTTTAGTCGAACGCTTTGGGTTATTTGGCCCGCGCTCTAGATATTTTGGGGATGCTTTCTGGCTAATTACCTCAGGTGTGATTAGAACTTTGCCAATTTCTTTTCTGCTCGGCACCTCATACATAACTGGCAGCAGCACCTCTTCCATAATCGCCCTAAGTCCTCTTGCTCCAGTACCCCTGGCAATTGCTTGATCTGCTACAACTTCTAGCGCTTCTTCAGTAATTTCAAACTCCACTTCATCCATCTCAAATAGATGTTGATATTGCTTAACCAGAGCATTCTTAGGCTCGGTAAGGATCTTAAGAAGAGCGGCCCGATCTAAGGCTTCAACAGAGGTCACAATTGGAAGGCGGCCGATGAACTCTGGAATCATGCCAAATTTAAGGAGATCCTCTGGCATAACATCTGCAAATAAGTCTTGAGCTTTCTTATCTTTCTCACTTTGTAGAGTGGCATTAAAGCCAACGCCAGCTTTGCCCTTGCGATTTTCGATAATCTTTTCAAGGCCCGCAAAAGCGCCACCAACAATAAAGAGCACATTGCTAGTATCTATCTGGATAAATTCTTGATGCGGATGTTTCCTTCC
>DDYK01000014.1:19216-19361 GCA_002347935.1 Actinobacteria bacterium UBA2236
TTATCGATCTCATCAATGTAAATAATTCCAGTCTCTGCCTTTTTCACATCAAAGTCCGCTGCTTGAATTAGCTTAAGCAGAATATTCTCAACATCTTCGCCAACATAGCCTGCCTCAGTAAGGGCTGTGGCATCTGCAATTGCAA
>DDYK01000085.1:0-932 GCA_002347935.1 Actinobacteria bacterium UBA2236
GCTAATTGGAGCGATGATGATATTTGGAATCTAAAGCGCGGTGGCCATGATTATCAGAAGCTCTATGCTGCTTATCAATCAGCAATGAACCATAAAGGCCAGCCCACTGTAATCCTTGCCAAAACCATTAAGGGCTGGACTCTGGGATCACATTTTGAAGGACGAAATGCCACTCATCAGATGAAGAAGTTAAAGCTAGAAGATTTAAAGGCGCTTAGGGATCGGCTCTATCTAGAAATTGATGATGAGAAATTAGATGAAAAGCTTCCCCCATATTTCCATCCCGGAAAAGAATCACCAGAATTCCAATACATGATGGAGAAGCGAGCAGAGCTTGGTGGTTCACTTCCAAGAAGACGTTCAAAATCAAAGCCTCTTGCCCAGCCGCAGGATTCAGATTTTGCAGTTATGACAAGGGGCTCTGGAGCTCAAGAGATTGCCACCACGATGGCCTTTGTTCGCCTGCTTAAAGATCTGGCAAAAGTTGAAGGTCTTGGTCATCGAATAGTGCCAATCATTCCTGATGAAGCTAGAACTTTTGGTATGGATTCACTCTTTCCAACTATGAAAATCTACTCACCACATGGCCAGCAATATCTGGCAGTAGATAGAGAGTTGATGCTTTCTTATAAAGAATCTACCTCTGGAGTAATTTTGCATGAAGGTATTAATGAGGCTGGCTCAACGGCCTCATTTACCGCTGTTGGCACCTCCTACTCAACCCATGATGAGCCGATGATTCCGGTCTATATCTTCTACTCCATGTTTGGTTTCCAGAGAACTGGAGATGCATTCTGGGCAGCAGCAGATCAGATGGCCCGTGGTTTTGTTATGGGAGCAACAGCTGGAAGGACTACGCTAAATGGCGAAGGCTTGCAGCATGAAGATGGTCATTCCCAACTTCTAGCTTCAACAAATCCAGCTGTAGTTGC
>DDYK01000085.1:967-2006 GCA_002347935.1 Actinobacteria bacterium UBA2236
TATAACGAGCCATATGTTCAACCAGCAGAGCCAGAAAATCTAGATGTTGAAGGTCTATTAAAGGGTATTTACCTATACTCAAAGGCTAAAAAGAAGCGTAGAGCAAGGCGCCAGGTCAATCTCTTGGCCTCGGGAGTTGCACTCAATTGGGCCCTTAAAGCGCAAGAACTACTTGCTAAGGATTGGAAGATTAGCGCCAATGTATTTAGCGTCACCTCCTGGAATGAGCTAAGGCGAGATGGCCTAGAAGTTGACCGACATAATCTTCTTAATCCGCTAAATAAAAAGAGCGCTTACCTCACAACTAAACTCAAGCCCTATAAAGGAAGTGTTCTTGCAGTAAGTGATTACATGAGAACTGTTCAAGATCAAATTGCGCCTTGGATCAAGCAAAACTTTGCCTCCCTTGGAACCGATGGTTTTGGTCTATCTGATACTAGAGGCGCTCTACGTCGCCATTTTAAAGTAGATGCAGAATCAATTGTTGTCGCAGCTCTCTCACAGCTTGCAAATCAAGGAAAAATTTCACCTAAAGTTGTTAAAAAGGCGATTGAGAAATATCAGTTAAATAATGTCACTGCAGCAGATCCAGGAAATACTGAAGGATCTGGATGATCTCTCGCTTTGGAATAGTTGATATCTCTCCAACAACTTATTTTGGTGGAGAATTTATCGGTGCCAAGGCGGTAGTTGATGAAGCTATTGCAATCTCTGCCACCATCATAAGAGAAGGCCATGAAGGCTTCGATGCTTTTGCTGTTTTAGTGGATGAAAACGGCAAAATTTCTTCCCGCGAAAAAATGTTAGAGCTCTGGCCAAATAGCCAGAGATTCCAAGCTCATCTAAGGCCCAAGGCTCTAGGTAATTGGAGTTTCTATATCGAGGTGACTTCAGAAAATCCTGGAGAGTTTGCAAAGTCATTAGTTGCAAAGTCGGAGAGTTATCCAATTAAAGTTGAGCGAGAGCGGGCTCTAATTGGAAATTGGTATGAATTTTTTCCTCGAAGTGAAGGAGCGATAAAAAATAGTGATGGCTCAAT
>DDYK01000085.1:2063-16633 GCA_002347935.1 Actinobacteria bacterium UBA2236
CCACTTGATCCTGGGGTTCCCTGGGCTATTGGCAATGAATCAGGGGGCCATGATGCGATTAATCCTGAGCTTGGCGACTTTGATGATTTTAAGTTCTTTCTTAAAGTTGCAACGAAAAACAATATAGAAGTTGCACTTGATCTAGCCCTGCAATGCTCCCCCGATCATCCCTGGGTAAAGACAAACCCTGAGTGGTTTACCAAGCGAGCTGATGGCTCAATTGCATATGCCGAGAATCCTCCAAAGAAATATCAAGATATCTATCCGCTAAATTTTGATAACGACTATCCAGGTCTCTTTGCTGAAATCTATCGAGTAGTAACGCTATGGATTGAGCTTGGTGTTAATATTTTTAGAGTTGATAATCCTCATACCAAGCCGATTAATTTCTGGGCAGATTTTATTGCAAAGATAAATAGTAAATATCCTCAAGTGGTCTTTCTAGCTGAAGCTTTCACAACACCAGCCATGATGCATGCACTTGGAAAAGCTGGTTTCCAGCAGTCCTATACCTACTTCACTTGGCGAGTGACCAAGACTGAATTAGAGGAATATGCCAAGGAAGTTGCCTATCAAACCAGCGCTTTCTTTCGCCCAAATTTCTGGGTTAATACCCCAGATATTCTGCCCTTCCATTTGCAGAGCGGAAACCCTGCAGCCTTTGCGCTTCGAGCAGTTCTAGCATCAACTCTTAGCCCATCTTGGGGAATGTATGCCGGATATGAACTCTATGAACACATTCCGATTGGTGAGGGTAAAGAAGAATATAGAGATAGCGAGAAGTATGAAATTAAGGTCCGAGATTGGCAGGGGGCAGCTAAGAAGTCTCTAACTCTTGCGCCATTTATCACTAAGTTAAATGAGATAAAGAATCAAAATGTTGCCCTTCAGCGCCTAAGAAATATTACTTTTCATCAGAGCGATTCTGATCAGGTCATTGCCTACTCAAAGAAAGAGGGCGATAATCTAATTCTGATTGTGGTTAATCTCGATCCATTCAAAGCTATTGAAACAATGGTCCATTGGGATCTTTCAGCTCTGGGTATTGAGGATAATAGCTTTGAGGTTACAGATCTACTAGATAAAGCAAAATACAACTGGAGTAGGGATACCTTTATTCGCCTGGATCCTTCACCTTCCATGGGAAGAGTTGCCCATATCGCACGCGTTAAGAAGTAAATAGGCTTCTATCCCTATGCTCCGTTTCTTTCAAAATTTGTTTTCCAAGCGAAACTCTTTTCAATCACCGCCGGCTGGATACCTAAATCCATACAGCACCCTTGGTGAATTAGATCTGTACTTAATAACTGAAGGAAGACATGAATCGCTCTGGGAGGTATTAGGAGCACACGTTAAGCGAGATGAAAGCGGTGAGTTAATTGGCACCGCCTTTAGCCTTTGGGCGCCTAATGCCAGGCGAGTTAGTTTGATCTGTGATGCAAATTTCTGGGATAAAGAGACCAATCCCATGATTCCTCTTGGTTCTAACGGGCTATGGGAAGTTTTTATTAAGGATGTTGGTCCAGGACTTAAATATAAATTTGCAATTCAAGGTCGGGACTCTCGCTGGGTTGATCATGCAGATCCATTAGCAAGACAAGCTGAGCACCCCCCGCTCACTGCATCTATTGTTAATGAGAGCAATTATCGCTGGAGTGATGACAAGTGGATGGATCGTCGTGGTCTATTTCAGCCTTGGAAGAGTCCGATATCTATCTATGAAGTTCACTTGGGATCATGGCGGCACGGACTTTCATATCGCCAACTAGCGCAAGAGCTAGGTCAATACTTAATCGAACATAACTTTACTCATGTTGAATTTATGCCAGTTAGTGAATATCCCTATGACCCTTCTTGGGGTTATCAAGTCACGTCCTACTTTGCTCCAACCTCACGATTTGGAAACCCTGATGATTTTAGATTCCTAATTGATCACCTGCATGGCCTCGGTATTGGAGTTATTTTAGATTGGGTACCTGCCCACTTTCCCAAAGATGAGTGGGCGCTAGCCCGCTTTGATGGCACTTGTCTCTATGAACATGAAGATCCTCGTTTAGGTGAGCACCCAGACTGGGGAACTCTAATCTTTAATTACTCAAGAAATGAAGTGCGTAATTTCCTAGTTGCTAGCGCTTTATATTGGCTGGAGAGCTTTCATATCGATGGACTTCGAGTAGATGCTGTGGCATCGATGCTCTATCTAGATTACTCAAGAAAAGAGGGAGAGTGGATTGCCAATGAATTTGGGGGACGAGAGAATTTAGCGGCAGTAAAGTTTTTGCAAGAGGCCACTGCTACTGCATATAAGCGCTTTCCAGGAATCATGATGATTGCTGAAGAATCCACTGCTTGGACTGGAGTGACCAAGCCAACCTCTGAGAACGGATTAGGCTTTGGATTTAAGTGGAATATGGGGTGGATGCACGACAGCTTGCAATATCTCTCTCATGACCCGATTCATCGCCTCTATCACCATAATGAGATTACCTTTTCAATTCTCTATGCCTTTAGTGAAAACTTCTTGCTGCCTCTCTCTCATGATGAAGTGGTTCACGGCAAAGCAGCCCTAGTAAATAAATTCCCTGGAGATCGCTGGCAGAAAGTTGCCACCTTACGCGCTCTCTATGGCTATATGTGGTCTCACCCTGGAAAAAAATTACTCTTTATGGGCTCTGAGTTTGCTCAAAATGATGAGTGGAGCCATGACAAGTCCTTAGATTGGCATTTAACTCAATATGGTGAACACAAGGGAGTGCAAGAATTAATCAAAGATCTAAATATGCTTTATCAACAAAGCCCTGCTCTTTGGCAGAGGGATTGTTCAAGCGATGGCTTTATGTGGTTAATTGGAGATGATGGCGCGGGAAATACTCTGGCCTATCTTCGCTCCGCTGATGATGGTTCCCAAATAATCTCAATTACGAATTTCTCCCCTGTTCCTCATGAGCAGTATCACCTGCCAATTCCAAAAATGGGTAATTGGATAGAGGTGATAAATACCGATGACATTAAGTATGGTGGATCTGGTGTGACAAATAGTGAAATCAAAATTGAGCAGAGACAACATCGAGGATATGAAACTTCAGCGCTAATCCGCCTTGCTCCCCTTGCAACTATCTATTTAAAGCTTGTTTAACCTCGTCGCGGCTGACTTGCTGATGACACAAAAAATGCCACCAGAATCAACATAACTCCAGGAATTGCCATAGCGATAGGCAGAGTTGCAGCGCCTGCAACCAGGGAGATCACGCCACGGCCAAAAAATGTAAGTACCTGATTGACGGCCCCAAGCTCTGCAACAGCAACTCCACCTGGTTTATCAGAGCGAGCGCTGGCATAACCAAAAAATAAAGGACCAACAAAAGAAATTCCAAAGCCTGTTAATAAAAACCCAAGGCAAAAGATGGCATAGCCAAGAATTAAGTTGCTCTCTTTAACCTGCATACTCAGGGCAAGAGAAGTCAGAAAGATAGTTCCGCCGGTAATAACAAATGGTTGAACTACCTCTTTATCGCTTCGATCTCGCTTAATCCTGCTATAGCTCAACCGTCCGATAATCATCGCTCCCATAAATAAGAAGTATGGGGCAACGGCAAGTGATTTACTTACCTTAAATTCTTGGCGCGCCATAATAGTGGCCCAATCTCCAATCGAGATCTCTAGCATTAAGGCGCATAGGAAACCAAGAGTGACTACCCAATCAATTCGAAAGGAAGAAATCATCGTCTTAAAGGTGACAACTTCATCGCTCTCGTTAACTTCATTTCCTTTCAGCAAAACTTGCTTTGAAGCTTGTATCGATCTAATCGTAAAAAGATAGACGGTTAAAACTAATGGCAAAATATGCCAATTCAGTGATACATAAGAAGATATCAATAGCGCGATAAAGGCAGTTGTAACTGCGCCTGCGCTCCACAAACCATGAAGCATTGGAATAATCGGCCTTCCACTCTCACTCTGGCGGTGTAGAGCCTGGGCATTAATCGCTATGTGGTAAGAAGCCCAAGCGTAACCACACGAGATATTGATGATAAGAAAAAATATTGGATTGCTCAATTCAATAAGGACTGCAATAGTCAAGTAAGTCACCGTTGAGCTTATGATTAAGACTCTGTAGACACCGAAGCGATGGACTATGTGGCCAATCGTTAACATCGAGGTCAGGGCTCCAATTGATCCAGTGCTCATTAGGAATCCGAAATAGGTTGTGGAGACCCCAAGATTTGCCTTTACATCAGGAAGGCGAGGAGCCAGACACATAACCCCAATCCCAAAAAGGAAGAAAAAGGCTTGCAAGTGGCGCAGTTCGCTACGTTCTAGAGGTTTATTCAAAACAAGGCGCTCGCTAACTCATTTCTAGCACGGATTAAATCAGGATCGGCAGGATCTACTAACTGGAAGAGTAATAATAGGTGTTCTTTAGCTTGCTTCTTCTCATCCCCACTGGAGTTTTTAACAAAATTTATTAGCCTTGCAAATGCGTTTTTTTGCAGCCCTTGCGCAATCTCAACATCGGCAGCCATAAGGGCCTTGGTAATTGAAGTGGGCTCACTATCGGCATCTTTTATTGTAAGAGCTGGATTTAGAGCTGAGATACGCAGCATTAATTCGCATTGTGCAAGCCCAATCTTGGCAACTGATTCATCAGGTTTTCTCATAAGCCAATTTCGATAAGCCATTGCAGCTCCTGAGTAATCCCCCTTTTCCATAGCGCTGAGCGCAGCAGCCTCCTCTGGTTCCATCGGAATCTCTTTTACCTCTGGGACCTGAACGTTTAAACCTTGCTCTTTGGCTAATTCAAATAATTTAGTAATTACCATGACAATCTGTTCCCTTGGATAGATGCGATCAAAGAGCGCAACAGGTTGCTCATTAATAAATGCAATCGCGAATGGAACAGCAGTAATTTTTAGCGCCTGCACCAATTGCACTTGAGTATCAGCATTAATCGCTCCAAAGATCCAACTCTGGTTATCTTCTTTGGCAATATTTGCCATTAGCTGCCTTAGCTCAACAGTTGCCGCGCTTCTTGGCGAGTAGGCGAGTAGAACCACAGGTTTTTCTTTAGAACGGGCAACATAATCAGTCATAAAGTTTTCAACAGTTGCTTCATCACTTGATGAAGCACCTACTTCAACTTTTGGTTTTGTTAAAGAGCTCAAATCAAATGCTCGACCAAAACCAGCAGGAGGAATACTCATAGCGATATTCTCTCAAAGAGTAGGAGCACCTGAATCCAGTCTCTCTGGCAATACCTTTGAAATGTAGTCATTGGTAGCAAATTCGAGGCCCAAATCTCGCCCCGCCTTCTCGCCCAAATACCAACGATGCTCAAGGACTTCATGAAAAAGCTGAGCATCCTCTATTCGCCCCCGCATAGCAGCAGGAACTGTATTAATTACCTTATAGAAAACTTCATCAAGCCAGCGCTTAGCAGCTTCTTCCTTCTTTGGAGTCCTCTCAATTTCACGCGATCTGAATCGATCAAATGAGGCCAAAATCCTTTTTGCCTGAAGTTCTTCGGTTTCAAGGCCCATTAGTTCAAGTAATCGGTGTGAATGATAATTCGGAGCGACCAACTTTGGAATGAAAGTTACAGTTGACTTATCGCCAGCTAATTGAATATCTACCTCTTCCACGGCAAATCCGATATCTTGCAGGGAACGCATCGCTTTCTCAACCGCATGTCTATCCCCAGCTGGTAAGACTTGAGGTTCACTTAGGGACTTCCAAATTTTTCGATATCTTGTTATCACAGACTCACTTGCCCTTATGGGATCCATAGCTGGAAAGAGAACTCCAGCTAGCTTTAGATCTTCAAGTTCTGCAGCAACATTAAATCGCGCAAGCTCTAAGTCATGCTCGCGCTGTCCATCACTTAATTTCTTTTGAAACTCTCCAGTTTCGGCATCAACTAAATATGCAGCAAATCCCTCTGCGTCCCTTCTAAATAAAGTATTTGAAAGCGAACAATCTCCCCACCAAAATCCCAATAGGTGGAGGCGAACCAGTAGATATGCCAGAGCATTGGCCATATTTGTGATCTCATGTTGGGTTATCTGACCACTTAAAATGACTCTATAGGGAAGTGAATAAGGCAAGAATCTAGTAACAATCGCGCAAGGCAGCTCTTGTCCGTCTTTGCTATATCTATTAGTAACAATTGCTACCTGAGCAACAGCTGGCGCTGCCCTAAGGCTCAACTCACGCAAGGCTTCATATTCCCGGACTGCAAACTCCTCAACAGTTTCCTTTACCGCATAAATCTCACTTGCAGGATCTGAGGTGGAGCGCACTAATCGGACAATATGACGTGAAATCCCTCGCTGAGCTGCCAGGGTTTCATCCTCTGGCCACTGCTCCAATGGAATATGCCAAGGCAGGTTATAAAGGGCTGAGATTTCCTCGCCGAGTCCCTTTATATGTAGTTGTTTATCTGTCGCTGCCACTGCTGCATTCTTTCAGGCTTTAGACTAGAACTATGGCGAAAATTAGGGGAGTTCTTAAAAAAGTTGGAGTAAAACCATCTAAAGTTGAAGAAAGCGTAGATTATGGAGATAAAGGTGCTCCACTTAACATGCAACACCCCTTCTATTTTGGCTTTCTTGCAGCCTCTGGCGCATTAGTTGCCATAGCTCTACTACGAGCGCTCCAATCAGCCAGCCAGGTATTTGTTCTAATAATTATTGCGCTCTTTTTGGCAATGGGGCTAAACCCAACAGTTGAATCGTTGCAATCTAGAAAACTAAGTAGATCTGCAGCGGTTTCTGTAGTCGTCTTTATAGCCATTGGAATTATCGCTCTATTTGCCTTAGTTGTAATTCCCCCTGTCGCTTCACAAGGAAAAGATCTTCTTGAAAGTGCTCCACAGTTATTAGATTCACTTCGAAATAACGCCACTATCAATCAGCTAAATAATGACTATGGGTTTATTGACTCCCTTGAAAAAAAGTTTGAAGAGTGGATATCTGACGGAAAGATAGTAAGTGGAGCATTTGGTGGAGTTCTTGGGGTAGGAAGAACTGTGCTATCTGGTGCCTTCTCAGCCCTCACAGTTCTAGTTCTAACCCTATACTTTTTAACTTCTTTGCCATCGGTAACAAAAATCTTTTATCGTCTAGCTCCAGCATCAAGAAGAGCGAGAATATCAAGTATCGGTGATGCAATTATCTCTCGGGTTGGAAGCTTTGTGGGAAGTCAAGTATTGATTGCAGCCTTTGCTGCCCTATTTGTCTTTGCTCTTGCCTTAGCGCTAAAGCTTCCCTATGCCGCAGCGCTAGCTATGGTGATTTTATTTGTAGCCTTAATTCCATTAATTGGACACTTTATCGGAGGTAGTATTGTAATTTTGGTTGCACTTACTCAGTCACCAAGCAAGGCACTTCTTGCTCTGATTCTTTACACCGCATATGTTCAGATTGAAAATTTCATTATTACGCCCAGAATAATGAAACGCGCTCTTGCTATACCCGGCTTAGTGACAATTGTTGCTGCACTACTTGGTACTTCACTTCTTGGTCTAGTTGGTGGCGTTCTTGCTGTCCCAATAGCTGCTGCAATTTTGCTGATTATGGATGAAGTAGTATTTAAGAAAACGGACAACGCTTAAATTAGATCTCAAGGGGTAGAGGAAGACGCTCAGGCGCCACAACTCTAACGATTTCACTTAAAACTCGATGGACAAAAGGCTCACCAACCCATAAGTGTTTACCGTCTTTAATATCTATAAGCTCTATCTGAGGAATTTGAGAAAAACGCTGCTTAGCTTGATCTGGCTTCAAATAATCATCAAACTCTGGAATGAGCGCAGTGATACTTCTTCCATCTTCTCTCCAGAAAGCAAGGTCGTCCTCGGTTGAAAATCGTAGCGGTGGTGAGAGGAGAATGAGACCCCTTACCCTTTTATCTCGAGCGTATTTCAAAGCTAAATCACTTCCAAAGGACCAGCCACTTACCCATAACTTCTTCATGCCAAGTTGTTCAAGTGAGTAATTAATTGCTGCAAATACATCTTCTTTCTCGGTAATTGCCTCTCCAAAGTGACCTTCACTTACTCCTTGATCGCTTTTTGTGCCTCGAGTGTTGAAGCGGATCACGTTAATTCCTGCTAATTCTGGAAGGCGATTTGCAGCTTTTTTATAGATGTGGCTATCCATCATCCCGCCATGGGTTGGCAGAGGATGAAGGCAGAGCAGGCCTATTCCCCTTTGATCTTCAATGGGTCTTGCAATTTCACCTATCAACTTGAGCCCATCGCTGGTGAAAAAGGTAATAGCGCTGCGCTCGGCGGGCAGAACTGTGCTGGGTCGTATCAACTCCGCCATGCCTGTAAGTTTATCCTTGAGTATGAAAACCTTCGAATCCTTAAATCCAGCAACCGGAGATGTAATTGGGGTNNGCAAGTGAACATTGGGCTTCGCTGAGTTTTAGAAAGCGCGGAATCATACTTCGTGATTGGGCTTCGCTATTAACCCGCGAGATTGAAAGTAGCGCAGATTTAATCCATCAAGAGACTGGAAAGCCTATAAGTGATGCTCGCCTTGAAGTTAGCATTGCAATTGAACATATTGGTTGGGCAGCAAAATATGCGCCAAAGGTTCTAAGTGATCAATCGCGCCCTTCAGGTTTATTGATGTTTAATATGGCTGCAAAGGTTCAGAGATCACCCTTTGGAGTAATTGGAATTATTGGACCATGGAACTATCCATTTTTTACACCTATCGGCTCTATCGCCTATGCCTTGGCTGCTGGAAATACCGTAGTTTTTAAGCCAAGTGAATTCACCCCGGCAGTTGGATCATGGCTTGGAGAGAGCTGGAAACGTATCGCTCCCTTTGCAGATATCTTCACAGTAGTAACCGGTGGAGGTGATACTGGAGCCGCTCTAACTAAGTCTAAGGTCGGAAAAATCTCATTTACAGGTTCAAGTAAAACTGGAAAATTAGTTGCAGCGGCCTGCGCGCTTAATATGACTCCGGTGCTTCTTGAGTGTGGCGGAAAAGATGCAGTATTAATAGATCGTGACGCTAATTTGAAGAAAGCTGCTGAAGTAACGCTCTGGCACGCAATGGCTAATGCGGGTCAATCTTGTATTGCAGCAGAGCGAGTTTATGTTCACAGAGATGTTGCTGAGAGATTTTCTAATTTAATTGTGGAGCAGGCTAGAAAAATCAAAGCAGGCTATGAAGATGGGGCTAACTACGGCCCGGCCACTATGCCATCGCAATTAAAGGTAATCAAAGCTCATATCGATGATGCAGAAAAACGCGGCGGGCGCTTTCTATTTGGTGATAAGTCTGCGGTAAAGGGCAACTTTGTTAGCCCCGTGATTCTGGCTGATGTTCCTGAGGATTCAAAGGCAGTATCTGATGAGACTTTCGGGCCAACTCTCATAATCAATACGGTGCGAAATATGGATGAAGCCGTTGACCTAGCAAATGCCAGTAACTATGGCCTTGGCGCTGCCGTCTGGTCAAAGAAGAATGGCAAACGAATTGCCTCACTGCTTAAGTGTGGAATGGTTTCAATAAATTCAGCTTTTTCAAACACCGCAGTTAGTTCTCTTCCCTTTGGAGGAATTAAAGATAGCGGGTATGGAAGAACTCATGGCGCAGAGGGACTTCTTGAATTCACCTATCCAAGAGCGATAATCAAGCCAAGGTTTAGCATTCCTCTTAATTTCACAACTTTTGACAGAAGTCAGAGGGCCGATCGAATAGTTATGCTATTAACAAAGATTTTGCATAAGCGCCGCCGGCGTTAAAATCTCGGAGCATTTCTACTTCTCTCAATTTTTGGTTTTCTATTGTCTTTCTTTGTCCAACAGGCACTATGCCAATGACGACGAGATTCCACATCATGTTCAATCCAAGCAACGATATGAGGAGTTGCCATAGGTATTAACTGATCACAGCCCGGACAGCGATAAGGCTTATTTGAAGATGATCCAGTGATTTTTCGGACCATATAGATTCCTTCAATATGCTCCTCAATGCTTTGATGGGAGGGGGAATCACCTTCCTCATCGCTTCTTAGCTTGCGACCACGTTGCTTTGGTCTATTTCTCCGAGGACTCACAGGGATATTCTCTCGTAATTAAGGCAAGATTACCTCTGTGAACTCAAGACTTCTAAAGGTAATCACTATCTGTATTGCCTCTACTCTTGCTTCAACGGTAGATGGCCAAGCAGATCAGGTCAAAGTTGTTGCAAAGAAAACCCCTAAACCCATCACCTCGCCTGCCTCCAAGTGGCCCCCTGAAGGGTTTAGAGGCAAGGAAGGGGTCTATGCAAAAGTTCCAAGCAGTAAAGATGTAATCGGTTTACTATCTGCAAAAAAAACTCTACAACCACTGGTTAAGGCTTGTGAAGAGTTTGCTTGCGGCGCCGTATTTGTCGCTTCAGAAACTGGATGTAACTGGTGGGAGGTAAATTCCACTGTTTTCAGAGTAAATCCCTCAGATTTGAGTAAGGAAAAGGTTGGATCGTTAGTCACCTATCACCCAAGTAGTAAAGCGAAGGCTCAAGCGACAATTTTCCTTATAAGTGGAGCCGAGGTGACTCCAGGAACATCCATCGGATCAATAAAAGTAATTTGCCACAGAGATTCGGCAAACAAACCAAAGCCAGGAAATATTTACTCTCCTGTTGCCTCCCCCACCCCTTCTGCCAGCCCAAGTAATTCTTAGGAGCTAGCGATGCTTGGTGGAATAAATAACACGCTGTTTTTTACATCATTTGCGGGTTTTGCGGTGATGGGCTTATTTATCATTTTGCTTAAATGGGCCTTTTCTCGTGGCTCATCTCTTGTTGAAAGACCAAAAAAGATTGGCGATGAAGATGAGTATGGTTTACTAAAGGTAGTTGCCTCACCAAGTAATTTCGTCGAGGGTGAGATATTAAGGTTAAAGTTAAATGAACATGGAATTAAAGCCACTTTGACTCAAACCAAGAGCGGTCCAAAAATATTGGTCTTTGAAAAAGAAATTAGCGTCGCTCAGGCGATTTTAAGGAGTTAGCGATTCTTTCCAGGAACCCAGAGCTGATCGCCACTGTCTCTATTTTCATAACGAGCCAAGACGAAGAGCAGGTCTGATAAACGATTCAAATACTTTGCTGTTAGTTTATTTACACCTTCACCAAAAGAATGAATTGCTTGCCAAGTTCTCCGTTCAGCGCGTCTAACTACAGTTCTTGCAACATGGAGATGAGCTGATGCTGGAGTTCCTGAAGGAAGGACAAATGATTTTAAGGGAGCAAGAGTTGCGTTGTAATGATCAATCTGGGTTTCAATGTAATCAACTTGTGATTGCAATACTCGCAGTGGTTCATGTTCTGGATTGTCCACAACTGGTGTGCAAAGATCTGCTCCGACATCAAACAAATCGTTTTGAATCCGAACTAATAATTTTGAAATCTCTGGATCTAAGTTAGCGCTGGCTAGAGCTACGCCGATATAGGAATTTGCCTCATCCACGGTGGCATATGCCTCAAGACGTGGGTCATTTTTAGAGGTTCGACTCATATCCCCAAGTGATGTGGTGCCATCATCGCCAGTTTTTGTATAAATACGAGTCAGATTTACCATGGGCTCACCCTAATAGAGTCGTTACGATGTAGCCACTTAGGTGGGCAAATACTTGGAATTTGGAAGGAATTAAGAGGAGTTTATGGCCAAGCTCTATCCCATAGCCGGGCAGATAAACCCCGATCGCTTCCGCGTCGTTGGTGGCGCGCGATTAGCTGGCGATGTCTATATCTCTGGAGCTAAGAACTCTGTCTTAAAATTAATGGCAGTCTCACTTCTTGCGCCAGGAAGCTCAACGATTAGAAATGTTCCAGACATTGCAGATGTCTCCATGATGGCAGAGCTACTAGAGACGCTAGGTTGCAAAATATCTAGAGATTTTGAAAGTAAGAGCATCACAATTGAAGTGCCAGAAACACCAGGTCATCGCGCTGAGTATGAATCGGTTAGAAAACTTCGCGCATCAATAAATGTTTTAGGTCCCCTGGTTGCAAGACTTGGCAAAGCAGAAGTTGCCCTACCTGGCGGTGATGCCATTGGTTCCAGAGGACTTGATTTTCACACCAAAGGCCTGATTGCACTTGGAGCTGAAGCTCACAACGAACATGGCTACATAATTGCAAGCGCTGCTAATGGATTAACTGGAACGCAGATTGAACTTGAGTTTCCAAGTGTTGGCGCTACTGAAAACATTATGAGCGCAGCAGTTCTAGCATCAGGGGTAACAACACTTGAAAACGCGGCAAGAGAGCCAGATATTGTTGATATTGGAAACTTTTTAATTGCCATGGGGGCAGACATTCAAGGACTTGGCACCTCAACAATGACAATTACTGGAGTGAGATCCCTTAAAGGAGCGACTCACACTGCAATTCCAGATCGAATTGTTACTGGAACTTGGGCATTTGCAGCAGCTATGACTTTAGGTGATGTCAGCATTCATGGCGCAAGAGCAGAGCATTTAGAGCTGCCCTTAGAGAAACTAGTTTCGGCAGGGGCGGTAATCACCAGTATTGCCGATGGAATTAGAGTAAAAATGGATAGAAGACCAACTGCGATTGATGTAGCAACTCTGCCCTATCCTGGATTTCCAACCGACCTACAGCCCTTTGTAATCACCTTAAATGCAATTGCCGAAGGTGATTCACTAGTGACTGAAAATGTCTTTGAAGGACGTTTCATGTTTGTTAATGAACTCCTGCGCCTTGGAGCAAAGATTAGAGTTGATGGCCATCATGCTTCAATTACTGGAATCAAAGAGCTATCTTCAGCTCCTGTGGTTGCCTCAGATATTAGAGCTGGAGCAGGTCTTGTTCTAGCTGGTTTAGTTAGCGAAGGAATAACCTATATTGAAGGTGGCCATCACATAGATCGTGGCTATCCAGATTTTGCCCAACAACTACAAGCACTTGGAGCAGATGTAACTAGAGTTGATTAGAGCTTTAGCCAACGCTAACTTTTGTGATAAATCCTGACTCAATACTGACTGTCACTCTATTTGTTCGATAATCTTTGGTGAGAATAAATCCTTCGCCATCTCTCTCGCCGATGCGATAAATCCAAGAGTTAGCAGCTGCGCAAACCTCAGCCTCTAGCTCGCTCATAGCGAGTAATTGGCTCGCTCTCGCCTCCGTAATCATCGCCTCACTCTTTAGAGTCTTGGGACACTTTCCAGCGCTACTGCCGACCTCTAGGTATTCACCTTTTATCTCAGTTTTTCCAATGGCAATGACAGCAGAAGATTTTGTCTTTGCAGTGGCGGTAATGGAGTAGATCCCAGCTTCGCCGCTTTGAGAGATTCTTGCAAGAAAAAAGTAATTCTTCTTGCCATATGGTTCATAGAAGGCTGATCGCTCTTTAATCTTCATCGCTATCTTCTTGCCTGATGGAGTAGTTATCTCGATACTGGGCAGCTGGGAAGTCTTCAACTTGCTAGTTGGCGAAGCATCAAGAATCAAATATTCAACGTTTAATTGATCGCCCGATTTCAAGGCAAAACGAACGCTCCGCTTCTCTTTAGCCTTGGCAAAGTTTGCATAAATTGCAAAGGAGATAGTGCCATCAAGCAAGATTGGGCTATTAGAGACTGTGTTATGGGAACTCTTTAGATTAACCGGGTAATGCGCAAGTGCCGGCCCAGCGCTAAGTATGAGCGCAAGAGCAATAAAAAGTGAGCTACTGCGTCGCACTCTCGCCTAAAACTGAAATACGATTATTGGCAACTGAGATAAAGCCGCCACTAACTTCAAATTCTTGCACGCTGCCGTCAACTCCCTCAATACTGACTTTGCCATCTACTAACACTCCTAGAAGTGGTGCGTGATCTACCAATATTCCAAGATCACCTTCTAGCGTTCTAGCAGAGAGGGAGATCGCTTTGCCAGAGAAGACCCGCTTCTCTGGCGTTACGAACTCAACGGTTAGAGTTTTATCTGACATCTTTTACTTCTTTGCCAACTCTGCAGCTTTACGTTCAACATCTTCTAATCCGCCGCACATAAAGAAGGCCTGCTCTGGAATATGGTCATAGTCTCCATTAGCTACCGCATCAAATGCTGCAATTGTTTCGGTAAGTGGAACGAATGAGCCATCAAGTCCGGTAAAGACCTTAGCTACGAAAGTATTTTGCGATAGGAAGCGCTGAATGCGACGAGCGCGACCAACGAGAATTCGATCTTCTTCAGATAGTTCATCAATACCAAGGATGGCGATGATGTCTTGAAGATCTTTATATCTCTGCAAGATCTGCTTCACGCGGTTTGCTACTCGGAAGTGATTCTCTCCAATATAGCGAGGGTCAAGAATGCGCGAAGTTGAATCAAGTGGATCCACCGCAGGATATATACCAAGTTCTGAAATTGGACGAGATAGAACTGTGGTGGCATCAAGGTGGGTAAATGTGGTGTGCGGCGCAGGGTCTGTAATGTCATCGGCTGGGACATAAATGGCCTGCATCGAGGTGATTGAGTGGCCTCTGGTGGAGGTAATACGCTCTTGAAGCACGCCCATTTCATCAGCCAGAGTTGGCTGGTATCCCACAGCAG
>DDYK01000034.1 GCA_002347935.1 Actinobacteria bacterium UBA2236
CTGGAGCGAGCTCTGATGCAAGCAAAGAAATTTTCAGGCCCAGTATTAGTCCATGCCATAACAGAAAAAGGACGAGGCCATGCTCCAGCACTTAATGATGAGGCAGAGAAGTTTCATGCCGTTGGAGTGGTTGATCCCGAGACTGGAGAGCCACTTTCCAATAATGGAGCAACCTGGACCAAAGTATTTTCTGAAGCGCTCGTTGAAATTGGTCGAGAGCGAAGCGATGTGGTGGCAATTACTGCCGCAATGCTTGGTCCAACAGGGCTTGATGGGTTCCAAGCAGAATTTCCCGAGCGAACATTTGATGTGGGAATCGCTGAACAGCACGCTGTCACCTCGGCTGCTGGTATGGCCTATACCGGCCTTCATCCAGTAGTTGCGGTCTATTCAACATTTTTAAACCGCGCATTTGATCAAATACTTCTAGATGTGGGCTTACATAAAGCTGGAGTGACCTTTGTTTTGGATAGAGCAGGAATAACTGGAGATGATGGTCCTTCTCATCATGGAATCTGGGATCTGGCTCTGACTGGAATTATCCCTAATGCCTTTGTTGCAGCTCCTCGTGATGGAGCAAGATTAAAAGAATCGTTAGCAGAGGCTGTTGCAATCTCTGATGCACCTTCAATTATTCGCTTTCCAAAGGGAGCAATTGGAAAAGATCTGCCAGCCTTTGAAAGACGTGGCGGGCTTGATGTCCTCTATCGCGGAGAGAGCTCAGATATCCTGCTGGTAAGTATTGGTGCTATGGCCAATGTTGCAATAGATGCAGCAGCTCAGGCGTTTCGTGAGGGCGTTGGAGTAACGGTTATTGATCCACTATGGATCAAGCCTCTTCCAGCAGATTCACTTCTTGCCATGGCTCCACGATTTAAGAGAGTAGTTGTACTAGAAGATGGCATTAAACATGGCGGAATTGCTAGCACGTTATCTGAGTTATTTCGTGAAAATGGCTTAGAGCTGCCAATTCATTCAATTGGAGTGCCATTGGAATTTATTCAACATTCAAAGCGCGCCGAAATTCTGCAAGATATAGGAATAACTTCACAGAGCATCAGCCGTCAATTAGTTGGCTGGGCTTCGTTAAATGTTAAGCAGGAAGGGATGCAACTTGCGGCGGATGAAAACGCTGACCGCAAACGGCTTCACTAATTCCTTCCCTATCAAGATAGGGCAATATCCCGCCCAAGTGCATTGGCCATCCTGCTCCCAATAACATGCATAGGTCAATCTCTGAAGCAGTGGCAACAACGCCTTCATCCAGCATCATTCTTGCCTCTTGAGCAAGGGCTGAAAGAGCTCGGGTGCGAACTTGCTCTGCAGTTGATGGTTTTTCTCCCTTTTCAATTAGAGCAATAGCTTCAGGATTAACAGCAAGTACGCCTTTCTCATCTTTGACATAGAAAGTCTTCACACCTTTTTCTACCATTCGAGAAACGGTTGGAGAGATGCGATAGCGGGGACCTAGGTTTGCATTTAAAGTCTTAGAAACATGTAGAGCAACTCCAGGGCCAACTAAACCAAATAGCTCAAATGGCGACATTGGAAATCCAAGTGGACGCAGAGCGTTATCGGCAACATCACTTGGCGTTCCCTCATCAACTGCATCTGTAACTTCGCCCATAAATCGCGTAAGCAAGCGATTGACTACAAATCCTGGCGCATCTTTGCAGATAATCATCGTCTTTTTTAACTCTTTACCCACATTGATCGCAGTTGCAGTGGTGGCATCATCTGTTTTTGAAGTTCTTGCAACTTCCAAAAGTGGCATAACAGCTACTGGATTAAAGAAATGGAATCCAACAACGCGCTCTGGGTTTTTCAGACCTTCGCCCATTTTTTCAACCGAAAGCGATGAAGTATTGGTAGCAAGAACACACTCAGGGGAGATGATTGCTTCCAAGTCTTTAAATAATTTCTGCTTTATTGAGAGCTCTTCAAATACTGCCTCAATGATGAAATCACATCCGGCAAAAGCAGATTGGCTTACAGATCCTGAAATTAGCGATGATAATCTAGTTGCAGCCTCTGGACTTAATCGCTTTTTCTCAACTAACTTAGTAATTTCATTTCTAACCCAGGCAACACCTTTATCAACGCGCTCTTGATCAAGGTCAGTCATAACAACTGGAACTTTGAGATTTCTAATGATCAGAAGTGCTAATTGAGATGCCATCAAGCCAGCTCCTACAACCCCAGCTTTTGTCACCTTTCTTGCAAGAGCAGCCTTAGGAGCGCCTTCAACTTTCTTACGCTTCTTTTGAATCAAATTAAATGCATATAGCGAGGCCCTTAAAGGATTGCCCATAACTAGATTTGCCAAGATTTCATCCTCAGCATCAAAACCTTGATCCAGGGTGTTACTTCTTGCAGCAGAGATGAGTTCTAAGGCGCGCCTTGGGGCTTCAATATCTGCTCCGCCATATTTTTTGGCAATTGCAGCTTTGCCCGTTTCTAAAGCTTTGTCCCAATTGGGATCTGTTGAATAATCATTACGCTCTAACTTCTCTTTTCCGGAAACAATTCTGGCAGCGAATGCGATCGATTTTTCTAGAAAATCAGCAGGCTCAAATACTGCATCAACAA
>DDYK01000052.1:0-902 GCA_002347935.1 Actinobacteria bacterium UBA2236
ATTCCGCGCTCATCAAGATCTGCTAATACTTCTTCAGAGACATTTGGAATATCACGTGTGATTTCCTCGGCTCCTAATTTGGTATCACGAGCATCAACTTCATACTCTTCAATATGAATTGAGGAGAGCACATCATCTTGAACTAAACGCTGGGATAAAATAATGGCATCTTCATAGTTATGACCTTCCCATGACATAAATGCCAC
Organism: Actinobacteria bacterium UBA2236; assembly: GCA_002347935.1. Taxonomy (GTDB): domain Bacteria; phylum Actinomycetota; class Actinomycetes; order Nanopelagicales; family Nanopelagicaceae; genus MAG-120802. Next base: position 207 of record DDYK01000052.1, read on the forward strand.
AAGTAAGTTCTTACCCAGAGCCATCTCCCCAAGCTCAGTGCTTGGACCATCAGCAATAGCTTGGCCGGCAGCAATCTTCTGTCCTTGGCTAACAATTACTCGCATATTGCGAGAAGTTCCTTGATTGGAACGGATGAACTTATCGACGTTGTAAGTATCTTCCTCGCCATCATCGGTTGTAATAACGATTAGATCTGAGGCAACCTCGCTTACTACTCCGCCTCGAGTAGCAAGAAGAACATCGCCAGCATCAACTGCAGCGCGGTATTCCATCCCGGTTCCAACCAGTGGTGATTCGGCGCGAAGTAGTGGCACTGCCTGACGCATCATATTTGCGCCCATTAGAGCGCGGTTAGCATCATCATGCTCAAGGAATGGAATCATCGCAGTTGCAACCGAGACCATCTGACGCGGCGAGACATCCATGTAATCAACTTCTTCAGCTGGGATGTATTCAACTTCTCCGCCGCGGCGACGAACTAAGACTCTTGCTTCAGCAAAGTGGTTATCCTCAGTAAGAGGAGCATTTGCTTGAGCAATAATGTGTTCATCTTCTTCATCAGCAGTTAAGTAATCCACTGCATCTGTCACTTTGCCCTTAACAACTTTGCGATATGGCGTCTCAACGAAACCAAATGGTGTGATGCGAGCATAAGTTGCAAGAGAGCCAATCAGACCAATGTTTGGACCTTCTGG
>DDYK01000052.1:917-4161 GCA_002347935.1 Actinobacteria bacterium UBA2236
GCTCTATCTCTTGAAAGTCCGCCAGGTCCAAGTGCTGAAAGGCGACGCTTATGAGTAAGACCAGAAATTGGATTGGTCTGATCCATAAACTGTGAGAGCTGCGAGGTTCCAAAGAACTCTTTGATAGATGCAGTAATTGGGCGAATATTAATAAGTGTCTGCGGAGTAATCGCCTCAACATCTTGGGTAGTCATACGCTCTCTAACTACGCGCTCCATACGAGAGAGACCAACTCGAACCTGGTTTTGAATTAACTCGCCAACAGTTCTAAGGCGGCGGTTTCCAAAGTGGTCGATATCATCAATCTCAACGCGAACCTGCTTACCTAAATCAATAAGAGTCTCGCCTTTATGAAGGGCTGCGATATAGCGAATCGCTCCGACAATATCGTCGATGGCAAGAAGTGATTTACTAAGATCAAGATCTAGGCCTAGCTTCTTATTAACCTTAAAACGCCCTACTTTTGCTAGGTCATAGCGCTTAGGGTTGAAATAGAGGTTTTCAATAAGGGTTTGCGCAGCTTCCTTAGTTGGCGGCTCACCAGGACGCATTTTGCGATAGATATCAAGCAGGGCTTCATCTTGAGTTGAAACGTTATCTTTAGCAAGAGTTTCTTTGATAGATGGATACTCACCAAATTCAGCAAGGATCTGATCGTTACTCCAACCAAGTGCTTTAAGGAAAATTGTTACCGATTGCTTACGCTTTCTATCAATACGAACAGCAACAAAGTCTTTCTTATCAATTTCAAACTCTAACCATGCTCCGCGGCTAGGGATAATCTTTGCTGTGAAGATATCTTTATCAGATGCCTTCTCAACAGTTCTTTCAAAATAAACTCCAGGAGATCTAACTAGCTGTGAAACAACTACGCGCTCAGTTCCATTGATGACAAATGTTCCGCGCGGAGTCATCAGCGGGAAATCACCCATGAATACGGTTTGGGATTTAATTTCACCAGTTACATTGTTAGTAAATTCTGCGGTAACAAATAGTGGAGCGGCGTAGGTAATGTCACGCTCTTTGCACTCTGCAATTGTGTATTTGGAAGGTTCAAAGCGATGATCACGGAAGGAGAGTGACATCGAGCCTTGGAAATCTTCAATTGGTGAAATCTCTTCAAATATTTCTTCAAGTCCAGAAGTCTTAGGAATTTCTCCTCGATCTGGTCTTTCATTCTTGCCAAGTCTCGCGCGCCAAGCATCATTTCCAAGTAACCAATCAAAGCTCTCGATTTGCAGAGCTAGTAGATTTGGAACTTCTTGTGGTTCGCGGATCTTGGCGAAAGAGATGCGGTTAGGAGCTGTTGATTTCGTTTTCGCGGCCAAGAGTTTTCCTTCCAAAGTTAGTCACTACTTCTTTAAGTTTTTTAGTAACTGTTAAATCTCTTCGTTCTCGCACAGCAAACGAAAGGCCTCAGCCGCTATATGCCTGACCTTTGAATTTTGAGCGAGGGGGCAGGATAGCCCTTGCGACACGCCGCTGTCTAATTCAGGGGCGTATATCAAGGGCGGAGGCAAATAGCACCTAACTAAATTTAGTGCTAAATTTACCCCTAATTAATGGAGGGTAGGCAAATGGAGAAAATCTTAAGTAAGAGAGCAGTGGCAATATCTGAGTTCAAGCGAGCGCCAAATGAAATTGTTGCCGAGGCTAATGGTGAGCCCCTAGCTGTTCTAACTAATAACAAACCGAGCTTTTATGTCATCTCCCCTTCAGCCTATGAAGAACTTCTCGAGCAGCTCTGGGAGCTTGAAATTACTCCACTTCTTGCCAAGCGGTTATCTGATCTCAAATCAGGTAAGAGCAAATCTATTCAAGTCACAATTGAAGATCTTATTAAGTGAAGTATCAACTCAGATTCCTATCTGAGGCGCTGGATGAATGGAACGAGCTAGATAAATCAATCAAGATCCCTCTGGCTAGAAAACTCGAAAAACGTCTAGAAGATCCCAAGATTGCCTCAGCTCAATTGCACGGAAAATTGATTGGGCTCTACAAAATCAAGCTCTCTGACTCTGGATATCGTTTGGTCTATCAAGTCTTAGATAAAGAAGTGGTGGTTTTAGTTATCTCGGTTGGTAGACGTGATAAGTCGCAGGCTTATGACTTAGCTCGAGAGAGAATTAAAAAAGCCCCGCCAAAATGACGGGGCTTTCTTAATTTCTAAGCTGACCTTACTTGATGCTGACCTTTGCGCCAGCTGCCTCAAGGGCGGCCTTTGCCTTATCAGCTGTTGCCTTATCAGCTTTTTCAAGCACGGTGGCTGGAGCTGAATCGACTAGATCCTTTGCTTCCTTTAGACCGAGGCTTGAGTTAAGGGCGCGAACTTCCTTAATCACCGCGATCTTCTGTGAACCGGCTTCTTCAATTACTACTGTGAATTCATCTTGAGCTGCGGCAGCTTCTGCCCCGCCTGCTGCCCCGCCTGCTGCTGCAACAGCAACTGGCGCTGCGGCAGTAACATCGAATTCAGTCTCAAATGCCTTTACGAAATCTGAGAGCTCAACCAGAGTCATCTCTTTGAATTGAGCTAATAGGTCTGTGCTACTTAGTTTTGCCATTTTCGTATTTCCTTTTCTTTAAGCGTTCTCTGTTGGTTCTACTGGCGCAGAAGTCTCTGGCGCTGCCTGAGCAACAACTTCCTCGTTTGTTGCTTCAACAACTGGCGCTGCTTCGGCTACAACTTCCTCAGTTGTTGCCTCTGCAACTATTGCTGCTTCTGCAGCGGGGGCAGCCTGCTCTGGCGCAGCAGGTGCTCCAGATTCAGCTTCTCTCTTAATACGCAGCGCATCAAATGCTCTAGCGGCTTTTGCCATAGATGCCTTCATAGCGCCAGCAAGCTTGGCCAAGAGAACTTCGCGCGATTCAAGATCGGCAAGTTTCATGATTTCAGCTGTTGTTACTGCTTTTCCTTCAAAGATTCCACCCTTAATAATTAAGAATGGATTTTCCTTCTGGAAATTCTTTAAGCTCTTTGCAGCTGCAACTGAATCGCCTTGAACGAAGGCAACAGCAGTTGGGCCAGTTAGTAGTGAGTCAGCGACCTCTACTCCAGCCTGCTTTGCAGCAATCTTTACCAAGGTGTTTTTAGCAACTTTATATTTAGTGCCAACACCAAGTGAGCGACGTAGCTCTTTAATTGCAGTCACGGTTAGACCGCGATACTCGGTAACAACTGTTGCATCGGCAGACTTAAAGTCTTCAACCAATTCAGCAACCGATGTCGCCTTATCAGAGCGTG
>DDYK01000002.1:0-404 GCA_002347935.1 Actinobacteria bacterium UBA2236
ACAAATATTTCCCCTTGAGTAGCGCCATAGCCAATAACGTTTCCAGCAATTACATTTTCATGGGAGGCAAACTTTGCCTTCTCATCAGGGCGCAGAATTACTCTCCCGCCAGATAGACCCTTTCCAAGATAATCATTGGTATCTCCATAGAGACGAAGAGTAAGTCCGCGTGGAATAAATGCTCCAAGCGATTGACCTGCTGAGCCATGGAAGGTGATATCAATTGTGTCATCGGCAAGGCCTTTACCGCCATATTTTCTAGTAATTTCAGAACCCAGCATTGTTCCAACTGTTCGATTACCATTTCTAATCTTCATCTGCAATTTGATTGGAGACTTACTTTGTAAGGCGCTCTGTGAGAGTTTTATTAGCTCATTATCTAGAGCAGCTTCAAGCCCATGATC
>DDYK01000002.1:452-601 GCA_002347935.1 Actinobacteria bacterium UBA2236
TGCTCCACTGCAGCAGAAGTTTCTAAACTTTCAACTGCGCCGACTGCTTCGCTAAGACTTCTAAAACCTAGGCTTGCAAGAATCTCTCTTACCTCCTGAGCAATGTATTCAAAGAAAGTTTCAACGAATTCTGGCTTTCCAGTAAAGCG
>DDYK01000002.1:609-1190 GCA_002347935.1 Actinobacteria bacterium UBA2236
GTAGCAAAACCAAATTCCTCTGCGCCAAGGAGAGCGGCAATAACTACATCCCTTCCTGTCTTCATCTGTCCATCAGTTTGAACCACGATGCGATCTCTAAGGCCATTTAGCATTAGTGTTTGTTGCGTTTCAGCAAGACCAAGCTCCCATGGCGCACCAGCATGTTTAAGAGAAGTTAGCGGAGATGCACCAGTTCCACCATCATGACCAGAGATTAAAACTACATCGGCATGCGCCTTGCTCACCCCTGCTGCCACGGTGCCCACACCAACTTCAGCAACGAGTTTTACGTGAATACGAGCTCTGTTATTGGCATTCTTTAAGTCATGGATTAACTGAGCCAAATCTTCAATCGAGTAAATATCGTGATGGGGCGGCGGAGAGATTAACCCAACACCGGGAGTTGAGTAGCGCACCTTTGCAATCCAGGGATAAATCTTATTTCCAGGCAGCTGACCACCCTCACCAGGCTTAGCACCTTGCGCCATCTTTATCTGAATATCATCGGCATTAACTAAGTATTCGCTAGTTACTCCAAATCTTCCCGAAGCAACTTGTTTGATAGCAGATCTTTTTGAATC
>DDYK01000002.1:1260-7484 GCA_002347935.1 Actinobacteria bacterium UBA2236
ATTGAGCCATAAGACATTGCTCCGGTTGAAAACCGCTTAACAATTTCTGAAATTGGTTCAACCTCATCTATTGATACCGGGGTTCTTAGGCCTTGCTTGAATGAGAAGAGTCCTCGAAGCGTCATCAAAGATTTGGATTGATCATCGACGCGTTTGGTATATCGCTGAAAAATGTCATAGCGCTTTGATCGTGTGGCATGTTGGAGAGCAAAGACAGTCTCTGGATCGAAAAGATGTGGTTCGCCATCCCTCCTCCATTGATACTCCCCGCCACTTGGAAGGCGCTTAGTACCTGGAACTTCTCCCCCAGGTGGATAGGCGATGTGATGGCGCGCAATTGTTTCTTGCGCAATTACCTCAAGATTCACCCCGCCAAGGCGCGAGGTTGTTCCAACAAAGTATTCATTAACTAGGCTTTGCGACAATCCGATTGCTTCAAAAACTTGAGCTCCGGTGTAGGAAGCAATGGTTGATATTCCCATCTTGGACATAACTTTCAACACGCCTTTGCCCAACGACTTAATTAGATTCTTAACTGCCTTCTCTGGTGTAATCCCAGTAATTACTCCTGTTAAGACTAAATCTTCTGCGCTCTCCATCGCAAGATAAGGATTAACAGCAGCTGCGCCATATCCAATCAAAAGCGCAACATGATGAACTTCTCTTACCTCACCACTTTCAACGACTAAACCAACTTTGGTTCTAGTCTTTTCACGAATTAAGTGGTGATGCACAGCAGAGGTCAGAAGAAGAGATGGAATTGGTGCATTTTCTGCATCACCATCACGATCGGAGAGAACGATTATTCGAGATCCTTTAGATATTGCTTCAGAAACCTCTGCTCGAATCTGTTCGATTCTCTCTTGCAATCCCTGGCCCCCTTGAGAGATTGGAAAGAGGCCGCGAATTACATAGGTAGAGAGCCCTGGATGATTATTGTCAGCGTTAACGTTAATTATTTTTGCAAGTTCATCATTGTCAATCACTGGAAAAGCTAACGAAATCTGTCTGCACGATGCTGGACCTGGATCTAGAAGATTATGTTCTGGACCAATGGATCCACCAAGTGAGGTAACTAGCTCCTCTCGTATGGCATCAAGTGGTGGATTGGTTACCTGAGCAAAAAGTTGTGAGAAGTAATCAAACAAAAGACGTGGCTTAGCCGAAAGCGCTGCAATGGGAGTATCGGTTCCCATAGAACCTATTGGTTCAATTCCACTCTTGGCCATGGGAGTGATGATTATTCTTAACTCTTCTTCGGTATAACCAAACGCACGCTGTCTTCTTAAAACAGATGAGTGCGGATAAATAATGTGCTCTCTTGCTGGCAATTCTGAAAGTCGCACAATTCCTGCATGGAGCCACTCGCCATAAGGCGCGTTATTTGCAAGACTCTCTTTAATCTCCTCATCCTCAATGATTCGTCCAGATTGAATATCAACTAGGAACATTCGGCCTGGCTGAAGTCTTCCCTTTCGAATTACTTTTTCTTGTGGAATATCAAGCACTCCCACTTCACTTGCAAGAACTACTAAGCCATCGTCTGTCACCCAGTAGCGTGATGGGCGTAATCCATTTCGATCCAAAACTGCGCCAATCTGCTTTCCATCAGTGAATGTGACACAAGCTGGTCCATCCCATGGTTCCATAAGCGAGGCATGGAAACGATAAAAGTCCTTTAACTTCTCTGGCATCGTTTCATGATTTTCCCAAGCCTCAGGAATCATCATAAGAATAGAGTGGGCCAGACTGCGCCCCCCAAGATAGAGCAGTTCCAATACCTCATCAAAGGAGGCAGAGTCACTACCTGAGGGATCAACAATTGGAAATAGCCTAGATAAGTCGCCAGGAATCAGCTCACTTTCTAATAGCGCTTCGCGAGCTGCCATCCAATTGCGATTTCCCCTAACCGTATTTATCTCACCATTATGTGCGATGAATCGATAGGGATGGGCAAGTGGCCAAGATGGAAAAGTGTTGGTAGAAAATCTTGAGTGAACTAGAGCAAGAGGTGAAACCAATCGAGAATCTGAAAGATCAGGAAAGAACTCTTCTAATTGTCCGGTCGTAAGCATGCCCTTATAAACAATCGTTCTACTTGATAAGGAAGGAAAGTAAATCGAGAGTTCATGTTCAACTCTTTTTCTAAAGCAGAATGCTCTTCGATCTAAGTCTAAATCACTAACGCCATCATCTGATGAGATAAATAGTTGTTCAAAGTCTGGCATCACTGATAAGGCTGTTGCTCCAAGGGATGTTGCGTTAATCGGTAGCTTGCGCCAACCAAGAACTTTAAGATTCTCCTCGCCTGCAATCTGCTCAATCCGAGACTTATTTGCAAAATCCTTTGGTAAGAATGCAACTCCTGCCGCATAACTAAGGGGCAATGGCAACTCGAATGGGAGAACTTCGCGGAAAAATTGATCGGGAATACAGATTAGAATTCCAGCCCCATCGCCGCTATTGACTTCAGAGCCAGATGCGCCGCGATGTTCTAAATTTCTTAAGGCAATTAATCCTTTGGCAATTATTTCGTGAGTTGCGACTTTATTAAGGGTAGCCACCATCGCAACACCGCAAGCATCATGCTCATTGGCAGGGTCGTAGAGACCTACTGCCTTCGGTAGAGATGAGAAGACCACTTATCACTCCCAGAGAAAAATTGGTTTACTTCGACTCTATCTATTCTTTATTTCTCGAAGTTACTGGGACAACGACGGCCCTTAGAGGGGCGTTAATCTATCAAGAACTAGCTTTTTTGGCGCTGGCTAGAGCCCAGAGATATGAGCAATCTGACCTACTGATGCTGTTATCGCCATTCCCAGAGCGCCACCGAGGAGTATGCGAAGGGTTGGTCTGCCTAGCGCTGAACCTGAAGTCTTTGCGCTGATAACTCCTGCAATGAGCAGGCCAAGGAATGTAATTCCTACAATTGAAACGGCTTTTCCGCCAAGACTTGGAGAGAGTGCGCCAATAAGTGGAAGGGCCCCTCCAAATGCAAAGCTAATAGCAGAGGCAAAGGCTGCCTGAACTGGCCGAGCCTTAGTTAACTCATATTGGCCCAACTCATCACGAAGGTGAGCTCCTAGCGCATCATGGGCATGAAGTTCTTGAGCCACTTTTTCGGCAGTTACTCTGGATAGACCTCTTGATTGATAGATCTGAGTCAACTCCTCAAGTTCGCCTTCAGGATCAATTCTGTGATGCTCTATTTCTAAGATTCGATCTGACTCTTCAATATCGTTCTGCGATTTAACGGAGACATATTCACCAACTGCCATCGACATCGCCCCAGCTGCAATTCCCGCCAGCCCAACAGTTACTACAAAGTCATTTTTTTGTGCGGAGACAACTCCAATCATTAAAGCTGCAGTTGAAACTAATCCATCATTAACGCCTAATACAGCCGCTCTAAGCCAGCCTGCTCGATGAGTTCGATGCTCAGAGTTTCTAAGCTCTAGATTAGATTTGCTCACAGCCCTACTTTACACTCGAATCTTTCGGTAATTGATTCTGACGCAAGTAGATAAGAGAGGCGAAAAGTAGGATTACGCTCGTCCAAACATTGAGTCTTACTCCAAAAATTAAATTTGCTTCATCAATTCTAATTGTCTCAATCAGGGCTCTGGCTACACAGTAAAGCGAGACATATAGGGCAAACATTGAACCTGGAGCCAGCTTCCTACTTCTTCCAAGCCTTATCAGAATGAAGGCGGCAATGAAGCACCAGATGGATTCATATAAAAAGACTGGATGAAAAGTTTCAACGCTTGAGTATCCAATGGGGCGATAGGCAGCTGGAATCTCAAGGGCCCAAGGGGCATTCAGCTCACGCCCAAAGAGTTCCTTATTAAACCAATTTCCCCAACGTCCAAGGCCTTGGGCTATTAATAGCCCAGGAGCGAGTGCATCAGCAAAACTTGCAAAGGAAATATCGCCACGAGATTTATTCCGGCGATATCCAATGTAGGCGCCAAGAAGTCCCAAAGAAATTGCGCCCCAGATTCCTAGTCCACCTTTCCAGATATAGAGAGCGCTGACTGGATCGCCATTAGCTCCAAAATATGCTTGGGGTGAGGAAATCACGTGATAGAGGCGACCACCAATAATTCCAAATGGAACCGCATAAATTGCAACATCGCTAACTACACCAGTTCTGCCACCAAGTGCGACATATCTTCTATTTCCAATATAAACCGCAGCCAGGATTCCAGCAATTATGCTTAGGGCATAGAAGTGAAAAGTTAGCGGTCCAATCTCTACTTGAGATTGAGTTGGAGATGGGATCGCAGCAAATATCACGATTTTGCTGCTTCGACCGCCGCCTTAAACTCATCTAGTTTAAATTCAGAGGTGGTGCGATTCCACGGCTTGCCGTTAATGAAAATTGTAGGAGTTCCTTCAACGCCATTCTTCTTCATTGACGATGCGACATTTTCAACTGCATCACCTGATTCATTATTATTGACGCAGTTGGCAAAGCTCTCGCTAGTAATTCCAAGGCGCGTGCCGATCTCTACTAGATTTTTATTAGAAAATAGACCGCTGTTCTCTCCACCTTGGATGTCAAAAAGTGCTCGGTGATACTCGATAAATCTTCCCTCAGGTACTGCGCAGTTTGCAGCATTTGAGGCACGAACTGACTCTTGACCCAAAAATGAAGCCATGTGGTAGGTGACTTCTGCTTGCTTGCCTCTAATCAGAGTCTCTAGGTACTCTCCCATCGCATCTTCAAAGTACTTGCAATATGGGCATTGGAAATCTTCCCAAACATCTATTTTAAGTGGGTTATCGGCATTAAAGACCACACCATAATCTGCCTCAGGAGTAATCGTTGGAATTAGAGGTTCACCATTATTAGCAGTTGAAATGCTCTCAATTGATGCAGGTAGTGCAACGCTAGAACCAGATCGCTTATCCAAAATAGTGAAAATAACTCCAGATAAGACTACAAGTGCAATCATGCCAATCACGATGTTTCTAGTAACCGTATCTCCAGATTTCGCAGAGTTGCTTACTTTTCTTTGGCGCGGTTCTTTTGGCACTATTTTTTACTCCTTTGGATTTTTTGAAGTATCTAAGACCTCAAGTCTAAACCAAATTCAACAAACTAGACGACTTGGCCCTGTCTGACACCTGCTGACAACTGCTGAGCTAGCAAAGTAACACTTTTACATGCTTGGGTGATATCGGCAGCTTCGAGTACTAACTTAATAAATGCTGAGCCCACAATAACCCCGTCAGCAAATTTTGCAACACTGGCAGCCTGCTCAGCAGTTGAGACTCCAAGTCCTACGGCAATTGGAAGGTTTGTGACCTTGCGAAGCCTTCCGACTAATTCAGTAGCGGCCTCTGAGAGAGAATTTCTAGCACCAGTTACTCCCATAAGACTTGCTGCGTAAACAAAGCCTGAGCATCGAGCTGCAACCTTAACCAATCTTGAATCATCTGTGCTCGGAGCAACCACATAGACGCGAGACAAGTCATTTCTCTCTGTCTCTTCAATCCACTCATTAGATTCCTCAATAGTTAAATCTGGCGTGATAACTCCAACTCCTCCAGCGCTAGCAAGGTCGGCTGTGAATTGCTTAACTCCATATCGCTCAATAGGATTCCAATAAGACATAACCAGTGTTGGAACGCTAACGCTAGAAACGACTTCCAAAACTTCTTTAGCTCCAGTTTGGTTTCGTAGAGCAATCTCGGCGGCTTCCTGAATTATCAGTCCATCCATCACTGGATCGCTATATGCAAAACCAACTTCGACAATATCCACTCCGCCAGCAATGAGAGCTCTGATTAAATCCTTAGATTCCTTGAGGGTTGGAAATCCCGCTGGCATATAGGCTATTAATGCTGCCCGATTCTCACTCTTAGCTCGCGCAAAGACCTGCTCCAAGCTTTCACTATTCATTTTTTGTCTCAATCCTAAAGTGGAATCCCAAAGTATTGAGCAGCTGTTTGTACATCTTTATCGCCGCGCCCTGAAAGGTTTATAAGAAGAATGGCTCCACTTCCCAATTCATTTCCTACCTGAAGTGCCCCGGCTAGAGCGTGCGCCGTCTCTATCGCAGGAATTATTCCTTCGCTTTGCGAAAGTAGTGAGAAAGCATGCATCGCTTGATCATCGGTGATTGCTCGATATTCAGCTCGTCCTATGTCATGCAGGTATGCGTGCTCCGGGCCGACTCCTGGATAATCAAGGCCAGCAGAAATTGAATGTG
>DDYK01000054.1 GCA_002347935.1 Actinobacteria bacterium UBA2236
CCAGCTGTATTTCTTATGGGCGAGCATTCAAAGGGCGAGACTCTTTCAATTGCTTTTGCTGGAGAAGGACAACACCAAGATGCAGGAGCCAAGATGGTTCATGCTGCGCCACATACCTCATCAACAATTATCTCAAAATCAGTTGCACGTGGCGGGGGAAGAACTAGCTATCGTGGATTGGTGCAGGTAAAAGAGGGAGCACATCACTCAAAGAGCACTGTGAAATGTGACGCTCTTCTAATTGACACAATCTCTCGCTCGGATACTTATCCCTATGTTGATGTCCGTGAAGATGATGTGACGATGGGACATGAGGCAACTGTTTCAAAAATTAGCGATGACCAACTCTTCTATCTAATGTCTCGCGGACTAGAAGAAGATGAGGCTATGGCGATGATTGTTAGAGGCTTTATTGAGCCAATCGCAAGAGAGCTTCCAATGGAATATGCCCTTGAACTTAACCGCTTAATTGAGATGCAGATGGAAGGTTCGGTCGGTTAATGAGCAGCGTTCTTCCAACTAATTACTTAACACCAACTGGGCGTGAGGAGGCTTGGCGCTTTACTCCCTTAAAGCGCATTGCCGGCCTTCATGATCCTGCAGTTAGCGTTATTGATCGAATTTCAATTGAATTATTTGGAAGCGCTAGTGCTGGTTTTAATATCTCAACTGTTAAGGCAAGCGATATTCCAGCGAAATCAACAACTACTGATGCGATTGTTCAGCGCCTAAGGAGCGAAGTTACTGAAGTTCTTCATTTAAAAATTGACAATGAAGCAGTTATTAACGAACCAATCCTGCTAAAGCGCAACGTTGGAAGTAGCGGTGAATTTTCAAGAACTGTCATTACTGCAGGGGCTCATAGCAAAGCTAGTGTGATCGTTGAAAATACTGGTGATGGAATTATCGGTGAAGAAATTGAAATCAGGGTTGAAGCTGGAGCTAATCTGACATTTATTACTTTGCAGGAGTGGGGACCAAAGGCGGTTCACATGGGGCGCCACCATGCAATTATTGGAAGAGATGCAAATTTCAAATCCATCACCGTCACTATTGGTGGCTCGCTAGTTCGCCTCTTGCCAACAGTTGAATACTCAGATCAGGGCAGCTCTGCTGAGCTCTGGGGAGTTTATTTTGCAACTGATGGCCAGCATTTAGAGCATCGAGTCTTTGTTGATCACGGCATACCAAGAGCTAAGTCTCGAGTGAATTACAAGGGAGTTCTTGCTGGAGATGGAGCAAGAACAGTTTGGATTGGCGATGTCTTTATTAGGCAGAACGCTGAAGGAACCGATACCTATGAATTAAATAAGAATTTGCTTCTCTCAGATGGAGCTAGAGCAGATTCAGTTCCTAACCTAGAGATTGAAACTGGTGAGATTGTGGGAGCGGGCCATGCCAGCACTACGGGGCGCTTTGATGATGAGCAACTGTTTTATCTCATGTCTCGCGGCATTCCGATGAATGAGGCACGGCGCTTAGTTATTAGAGGCTTCTTTACTGAAATTATCGACAAGATTGGTGATGAGGTAATTCAAGAGCGTTTAATGTCAAAAATTGATAGCCAGCTAGAAACACTTGGGGCATAAATGGAATCTATCGAGATAAAAATAGCTCAACTGCAAGAATCAAAGCCGGTTAAGTTCACACTTGGTTCAGAGGATGTCTGTGTGGCAAGAATTGGCGATGAAGTCTTTGCAGTCGCTGATATCTGTAGCCATGCCGAGGCATCCCTCTCTGAAGGAGATATTAAGGATTACAAAATTGAGTGTTGGCTCCATGGAGCAGAGTTTGATTTAAGAAGTGGAGAAGTTTTAACTCCGCCTGCTTTTGAAGCAATTGAAACATATTCAGTAGTTCGTGATGGAGATACTGTCACGATTTCAAAGAATAAATAACGTTAAGGAGTAAGTCGCGATGGCACAACTAGTAATCAAAGGTCTTCAAGTTAGCGTTGAGGGCGAGAGTGGAGCTATTGAGATTCTCCGTGGGGTTGATCTAACAATCAACTCTGGTGAGGTCCATGCAATTATGGGCCCTAACGGTTCTGGCAAGTCAACGCTTGCATATTCCATTGCAGGTCATCCAAAGTACAGCGTGACTGGTGGATCAGTAACACTTGATGGCGTTGATGTCCTTGAAATGAGCGTTGATGAGCGAGCAAAGGCAGGGCTCTTTCTTGCGATGCAATATCCGGTTGAGGTTCCAGGGGTATCTGTTTCAAACTTTTTAAGAACTGCAGCAACGGCTCTTCGCGGCGAGGCACCAAAGGTAAGAACTTGGGTTGGAGAAGTAAAAGAAGCGATGAGCAAACTATCTATCGATCCCGCTTTTTCAGAGCGCAGCGTTAATGAGGGATTCTCAGGTGGAGAGAAGAAGCGCCATGAGATTTTGCAGATGGAGCTACTCAAGCCAAAGATTGCCATCTTGGATGAGACAGATTCCGGCCTTGATGTTGATGCGCTAAGAATTGTCTCTGAGGGAGTAAATCGCGTTAAAAGTGAGCAGAACCTAGGAATCATGTTAATTACTCACTACACCAGAATTCTTCGCTATATAAAGCCAGACTTTGTTCACGTCTTTGCTGGCGGAAAGATCGTTGAAGAGGGCGGGCCAGAGCTTGCTGATCGGCTTGAAGAGAAGGGCTATGCGCAATACGCCAAGGCGTAGGCG
>DDYK01000066.1 GCA_002347935.1 Actinobacteria bacterium UBA2236
ATTTATTTCGCTTATTCTTCTTTCCCTTTCGATTGGAGAGAAGCGGGCTTGCTGTGCTTCCTCCCCTTGCAGCTACACGCACGCTTAACGCCTTCATAGCTGGCTCACGCTCACGAAGAGAGGCAAGAACTGGAGGGGCGATAAAAATCGATGAATATGTTCCCGCGATAAGGCCGATAAAGAGAGCTAGTGCAAGATCTTTTAAAGTGCCAGCGCCAAGTAGGCCTGCTCCAACAAAGAGAATTGCTGCAACAGGAAGGAGCGCAATGAGTGAGGTATTAAGAGAGCGAACAAATGTCTGATTCACCGCAAGATTTGTTGCATCAGAGTAGGTAGATTTTCCAGTGCTAGTAATGCCTTTTGTGTTCTCTCGAATCTTGTCAAATACCACCACGGTGTCATAGAGGGAATAGCCCAAAATTGTTAAGAAGCCAATCACTGTTGCCGGCGTTACTTCAAAGCCGATAAATGCATAGAGGCCAACGGTGATAAGAACATCATGTATTAGAGCAACTACCGCTGCTACCGCCATCTTTGGCTCAAAGGTTAGAGCGAGATAAATCATGATACAAATAAGAAATGCAATGAGTCCTTGTAGCGCCTTCTTTGAAATCTCCTCACCCCAAGAAGGTCCTACGTTTTGAGTATCAATTGACTCGACTGAGACACCAAACTTCGCAGCCAAAGCATCTTGAATTGCATTAGATTGGAGGGGTTCAAGCACGCCGGTTTGGATGCGAATCTTCTCCTCGCCTAGAGTTTGTATAATTGCATTGTCTCTATATCCAGCCTCTGAAACTGCCTGCCTTGCCTGCTCAACTGTTCCGGTAGAGGTGGAGACAACAAATGCTGATCCTCCCTCAAATTCAATTCCAAGTCGCAAACCTTGCGCGCCGAGTGCGAATACAGAGAGAGCCATAAAAATAGCACTAACTGCATACCACTTCTTTCGTGCGCGAATGACATTCATTGATGTCTCGCCGCGATAGAGCCTTCCGCCAAGTCCAGTTATTTTCATGACTTACGCTCCTTTGCTCTCAAGAGTTGGACTTGCAACTCCAATACTGCGCGGCGATACTCCAGAGTACTTGCCCCCATTTTGGAAGTACTTATTTCTAGCAAGGAGCGTTACAAGTGGCTTGGTAAATAGGAAGATCACTACCAAGTCAACTAGAGTTGTTAATCCGAGAGTGAAGGCAAAACCACGAACGCTTCCAACCGAAACGATATAGAGAATTACAGCTGAGATTATTGAGACTAGGTCTGCAACAATTATGGTGCGACGGGCTCTGAGCCAACCTGTCTCGACGGCCACTCGAAGCGGTTTACCCTCGCGCATCTCATCTCTAATACGTTCAAAGTAGACGATAAAGGAGTCTGCAGTAATTCCTATCGCCACAATAGCTCCAGCAACGGCTGCAAGAGTAAGCGTAAATCCGATCCACTCACCCAAGAGTAGGAAGAGAATCACCAGTTGCGCTGCGGCAATAATCAGAGAGCCAACAACGATAAAACCTAGGGCTCGGTAATAAAATATTGAATAGAGCATCACTAAAAGCAATCCAAGGCCACCGGCAATTAAGCCTGCCTGCAGTTGGTCATTTCCAAGTGTTGGCGAGATTTGCTGAACCTCTCCGCGATCAAAGGCAAGAGGCAGTGATCCATATTTCAATACATTTGCTAAATCTTGTGCTTCGAGTTGGCTAAAGCTTCCAGTTATCTGCGCACTACCGCCTAAAATAGCTTCGTTAATTCTTGGAGCAGAGACGACAACGCCATCAAGGACAATGGCTACTTGATTCTGTGGCTCTGGAAGATTAACAACGCTCTGAGTTAGTTCTCCAAATTTACGAGATCCATCTCCTGTGAAATCAAGTGAAACAAACCATCCACTTGCGCTCTGCTGATCAATTGCAGCAGTTGCACCTTTTATATCACTACCAACAACTTGTGCTGGAGCAAGGATATATCGCCCAGCGCCTTGCCTATCGCATGTAATAATTACAGAATTAGCATCATCGCCACCGCTACCAAGAGTTGATTCTGCTTTTGTGCAATCAAGGGCTTTGAATGCTGCAGCTTGATCGGGGCTTAGCGTCGAGCCCTCAAGAAGAGCGCCATCATCTGGGGTTGGTATCGCTCCTGCGACCAGCAATACTTGCCTAAATCTAAGTTCTGCAGTTTGGCCAACTAGATCAACAACACGTCTTCCGGTCTCACCTGGAACTGAGATAACAATTTGCCTGCTATTGCCGGTTCCCTCTGCAGTTACCTCGGCCTCAACAACGCCCAGTGAGTTAACGCGCTGACGGATGATGGAGACAGCTTGATCAATAGATTCACCGGTAATCTCCCCGCTCTGCCCACCCTGAAGTCTCGGTTGCAAAGTCACACTTGTTCCACCTCTGAGGTCCAGACCTAAATTGATTGAGGTTGCGCCAATGGCAAAGGCAACGCCGTAGAGAATGAGGGTGGTTAAAACGGTAAGAGTTAAGGTTCTAGCTGGGCGGGGCTTTTTAATCTCGCCAGAGTTACGTTGTGAATTTCCGTAAGACATGAGGGGAAAGTCTAGGGCTCAAGCTCCTCACTGTCGAAAAGCCCCATCGCAACCTCAGGAGCTTTCTTGCCAAGATGGCGCCAAGCTGCTGGGGTGGCAGTTCTTCCGCGTGGAGATCTTGAGATAAATCCAGAACGGACTAAAAATGGCTCAGCCACAGATTCAACGGTTTCGCGCTCCTCACCCACGGCCATTGCTAGCGTGCCAAGGCCAACCGGTCCACCATTGAACTGCTCTATCAATACTCGAAGAATTGCTTTATCTAATCGATCAAGACCAATCTCATCAACTTCATACATATTAAGAGCAGAATTAGTTATTTCAAGATTGATAATTCCATCACCGTGGACCTGAGCATAATCCCGGACTCGACGAAGAAGACGATTTGCAATTCGCGGTGTACCTCGCGAGCGTTTTCCGAGCTCTGAAATTGAATCCTTACTAATTTCTACATCTAGAAGTGAGGAGCTTCGAGCAACGATATCTGCAATGTCTGTCTCGTCATAAAAATCTAAATGAGCGGTAAAACCAAAGCGATCCCGTAGCGGTCCTGGAAGAAGACCTGCTCTAGTTGTGGCACCAACTAAGGTGAAATGTGGCAGCGTTAGTGGAATTGCGGTAGCACCTGGTCCTTTTCCAACAACTACATCAACTCGGAAATCTTCCATCGCCATATAAAGCATCTCCTCTGCCGGCCTTGCCATGCGATGGATTTCATCGAGAAATAAAACCTCTCCCTCGACAAGTGATGAGAGTATTGATGCAAGATCTCCTGCATGGGTAATTGCTGGACCACTTGTAATCCTGATTGGTGAATCCATCTCACTTGCCACAATCATTGCAAGAGTCGTTTTGCCAAGGCCAGGAGGGCCTGAGAAAAGAATGTGATCAGCTGGCGCGCCGCGCTCTCTGGCTGCTCGAAGCAGGAGATCAACTTGATCTTTTACCCGTTTTTGGCCAACAAAATCTCTTAAGGTCTGCGGCCTTAGAGCTTGCTCTGCGCTAATTTCCTCAGGAGTCAGTGAACTGCTCATAATCTCTTCGGCCACTGACTATCCCTTCTGTCGCGATTGTGCCAAGGCCAGTTTTAGCATTTCAGGGGTGTCATCACTTGTTGGAACTCTTCCAAAGTTACCCAGAACTTGATCTAGCGCACTTTCTGCTTCTTTTTGCGAATAGCCAAGACCAGTTAGCGCTCCAATTACTTGGCCTCGCCAAGGCCCGCTAAGGGCAGATTTTGATTTATAACTTGCGCCAAACTTTTCTTTCAATTCAAGCAGAATTCGTGACGCAACCTTCTTGCCAATTCCAGGAACTCTCTCTAAAGCTTCATTATCTTGCGATGCAATGATGTTTCGTAGCGCGTCTGGGCCATAAACTGCAAGGAGCGCACTAGCAACTTTTGGTCCTATTCCAGTAACAGATTGCAACTCTTCAAATAGGCTCTTTGCACCTTGAGATAGAAATCCGTAAAGACTCCAGGAATCCTCCCTTACAACTAAAGAGGTATGCAGTGATATCTCACCTCCGACTCTAGATTCAGAGGCAACATCTGGGGCCACAATTACTTCATACCCAATTCCATTGACAATGAGAATGATTCGATTTAGACGAATCTCAAATATAGTGCCTGTCATAAAGGCAATCATCTATTTCTTAGCCTTTCTAGATCTTGGCTCCGATTTTAAACGTTTTAAACGGCTTTTTTCCTTAGCAGTTGCAGTTGCCAACTTCTTTGCACCTGTTCCTCGCCAATGATTGCAGATAGCCAGAGCTAAAGCATCGGTAGTATCTACTGGTTTCGGTGCTTCTTTTAATTTTAGAATTCGAACCACCATCGCTGCCACCTGCTTTTTGTCTGCTCTGCCAGATCCTGAGACAGCGGCTTTAACCTCACTTGGGGTATGCATGGCAATAGGAAGCCCTGCCTTTGCTGCAAGAAGAAGTGCCACTCCAGCTGCCTGCCCTGTGGCCATAGCGGTTCTTACATTGAGCTTTGAAAAAACTCGCTCCACGGCAATCACATCTGGCTTATAACGATTTATCCAATCCTCAAGTTCACCACTTAAGTTCATCAATCGCTCCTCAAGGGGGGCATCGATATCAGTTTGAATCACTCCGCAGGCAACTAACTTAAGATCCTTAACTCCGACTTTTTCAACCACCCCAATGCCGCAGCGCGTAAGACCGGGGTCAACACCAAGAACGCGCATTAGCCAAGCCTATTAGCCAGCCAAGAGAGTGTTATGACAGGCTCGCCATTACCTCATCTGAAACATCAAAATTACCATAAACGTTTTGCACATCATCTAGCTCTTCAATTGCCTCTATTAATTCAAAAACCTTTTTTGCTGTTTCACCATCTATCGGAATAGACATAGTAGGTAAAAATGAAGTCTCCGCTGAATCATAATCAATACCTGATTTTTGTAATGAGGTACGCACCGAAACTAAATCAGAGGGAGCAGAAACTATTTCAAATGAATCACCAAGATCATTTACCTCTTCAGCGCCAGCATCTAGCACTACCTCTAGAAGTTTATCCTCAGTGACCTTCCCGCTTTGTTTTGAAACTATTAAAACTCCTTTGCGATTAAACAGGTAGGAAACTGATCCTGGATCTGCCATATTTCCACCATTACGTGTGACAGCAACACGAACCTCCGACGCTGCACGATTTCGATTATCAGATAGGCATTCGATTAATAAAGCGACTCCGCCTGCTGCATAGCCTTCATACATAATTGTTTCCCACTCTTTACCGCCAGTTTCAAGTCCGGCTCCACGCTTTACTGCACGATCAATATTGTCTGCTGGCACAGAATTCTTTTTTGCTTTTGCAATCGCGTCAAACAATGTCGGATTGCCAGAAATATCAGCCCCACCTGCTCTAGCTGAAACCTCAATCGCCTTGATCAATTTAGCAAAATTTTTTGCTCTCCTGGAATCAATAATGGCTTTCTTATGTTTAGTTGTTGCCCACTTGGAATG
>DDYK01000048.1:0-640 GCA_002347935.1 Actinobacteria bacterium UBA2236
GAGTAATTCTGGGTCCTGTTGTTGAAATTCAATTTCGGCAAGCAGTTCAGTTAAGTAATGGTGACTATTCAATTCTAGTAAGCGGGTTATTACCTAAGGTTATTTACTTGACTCTGATTCTTGTTTTATTTGCACCTACACTTATGAAGTTAGTTAAAGGTAAGGCGGGTCAAGGCTTAAGAAAATGACCAGCCGTTCTACAAATAGTTGGTTATGGGCTCTTCTAGTAAATGTTGCCCTGGCGCAAGCAAGTATCTATGTGATGCGCCCAATGATCACCTATCGCGCTTTGGAAAACGGAGCAACTGGATATGAGATTGGTCTAATAGCCTCCATTTATGCCCTGCTTCCTTTATTGATTGCAGTTCCGATGGGCAGATGGGTCGGAAGATTTGGCGAAATCCCGCTGCTATTTATTGGTTGTTTTTCCTTCATAATTCTTGGAGTTGCCTTTGCTTTCCTTAATAACTTCATTGCAATTGCTGCTGCCACAGCTCTTGCTGGCGTTGCTCATCTTTCAAATGTTGCAGCAAGTCAAGCAATGGTTGCTAATCGAAGCGCTATGAATCTTCAGGATCAAAACTTTGGATATTTCTCCTTTGCAACATCACTTGGTCATAGTGTGGGGCCAATTCTTGGA
>DDYK01000048.1:652-2224 GCA_002347935.1 Actinobacteria bacterium UBA2236
TTATCACTTGTTCCCTTCTTTCTCTTTAAATCAATAAAAGAGGTGAGAACCCAGCAAGAGCGAGATGCAGCAGGGGCAATTAAAGCCAGAGATGTTCTCTCTCGCCCTGGAATCAAACCTGCTATCTGGACCTCACTATCTGTGGCTGCAGCAAATGATGTTTTAGTAGTGATTTTGCCTCTTGTGGGAACAGAGAAAGGAATAAGTCCCGTTGTGATTGGAGCAATTCTTTCGATTCGCTCAGCAGCAGCAATGATTTCAAGATTTCTACTAGGTCGATTAACAAGGAGTTATGGATCTGCAAGGACGATGAATTACAGCATCTTCTTTTCAGCTCTATTCTTATTTGCTTCAATTTATGCCAATAGCTCAATTGCACTTTGTTTAGCTATGGCAATAGTTGGATTTTTACTTGGCATTGGCCAACCACTAACTATGTCGATAGTTTCAAAGAAAACTCCATCTCAAGAGCGAGCTATGGCAATATCAATTAGATTATTTGGTAATCGAATTGGCCAGTTTTTAGTTCCTCTTGCAGCAGGAGCCCTTGCTGCGCCATTTGGAGCGAGTTCAGTCTTTATCGGCCTAGGAGTATTAGTAGCATCTGCTGGAGTTGTATCTGCTGCAACTCTTGATGATAAAACTGCTTAATTTCGAGTGGAGTATCCCCAAGCAAGGCTTGCTGCAATTGCAACCCAGATTTGATAAGGAACAAGAAGTAGTCCCATAAGTAGCGTTGCTTTAAATGTTAGATAGAGAACTGGGAGAGTAAGAAGAGCGCATAAAGTTAAAGCAATTGGAGCTAGGGTGAGATTATGCGGAACATAGAATTGATAGGCCCAGGTAAGGGCAGCTGCAACACTTAATCCAAAGAAAACAAGCCATAAGATGTTTTCAGATTTAGTTAATGATTGTGAGACTTGATAGGAAGCAATTCCTAAGACCATAAAGTTGTAGGGCCAGATAATTCCAAATACATAGCTCGGCGGCTGCCATGGCGGCCTATTTAGTGATGAGTACCATCCGGGTGAGGAAGAGACCCAGATTCCTGAACCAAAGGCGTAGATAAGAACTATGAGCATTCCAGTACCAGCTGCAATCAACTTAAAGTCCATTAGAGGACTGTATCGAAGTAGGGTTGACACTTTCTGGCTAACCTTGCGCAATGTCTCGCAACATCATCAATATTGAAGGGGTCTCAAAAGCCTTTGATATTCGCCCTCTTTTGGTTGATGTCTCACTAGGAATATCTGAAGGTGAACGCATCGGCATTGTTGGTCGAAATGGTGGTGGCAAATCAACACTTCTTAAAATCCTGGCAGGCCTTGAAGAACCTGATGCTGGGCGAGTCACAAGAGCTAACTGGGCAAAACTTGGGTCGCTAAGCCAAGTTGATAGCGCAGGGCCAGGGGCAACAGTTAGAGATGTTGTAGTTGGAGTAAAAAAAGTTCATGAGTGGGCAAGTGATGCTGGCGTGCGAGAGATATTTGCAGGACTCTTTGGTGGATATGAAAGCTCAATTATGGATCGCCCCTTTGCCTCACTATCAGGAGGCGAGAAGCGAAGAGTTGG
>DDYK01000048.1:2246-2479 GCA_002347935.1 Actinobacteria bacterium UBA2236
CTTCGCAAGCGCCGCGAACTTGCTGTTGTCGTAATCACCCATGATCGTTGGTTCTTAGATGAAGTATCAGATTCCATCTGGGAAGTAATCGATGGCAAAGTTGAGTCATATGAAGGCGGCTATTCTGCATACGTTCTTGCCAAAGCTGAGAGAGCAAGACAAGCTGGAGCAGAAGATGCTAGACGAAACAACTTAATTCGCAAAGAACTTGCCTGGCTCCGCAGAGGCGCGCC